>CAWJWZ010000003.1:0-273589 GCA_963846705.1 uncultured bacterium
GTGAGCCCGGAGCACCCGATCCTGGTGGACAAGTTCCTCGAGGACGCGCTGGAGATGACGTCGACGCCATAGCGATGGTGAACGTGATCGTGGGCGGAGTCATGGAGCACATGGAGAAGGCGGCGTGCACTGGGGTGACTCCGCCTGCGCCCTGCCTCCCTGTCGCTGGGCGACGACCAGGTGGCCACCATCAAGCGCCAGACGCGCGCGCTCGCCTTCGAGCTCGGCATGATCGGGCTGTTCAACATCCAATCGCGATCAAGAACGGACAGTGTTCGTCCTCGAGGTGAACCCGCGCGCCTCCCGCACCATGCCCTTCGTATCCAAGGCCATCGGGTGCCGCTGGCCAAGCTCGCCACCAAGTCATGCTGGGCCCGACACTGGTGGACCTCGGTTTCGTCGAGGAGCGCGAGGTCGGTCACATCGCCATCGGAGGCGGTCGTTCCCCTTCATCAAGTTCCCCCGGGTCGACGTGTCCTCGGCCCGGAAATGAAGTCCACCGGCGAGGTCATCGGGATCGACCGCGATTTCCGCAAGGCCTACGTCGAGGCGCAGATCGCGGCAGGGTTGCCGTTGCCGACCTCGGGCAAGGTCTTCGTCTCGGAAGAACCGCGAGAAGCGGCGGCGCTGGGCATCGCAGCGGCTGGCCGAGATGGGCTTCAGCCTGGTGGCCACCGCGGGCACGGCCAAGCTGCTCACGCTGCAGGCCATGACCGTCGAGATGGTGCCAAGGTCGGCGAGGCTACCGGCCCAATATCGTGGACCTCATGAAGTGCGGGACGAGATCGCGCTGGTCTTCAATTCGCCGAAGAAGGCCGCGCCGGCGCGAATCGTCCTGATTCGCCGCACCGCGTCACCCAGAACATCCCCTACTACACCACGGTGGACGGCGCCAGGCGGCCTCGGCGCATCAAGGCCCTGCTAGGGGAGAGATCGCCGTCCAGGACCTGCAGGAGTACCATGCCGCCCCCCATGCCTAGCGACCGCCTGCGCGCGCAGCGCCTACCGGCCGCGCAGCGCCTCATCGTCGCTCTCGACATCGAGAGCCTGGCCAGGCGGAAGCCCTCATGGACCGCCTCGACGGTCTCGTCATCCGTCACAGGTCGGCTCCCAGCTCTTCACCGCCACCGGCCCCGCCGCGGTCGAGGCGTGCACAAGCGGGCGCCGAGGTGTCCTCGACCTGAGGTCCACGACGTCCCGAACACCATGGCGGCCCCGGCCCATAGGCCACGCGCACCAGCGTCTTCATGTTCAACGTCCACGCTTCCGGCGGGCGCGCGATGATGCGGCCGCGGCGGAGACGGCGCGGGCGGCGGCCGGCGAGCTCCGGTGCGCCGGCCCCTCGTCATCGCGTTCACGTTCCTCACAGCCTCGACCGCGCTACCTCCACGGCGAGCTGGGGTGGCCTCCTCGGTGCAGGGGCGCGTGCTCCGGCCTGGGACGCGCGCGGAAGGCCCGGCTCGACGGCGACGTCGCCTCGCCGCAGGAGATCGCGTCGATCCCGAACACGCTCGGGCCGACTGGCTCATCGTGACGCCGGGCGTGCCGCCGGCGGACGGCGCCGGACGACCAGTCGCGCGTCGCCACCCGGGGGCCGCGACCCGCGCGGGCGCGCGCTATGTGGTCGGCCCGCCGGTCACGGCGGCGCCAGAACCTGCCCGCGCGGCGGAGGCCATCCTGGCGGAATGGGCGGATGAGTCCCACCGTCACCCATCGCGACCTCATCCAGCGCCTGTTCGAGATCGAGGCCCTCCAGTTCGGGAGTTACGCTGAAGTCCGGGATCCGTCGCCTTTCTACATGGACCTCCGCGTGGTCATCTCCCATCCCGACGTGCTCGCGCGCATCGGCGCGCTGATGGCGGAGGCGGAGCGCCACTGCCGCGCGGACCGGATCGCCAGCATCCCCACGCGGGTTTACCGCTCGCGGTGGCGACCAGCCTGGCCGGCGGCGTCCCCTCGTGTACCCGCGCCGCGAATCGAGGCTACGGCACCAAGCGGCGCATCGAGGCGCCTTCACCCCGGCGAGCACGTGGTGGTGATCGACGACATCATCACCGACGGGGCGAGCAAGTTCGAGGCGATCGAGCGCTGGAGTCCGCGGGGCTGGTGGTGCGGGATCTGGTCATCCTCATCGACCGCGAGCAGGGGGGCCGCGAGCGCCTCGCGGAGAAGGGTTACACGCTGCACGCCATCCTGACCATCTCGCAGTGCTTCGACGAGCTGGCCCGCATGGGCCTCGTCGAGGCCCCCGTCATCGAGCGCGCGCGCGAGTTCGTGCGAGTCGCCCGGTTCGCCTGATGCTGCGGGGCCCGGACGCCGTCGGCGAGATCGTCCTCGATGCCGACGCCATCCGCGCCGAGGTCGCCCGGCTCGGCGCCCAGATCTCCGCCGACTACGCGGGCCGCCAGCCCCACCTCGTGGGCGTGCTCAAGGGGGCGGCGGTGTTCATCGCGGACCTCGCCCGGGCCCTGACCGTCCCCGCCACGCTCGACTTCATCTCCATCGTGCCCTATGCGCGCGCGAGCGTGTCCGGGGTGGTGCGGATCCGCAAGGACCTCGACGATCCCATCGAGGGGAAGGACGTCATCGTGGTGGAGGGCATCTGCGCGAGCGGGCTCAGCCTGTCCTATCTCCTGCGCAACTTCGAGACGCGCCGCCCCGCCTCCCTCCGTATCTGCGCCTTCCTCGTGAAGCAGCGGGCCCGTCCGGTGGAGGTGAAGGTGGACTACGCGGGGCGGGAGATCTCCGACGCCTTCGTGGTGGGCTACGGGCTGGACGCGGGCGAGCGGTACCGCAACCTCCCCTACGTCGCCCGCCTGCCCGGCGGGCTAGCCGTTCCGGCGCAGCTTCGGATCCCACGCGTCGCGCAGCGTGTCGCCGAAGAGGTTGAAGGCGAGCACCGCCAGGCTGATGGCGAGTCCCGGAAAGATCGCCAGCCACGGCGCCTGCTCCATGAAGGCGCGGCCGGTGCTGCTCAGCATCAGTCCCCAGGACGGCGTGGGCGGCTGGGTGCCGACCCCGAGGAAGGACAGCGTGGCCTCGATGAGGATGGCATTGCCGAGCCAGATCGACGCGATGATGAGGATGGGCGCGGTCACGTTGGGCAGGATGTGGCGCCCGAGGATGGAGAGGTGGCGGCAGCCCAGGGCCTGCGCGGCCTCGACGTAGCGGTTCTGCTTCGCGGACAGCACGGCGCCGCGCACGATCCGCGAGTTGCCGGGAACAATCACGATGGCGATGGCGATCATGGCGTTGGTCGTGTTCGGCGTCAGCACGGACACGATGGCCAGGGCGAGGATGAGACCGGGAATGGCCTGGATCGCGTCCATGAGCCGCTGGAGGGTGAGATCGAGGCGCCCCTCGAAGTAGCCGCAGGCCAGCCCGATGAGCATGCCGGCCACGGTCCCGATTCCCACCGCGAGCAACCCGACCCACAGCGAGATGCGGCTTCCGTGGATGATGCGGCTGAGGACGTCGCGGCCGATGTCGTCGGTGCCGAAGAGATGCACGCGGCTGGGGGCGGCCAGGCGGATCTCGGGGTGGGTTTCCAGCGGATCGTAGGGCGCGAGCACGTCGGCGAAGACCGCGGTGAGGACCAGCAGCACGATGATGGCGCCGGAGGCGGCGCCGAGGGGCTTCCGTCGGAGTATGGCCCAGAGCGACGGCCGGTGCGTCATGGGCGCGGCCCCCACCTCCGGATGGCGAGCGCGGGGGCGGCCACCGTGGTCACCGAGGCGGAGGAGCGGTCACCGTTCACGCGCCCCCCGCCTCAGCTGATACCGGATGCGCGGATCGAGCCACGCATAGGTCATGTCCACCAGGAGATTGAGGGTGACGAGGGTGCCCGCCACCAGCATGACATTGGTCTGCACCACCGGATAGTCGCGGTAGGCGATGGCCTCGACGGTGAGCCGTCCCATGCCGGGCAGCGCGAAGATCGTCTCCACCACCACCGCCCCCGCCAGGAGCACGCCGAGCTGGCCGCCTATCACCGTCACCACCGGGATCAGCGCGTTCTTGAGCGCGTGCTTGTAGACGACGATGCGGCCCGCCAGGCCCTTGGCCCAGGCGGTGCGGACATAGTCCTCGCGCAGGACCTCCAGCACGGTGGAGCGCGTCATGCGCATGGTCGCGGCGGCCAGGCGGAAGCCCAGCACCGCCGCGGGCAAGAGGAATTGCTGGAGATTGCGCCACGGCGAGTCCCAGAAGCTCGTGTAGCCGATGGGCGGAATCCAGTGGAACCAGATGGCAGCGAAGGTGATCACCAGGGTGCCCAGCCAGAAATCGGGCAGGGAGAGCCCGGACACCGCGACCATGCGCCCGGCGTAGTCCGACGCCGTGTCCTGCCGGGTGGCGGAGAGCACGCCGATGGGCACGGCGAGGGCGACCCCCAGCACCATGGCGAGAAGCGTCAGCTCGAGCGTGACGGGTATCGCCTTCTTCAGGCTGACCACGATGGGCTCGCCGGTGAACAGCGAGTCGCCGGGGGAGAGGCTTACCATCTGCCAGACCCAGATCAGGTACTGCTGGTGGTACGGCAGGTCGAGGCGGAGATCCTTGCGGACCTTGCCAGCTCCTTCTCGCCGATATTCCCGGACTCCGCCATCAGCGCGGTGAGCGCGTCGCCGGGCATGACGCGCATCAGCCCGAACACGATCAGCGAGGACAGCACGAGCACGGGTACGGCCAGCAGCGCCCGGCGGAGCACGTACTTGTACATGGGGCCGCGCCCTTGCGTCCCCGGCCCTACTTGTCGAGCCAGACCCGGGCGATGTGCGGCGAGCCGTAGCCGTCGGTGCGCCGGAGGGCGAGCGCGGCACCGTTGCGCACGTGCGGCTGGAAGACCAGGAAGCCGTTGTCGTAGGGCATCCACAGCCGCGCACCTGGTCGAACTCCCGATCGACGATCTTCTTCGTGATGGCCCGCTGCTCCTTCGGGTCGGGCGTTTGCCGGAGCTTGGTGGACAGCTCGTCGATCTGGGGATCGTTGACGCGGAAGAAGTTCTTGGTGGACTTGGAGTGCATGTACTGGTAGGTCCGCTCGTCGATGCCCACCGCGTGGCCCGACTGGAACCCCCACGACAGCCCGTCCCACTTTCCGTCGACGTAGCGCCCGTAGTAGGTCGTGTAGTCCATCTTGGTGATCTTGACGTCGATGTTGAGGTTCTTCTTCAGATCGGACTGGACGAGCTGCACCTGCGAGGTCATCTGCGGGAAGTACTCGTAGTAGAACAGCGTGGTCGAGAATCCGTTGGGGTGCCCGGCCTCGGCGAGGAGCTTCTTCGCCTCCGCCGGCTTGTACTGCCACCACGGGCCGAACTGGGCCGCCGTCGGCGCCTTGTCCTGGTAGTAGATGTAGGGGACGCCCCAGCCGAGGATGCCGTGGCCCTCGAAGACGGTGTCCACCTGCTTCTGCCGGTCGATGGCCATGGCGATGGCGCGGCGCACCCGCACGTCGTTGAAGGGCGGCTTGTCCTGGGCCATCGCCAGGCCGAACGGCGTCAGCGTGTTGTGGTAGGACTGCGCGACGAGGTTGGGGTTGGTCTTGCGGAGCATCTCCACCTCGGAGGGGCTCGCCACGTAGATGAAGTCGGCCTGGCCGGTGCGGAAGGCGGCGGTGCGGGTGGCGGCGTCGGGCGTGGACAGGATGATGTACTCGTCGACGTAGGGGCGGCCCTTGTCGAAGTAGTCCGGGTTGCGCGCCAGCACGACGCGCACCTTGCGGGTGTGCTCCTTGAGGATGAAGGGCCCGGTGCCGATCAGGCGCTTCTTGAGGTCGCCGTCCTCCTCGAGCACCTCGCGCGAGAAGATCACCGCGATGGGCTCGGCGAGCGCCTGCGGCACGAAGCACGTTGGGCGTCTGCATGTGGAGCCGCACCGTGTACTTGTCCGGCGTCTCGATCCCCTCGATCTCCTTGAAGTTGAACGTCTGCACGCCTTCCTTGGCGTAGGCCTCGAAGCAGTACTTGATGTCGGCGGAGGTGAGCTCGCGCCCGTTGAGCGGCGGCACGTTCTGCCACTTCACGCCCTGGCGCAGCTTGAAGGTCCAGATGCGGTAGTCCGGGCTCGCCGACCACGACTCCGCGAGGTCGCCCTTGAGCCCCATGTCGCCGGGGCCGCTGGCCTCGTCGGGGAAGGCGTAGCGGACGAGGCGGTTGCTCGTGAGGCCGGCGAACTGGTACAGGCCCACCGACTGGGTCATCCGCGGATCGAGCATCGGCGGATCCCAGGCCGAGGCCCGCGTGAGGGTCCCGCCGCGCTTGGGGGTCTTGGTGCTCGCGGGGATCCACTCGGGATACACTCCGGCCTGCGCGGCGGCGCGGCCGCGCGGAGCGCCCAGCGCGAGCGCGCCCACTCCCACCCCGCTCCAGCCGGCGCGGCGGAGGAACTGCCGGCGGCTCACTTGCTTCGCGTCAGCCTTCTGGCCTCGATCCTTGGCAGGCATCCTGGCTCTCCTTCCTGGTCCGGTCACGAAGGAAGATGCAAAACCACTACCGAGCGGACGGAGCGGACAGAGCGGACAGAATCGGCTTCAGGTCACGAGTAGCGGCGAAATTCCCATAGGCGTCCCACGTTGTCAAGCGGGCCGGTGCTCGTCGGCGGTGATGGCGTACTGACGCATCTTGGCGTGTAGCGTCTTGTAGTCGGTCTTGAGCAGGCGGGCCGCCGCGCTCTTGTTGCCCGGCTCGCGCGCAGAGCCTCGCGGATGGCCTGCTGCTCGGCCTCGGCGGCGCCCAGCTCGGCCAGCTCGCGGAGGGACAGGCCGCCGGCGGACGCGCGCGGCGCGCCCGTCTCCGCGCGCCGCCCGCGCGGCCAGAGGTGATCGGGCTCCACCTCGTCCTCGCAGCGCACGACCGCGCGGCGGATCACGTCACGCAGCTCGCGCACGTTGCCGGGCCAGGCGTGGGCGAGGAGGAGCTGCCAGGCGGCCTCGGAGATGCCCCGCACCGGCCGGCCGCGCTCCATGGCGGTTTCCTCGGCGAAGCGACGCGCCAGCACCATGATGTCCTCGCGCCGCTCGCGCAGCGGCGGCACCGTCACCCGCGTCTCGCCCAGGGTCGCCGCCAGGTCCTGCCGGAGGCGCCCCGCGCGCACCTCGCTCTCGAGCGGGGCGCGCGCGGCCGCGATCACGCGCGCGGTCACCGGAAAGGGGTGGGAGCCGCCCAGCGGCTGGGTCTGCCCCTCGCGCAGGGCGCGCAGCAGCCGCGTCTGGGCCGGCCCCGGCAGCGCGGTCAGCTCGTCCAGGAAAAGCGTGCCGCCGGCGGCCCGGGCCAGCAACCCCTCGCGGCTCCCTCGGTGCCGCGCGCCGCGCCCGGTTCCCAGCCGAACAGCTCGGGCTCCGCCAGCGACTCCGGCGTCGCGCCGCAGTCCAGGGTGACGAAGGGGCGGCCGCGCCGCGGGCTCTCCTCGTGGATGACGCGCGCCACCAGCTCCTTGCCCGTCCCGGCTCGCCCTCGATGGTGAGATGGCCGGGCGACTCGGCGGCAGCGAGGCACTGGGCGATGAGTCGCGTCACTTCCGCGCTGGGCCCCATGAGGCGGCGCAGCGAGCCCACCGGGCCCGACTCGCGCTCGAGCTCCTCCACGCGCGCGACGAGGCGCCGCCGCTCCAGCGCGCGCTGCACGGTGAGGACGAGCTCGTCCTTCACGAAGGGCTTGGTCAGATAGTCGTAGGCCCCGAGGCGCATGGCCTCCACCGCCCGGGGGATCTCGACGTATGCGGTGAGGATGATGACGCTGGCGTCGGGGTCCACTCCGCGGATCTCCCCCAGCGCCTCCATGCCGCCCATGCGGGGCATGGCGAGATCGAGGAGCACCACCGAGGGCTGCTCCCGGCGATACGCCTCGGCGGCGTCGGCGCCGTCCTCGACGCTGACTACCCGCCACCCCTCCGCGCCGAAGATGTCGACGAGGAGCGAGCGCATCTCGGGCTCGTCGTCCACCACGAGGAGGGTGGTCCCGCGCGTATCCGGCATGGTCCAAGCGTACCGCGGCGGGGACGGGGGCGCGAGCCCGTCCCCGCCCCGGAGGACGTCAGGCCTTCTGCTGAATGGCGCGGAGGACGCGGTCGGGCTGGAGCGGCACCTGCCGGACCCGCGCGCCGGTGGCGGCGAAAATGGCGTTGGACAGCGCGGGCGCGATGGTGGTCGCGCCGGGCTCGCCCACGCCGGTGGGATACTCGGTGCTCTGGACGACGTGCACCTCGACGACGTCGGGCAGGTCGCTCATGCGGAGGACCTGGTAGGTGTCGAAGTTCTTCTGCTCCAGCGCGCCCTTGGCGACGGTGCCCTTCTCCTTGATCGAGTTGGAGAGGCCGAAGAGGAGCGAGCCTTCCACCTGGGAGCGGACGCCGTCGGGATTCACGACGATACCGCAGTCCACCGCGCAGATGATCTTCTCGACCTTGACATTGCCGGTGGCGGGCTCCACCCGCGCCTGGATGACGGTGGCGGTCCAGGTCGGGGTCTTCTTCTCCTGGGCGGACACGCAGGCGACTCCTCGGCCCACGTTCGCCGGCAACGGCGTGCCCCAGCCCGACCGCTCCGCCACGATGCGCAGCACGTTGGCCAGCCGCGGCGCCCCGCCGAGCATGTCGAGGCGATACTTGACCGGATCGACTTTCGCGAGATTGGCCAGCTCGTCCATCATGGTCTCGACCGCGAAGAAGGTATAGTTCGGCGCCACCGCGCGCACGTAGCCCACCGAGATGCCCGTCTCCGCCCGCACCCCGCGCACCACCTGGTTGGGGATGTCGTAGACGTGGTCGGCCCCGTTGAGCGCGAAGTCGTCGAGGCCCTGCTTGTTGAGGAAGTCCGGACCCCCAGCGGCCCCCGGGATGTCCGGCCACCACGGTGGCGTCCCAGGAGATCACCTTGCCGTTTGTACATAATGAGATATTATAAATTCTTTAAGAGTACGCTATTAAATAATATTCTACATATAGCATTAGTGAATTAATTGGTAAATACTCTATACACAAACAGATATTAATAGATTTAAAGGATATTCTGTTGCTGTAATTGATGAAGTTGTGAACATGATTAATAAGCAATTATTAGATAAACTAGAGATTACTGTACCACTTGTTAGTAAACTCGTTGCAGAGCAATTTCCGCATTGGGCACATTTGTCGGTTAAACCCGTTAAATGTAGTGGCATAGACAATAGAATCTTCCGCTTAGGTAACCAAATGTTAATTAGGCTACCGAGCGCTGAAGATTATGCGTTGCAAATTCCAAAGGAGCAAAAATGGTTGCAAGTTTTAGCGCCACATTTATCATTTTCTATTCCTGAGCCACTTGCCATGGGACACCCATCAAAGCATTATCCTTGGAACTGGTCGGTATACAAGTGGATTGAAGGAGAAAGCGCAAATACTGTATTTCTTGATAATAAGCATTTGCAGTTTATTGCCCTACAGCTTGCACAATTTTTGAACGAACTGTACAAGATTGATGCTACTAGTGGCCCTCGTCCTGGACTTCATAATTACTGGAGAGGAGATCACCCTTCAGTTTATGACGCAGAGACAAGATCAGCTATTACAGGATTACGAGAACTTATTGATATAGATAGCGCAACATTTGTTTGGGAAAAAGCTATCAGCTCTAAATGGAGTCAACCTCCCGTATGGATTCATGGTGACTTTGCAAGCGGGAATATTCTTATCAAAGATGGAAAGCTTGCTGCTGTTATTGATTTTGGATGCATAGGTGTTGGTGATCCTGCTTGTGATCTAGTAATAGCCTGGAATTTTCTTAAAAATGAAAGCTGCAAGGTTTTTAAGTCTCATGTATGCTTAGACTCTAATACATGGGCTCGGGCGCGAGGCTGGGCTTTATGGAAAGCTTTGATTACGCTTGTGTCATTCAAAGACAAAACCAGTTTAGAAGCTATACAACAGCAGCACATTATTAATGAGATTTTAAATGAGCAAACTTGATATCTGGGTTCTGTTGAGTTTTTAACGCAACCATAAAACAACTCCAGCAAAGGCAAGAAAAAGCAGATTTATCAAATCGTGAAAATATACGCCTAAACTGTTTGAGTTTAGAAAAGAAGCATTCAATAGCATAACGTTCTCTAAAGATATTTGTCATAAAATTTGATAAAGTATATATGCAGCGGAAGCCATAGCTTCCGCTTAATCATATTATATTCTTTAGTTATTTTGTTGGTTAATATACAGTAATTCATGATTATCTATATGATAGGCCTGCACATATGGATACTGTACCTCATCAGTGACATCCTTATAAGAAGATAATCTTACACTATTAGAATCTACTACAAGAACCTTATGCCAAGGCGTTCCATTAGAGCCATAAATCATTGGAATTCCTAGTTTGTTTCGTGTACTCTTATAGTCAGCTCTTACTGATTGTCGTATCTGTTTTTGATAATCAAAAATCTCATTTTCCATTAACGCCGCCATTCTTTTATTTCCCATTAACACAGTTACTGCTAATTTATATGCCGTATTGTTAATATACTGTTTGGCACCTAATAAGCTCTGTAGTTTTTTATATATAACTCTATCTTTTCTAATTTCATCAAATGATTTCCCTCTCATTACTTGAAATTTTCTATTTGCTTCTAATTGTGCTCTTTTTTGATTAAAAAGCTTACTTTCAGCACGATAAAGCCATGCATCAGTCGTAAGATCTTCTTTCATAAATACTTTATAATCATGAATAACATTATCATCGAATAATACAGGTAAAGTAGCATATTTTTGCTGATATATTTCATCAATATTTCCGGTATCTAATTTGCCAATTTTAACTCCTGGTGCTAAATAGCGGATCATATTTTTAAGAGTATTTTGATATGACACAATTCGTTCTTTTGGAAATTGTGGATATCCTAATTCATCTTCACACATCTGATTGAGATCATAAACCAGAGGTTCCCAATAGATATTTACATAAGACCCAGATTTATGCAGTTTGCCAATTTCATGACTAATATGATTTTGAGTTAGTAATGCAACTAAATCACCAAGGCTAAAGGCATTCTTATCCTCAAATGGTATCTTATGAGGATTAGCACTGGCTACAGGAAAGCCAGGCATACATCGAACTATTGGTTGATTATTAACAATACAATCAAATACTTTCTTTTCTATAATATCGCGGCCTTCAACATGAGCAGAATACCCACCAATATATAACAAATAGTCGGTAATTATACGGCTCTTTTGATAAGGATCATCTGTATTACCAACTGGCGTAATTTTAGGCAAATGTTGAATATATTGCTGTACCCCTTTTGGCAAATCTTTGAAAACTAATGGAACATGTTCCATTGCCCAAGTAAATTGAGTACTTATAAGCCCAAAGTTAACTATTGCAGCAAAATAGTGCATTAAGATTCGTTTCATATAGTATTCCTATAATTATTTATGTTTAAAATACGTACACGTAACACCATTAATTACCCGACTATGCACAATATACTGATGTTCATTTACGTCTTTTTTAAAACGAATGACCCATGTGCCATCTGCTTCTTCCACTAAAATACCATGATAAGGTGTTATATCTGATGTTGGCGAAAGGCGAATACCAAATTTTTTACTTACATCAGTGCTCAAATGCACGGTAAGTCTAAAAAATGTAGGACTAGGAAATACGTGCGTTAAATAAGTGCGTAACCGCATTTCACGAGCTAACAATCGCATAACAATATCTTGTAAAGTATATTTCTCTATAAGTTTATGTCCTTGAGGATGATCAAGCTCTAGAGCAAAGCGTTTAAGTGTCGTTTTTGGCACCTCTTGTAAACTTGCTTTAAATTGCTCGTTGCTTGGCTCATACTGATCAATAAACTCTACTATTTGAGAAATTGACGTTAGCTTGTGCATTTTTATCATATCTTCTGACGTAAAAAGTGTAATATCATGCATATCTGCTGCTAATAATTTTAATGCTTTTTCATATGCAATAACGTCAGCAATAGGTATCTCAAAAAGATCAGCAAAAGGGATTCCGTCGCAGAAAATCAAAACCTTAGCTCCTGGCTTATATGCTTTTTTAATTTTATTAAGCATCTCTTGAAGATATTCTAATGATTTTCGTTCTGCCATATCAGGTAAATGTCCGAGAACTTTTTGCTCTCTATTACTCGATTTAAAGGGAAATCCAACTAGTAGCATTTGAATAGGACGGTTATACGCAACAAAATGTGTTATATTTTGTATGCACTGCTCGACTCCTTGTATTGCTTGCGGTGTTGTATCAATAGTTAAGTCGATACTATGTGCATCTATATCATATGGCACACGATATAAGTCCAATACCTCATATATCTGCTGTGAAATATGCGAAACAGCAGCATTATTATGCTTATGCATATAAAAGAGCACAAAAAAGCTAACTGCAGCGGATACTGCAATAATCATGATATATAATTTTTTTGATAATTTCGTAAAATAAGCCATAGTATTTTTATTAGTAATTATTATTTGATTAATAAAAAATAGTTATATTAATTATTTTTTGCTAAAGCAGCTAAACTGTACTATTTATACTACTTTATACGAAAAAATACGTTTGATTTTACTTAAACAAAAAGAAATGTAATTTAATTAAAAAGAGTAGAATATGGCACATTGTGCCATAATATTTGAGAAATTTGAGGTAAAAAGAATTGAAATATATATTGTTTCTGCATATTACTTATTAAATTACTAATTTTAGTTTTTACAGTATATATTAAAATTAATAGCAATGCAACTAGTATCAGTTTTGTTACTAAAATTTATAGACAACTTATAATTTTCTATCTTAAGGCTAGCAGCTATAGGTATATTCTACTGACCTTAATATTCATAATATGCCGTAAAACGTCAACGTTAAGATAGTACTTGTACTCTCTAAACTTTTAGCTATAGACTAAAGACTACGTCTATAGTATCTCAAGTATTAGAGCAACCACTAGTGCAAGTAAAAATATCAGGGCAGCAAGCTTGAGGAGAGCTAGGCCCTAGTCTGCTCAATAAGACAAGAATGATCAGTATTTATGCCGATTGGAGCTCGATAATATGTATATTGCTTGTATTTCAAGATTATAGTATAGTATCAGACAATTTGTATTTTATATTTTGAAAAGGTGATTAATAATGCGCTATTCAGTAATGTCTGTTATTATATTATTAGGTATTTTTCACACTACCAAGAGCATGCTTATTAATAGACCTACGCGAGTTATAGCAGGGAGGAAAATAAGCGAACTGCGCTCATTAAAAAGTAAATATTTGCAGCAGCGTGCTTTTGCTACTTATACTAATAGTAGTAGTCAAGAATCTCGTTTTTTTACTCAGCGTATACTTGGTATGAGTGCAGGGGTAGGTATATTTTCATTGCTTTCTTACTATTACTTAAACAAATACCTACAATCTCGCTCAGTACAAAAAGAAAATAGTATTGAATCAGATATAATAAATGCAAAACAAGCTGAGCGTATGCAAGAAGAGCGTAAAAAAGAACTAGTACGTCAATTAACTGTAGTTTTCTTAAATAATCGACTTGATAGTGATTATTATATAAGAGCACGACAGAACATACTAAAAGATGTACTAGAATATACACAGTTAAGAGGAAATCCTAATCTTACGGGTACTTCTTTTTCTTTACTTGAAGCTGCTGTTTATTACCAGGATACTGAATTAATTACGTTACTTCTTAAGGCAGGAGCAAATCCCAATAGTATTGGTCCAACAGGAAAGACACCACTATGTTGGACAAGAACGCTTGCAATGGCACAATTACTCATTCAATATGGTGCTTCTTCACAAATAAAACCTGACGGTACCCCTACTCCTGAACTTGAACATACGCTGAGTTATGCATATGAATCCTCTCTTCTTGCGTTATATATACAACAGCATAACTACGCTAAGCTTTTTGATCAAAAATCGATATGGCATCTATTAGCTATAAATTGCAAGTTACATACTAAAGAAGAATTAGAAAAGAAATCAAAAATGCTTGCTGATTACTATTCAGATAATATAACAATACCAGAACACGCTATAACAGAAGCAAATAAATATAATAATACAAATTGTATACAGTTAAAGTTATTTTTGGAAGAGCTTGCAAAGCGTAAGCAAAACTGAAGCTATAGTAACTGTATAATAGCGTATATACAACTATAATAAATAAGATTTGCTTATTTGTACACGTAGTTGCAGACCATACCAAGATGCTATAAACTCCTAATAATTACATGCTTACTTAAGGAGTTACTATGCATAAAAGAGTTACGTTTCGTGGCTTAGAGCATTCACCTGTTATTGAACAATATATAACTAAAGAATTAGAAAAGATTGAACGTTTTATAGCTCATATACGTGAACCTATATATATGGATTTTGTGCTTGACGCAGAGAGAGATTTTCACCATTATCGTGCTGAGTTACGTCTTAAGCTACCGTTTCATGATCTGTTAGTTGCGCACTATGAAGATGTTGATGTATACAAAGCAATTGATCGTGTTATTGAAAAAATGAATGGCGAAGTACATAAAGCAAAAGAAAAGCTTATCGATAGTACTCAACATGGCGATCACTTTAAAGGAGCATAATATATGGCCTCAGTATAATGCTGAGGCCATATTGTTATTATGTATTACGTAAAAAGCTCATCAATTTTAGCTGCAATAATAAAATCGTTTAATGTAAGCCCTTGAAGTGCATGAGTATACAGATAAATTTTTACTTTATTATAGTTAAATAGCGTAATATCAGGGTGATGTCCATTTTTTTCTGCAATATCTCCTACTTTATTGATAAAGCTGAGTGCTTCTGCAAAATTCTCAAAAATAAAGAGCTTATATAATTTTTCAGGCTGTTCTGTAAGTACATGCCATGAGGTAAGTTGTGTAAGGTGTTGCCCGATTTCTTCTGATGACATTTTTTTACCAATACCTTCACAGGGAAGACACGTTTGTACACGCAAAAAATAGTCACGTGTTTGGGTATAGTGTAAGATATCAGCTTTAATTTCTTGTACGGTAGGTGGTGTTTCCTGTAAAAACATAGTGCTCTCCTTATTAGTATAATAATTAGTAGTGCTGCAATTCACGCGCAAATTGTTCAGGACCTTGGTCATATATTTCAGCACCCCATCGTTTAATAAGTGTTCCGTCATAATTAATAAGCAAAAGGGTTGGTAAGCCAAGAATACTATACAGTGCTTGTAGCGTAACATATGGTTCACTACGTGCATTTGTCGCATCTATATATACAGGTATAAATCGCTGTAATTGTGCTTGAACTTGGGGATGATTAAGTATCTTAGTTTCAATACGTTTACACAAACTACAGTAAGTAGCACCAATATCAAGAAATATCTTTTTTTGTTCGACACGTGCTTGTTGCAGAGCACCTTGATAGTCACGTGTAAAAAGCGAAAGCTGCTCTTGTATAAAATATGTTTTGACGGCGTGATAACCAACAAACACACCAGTTACTATAAAAATATAAGCTAAACTATTTTTAATAAAACGCCATGTTTTAGTATCGAATGAAGTAATACTATAAAAATAATAGAGGCCTGCAAAAAAACAAGCAGTGCTTAAAAGCGCCAGAGTAAGAAAAAGTGGTAAAATATTACTTAAATAGTAAAAGCACATACCGAGTAACATAAAACCAAATAGTTTTTTAACTTCAATCATCCATACGCCTGCGCGCGGTAATAGCTGTAGAGCACTTGAAAATGTGCCAATAACCAATAACGGTACACTTGATCCTACACCAAACGCAAAAAGCAGAATAAATCCTAGAAATTTATTGCCCAGAGTAGCTACCATGCTTAATACTAAAGCAAGACCTGGTGAAAGGCAGGGAGAAGCAATAGTACCACTTGCAGCACCAAAAAGAAATGCCGAAAGAACTGATCCGCCTTTGGTTGTAGGAGCACGATTTTGCATAAAGCGTGGCAGTGTAAGCTCGTAAAAGCCGAGCATAGAAAATGCAAGATATCCTAAGACAACAACTATACCAAGTACAAAAAGAGGATTAACAAGAAGCTCTCCAAAAAGATGTCCAGTAAATGCCGCAATAAGTCCAAAAAGTGCAAAAGTAAGAGCTACGCCCAGTGTGTAGGCAAGAGAAAGCAAAAAGTTGGTAACTGCCGAAGGAGTGGCATTAGCTTGTAAAACGCCAACGGTAATAGGAATCATAGGATAGATGCAGGGAGTTAAGCTCAGCAATAAACCTAAAAGAAAAACTAATAGTATACGTAGTGCGAGCGAATCAGAGCGTGCTATTAAAGTAGTTACTGTTTCTTTTACCTGTTGAAATGACCTGCGCATAGTATCGTAGAGTGAAATAGAACTAGATACTGAATTACCTACTACCGATATATCTTGAGTGTGTGATATAGTATTATGTATCGGGTCTTCTCTAGTTAGATTACTAAGAGAACTAGTACTAAACTGAAGGGGAATAGCATAATAATCAAATAATGCTGGTGTATTGGTACAATAGATAAGGTGGAGTACAGCATGGGATATACTATTTTGAGCATGTGCAGTAAGCGTAAAAAGAGCACGGTCTTTAAAAACTAATTTTGTATCACCAAACGTAGAGTCAAACACTCGATTTGGTTGCGTATGAGCTTTAATATCAGAAAGCACAAGAGCAGGATTATTAGCCTCAACGTGAAGATATTCAGTATATAAAAGTTCATTTGGTTGCAATTTAATATCTATAGTTACCTCTTGTGTTAACGCGTCAAGCGCGCGAGTGGCAACAGCAATATCATGTGTATGGGTTACCCCAAATAATAAAAACGTATATATACCTAGTATGTACCATGCCTTGACCATCATTATTAAAATCCTTAATTTACTACGATTTGCTATTTTGCATTATATTATTTACACTACATATATTGTATTAGGGGCTGTAGCTCAGTTGGTAGAGCGCATGGATGGCATTCATGAGGCCACCGGTTCGAACCCGGTCAGCTCCACCATCTAGTGTTTTTTAGTGCTCAGTAAGTATAATATTTCCTTTAGCCGCAGTTATTGTTATTTGAGGCATTCCACCATTACCTAATAGTGCTTTAACTTCATGTAAATAGCGTTTTATGTTTGGTTCGTTAAGCTGTAAACGTAAAAGTTCAAAAGTAATGTCTTGTTCAGTAGTAATAATACCTTTAGGAGCACTTGCTTTAAGCGTAGCATTTAATTGAGCAGGTAGCGCAAGCTCAATATTACCTGTTGATGCTTGTAGTAATAGTGTAGCAGTAGCAGGAAGCTCAAGTTGTTTTACTTTAATACTTTCTGCTGCTTGTGCAATTACCGTGCCTGTTGACCCCCGTATTTCTATAGAACCACGTTCTTGTGTTGAAGCAGTAATAGGCCCTTCAATGTACTTGATTTTAATAGTACCTTTTTGCGTAGTAATACATGCTAATGTGCTGTGTAGCGGTACCATAAGGCGATACTCAACAGAAACACGTGAAGTTTCAGAATCAGGTACTGTCTTAAAAGAAATTTTGTCTTTATGGGCAGTTACATTAATAAGTGTAGCTTTAACTTCTTCTTCAGGGCCTGTTTTTATTGCTTTACATTCAACTTTATTATTTTTCCAGCTCGTAATAGTAACATCACCCATACTGTTAATAAGCTCTATAGTAACCGTTGGACTTACGGTATAGTCTTTACGTACTACTTCTTCAACATAGGTTATAAAAGGGTTTTTTATTTTAAGGTTAAACGGTAAACTGAAAGATAATAAAGAAGTTGTACTGAGTACAAGTAGACCGTGATATACGAGAAATACCGCTGTTTTATATCTGAATGCATGCTTTATCATAATTATACTCTTGTAAGTTTAACGGTTATGGTCTCATATTACTATGGAATTTTAGTCATGTATATTTATTATCAAGCTTATCTAGAGCGATTGCAAGACCTATTAATAAACGCACCGCTTATACCAAAAATAGCTGAGCATATACAAAAATCAGGTGGCCGTGCACTTTTAGTAGGGGGTGCTGTACGGGATTTGCTTATAGGCCAACCATACCATGATCTTGATATTGAAGTATACGATGTATCGCTTGAACAACTTGCAGCTATTTTGCAGCATTTTGGTAGAGTTAATTATGTAGGTAAAGCGTTTGGTGTGTTACGATTAGAACACAGTGACATTGACTGGTCAATACCCCGACGAGATAGCGCAGGCAGAAAGCCTGAAGTTACGCTCACACCACATGTATCGTTTGAAGAAGCATTTCGAAGGCGTGACCTTACGATTAATGCTATGGGTTTAGATATACACACAGGTGAGCTTATTGATCCCTTTAACGGGCTTTCTGATCTTAAAAATAATATATTACGAGCTCCTGATCTTACGTTATTTAGTGAAGATCCTTTACGTTTTTATCGAGTAATGCAATTTATAGGGCGCTTTGCAATGCAACCTACCAGTGAACTTAATACGCTGTGCAGTACTATGGATATTTCTGGCGTTGCACGTGAGCGTATTGAGCAAGAGTTTGAAAAGCTGTGTCTTAAGTCATATAGACCCTCTTTGGGTCTGCAGTGGCTTGCTGATATTAACAGGCTATCTGACGTACTGCCTGAACTTGCAGCCTGTAAGAATATTCCGCAAGAGCCTGAATGGCATCCCGAAGGTGATGTATTTGAGCATACAAAACAAGCATTTGATATAAGTGCTCATTTACTTTATAGCAGTGATCAACAAAAACTTACTATAATGCTTGCAGCACTGTGTCACGATCTAGGTAAAGTATATACAACCCGCGTTATTAAAGGGCGTATTAGAAGTATGGGCCACGCTGCTGCCGGAGTTGCTCCCGCTCAAAAACTTTTACAACGTATTACTACAAAAAAAGAATTAATTTGTACAATCTGTGTTCTTGTGCGGTATCACATGGCACCATTAGAATTTATTAAATCGCATGCAAAAGCGCCTGCGTATAAACGTCTTGCTCTTAAGCTTGCACCACGTGTATCAATTAGTATGCTCGGGCTGCTTGCTCGTGCAGATAAAAGTGGCCGTGATAAAAACCCCGGCGAACCAGTGCCCAAAGTACTGCCAGATCTTGAAGAGTTTTTACAACGTGCACAGCGTGCAGGTGTACTTGAAGGACCAGAAAAGCCGCTTCTATCAGGTCAAGATTTACAGGGTATAATCCCGCCGGGGCCTGAAATGGGTGCTCTATTACAGCGTGCTTATAACCTACAAATTGATAAAAATATTACCGATAAAGAAGTACTTAAAAAGCGTGTTCTTAGCAAGTTTTCTACGCAAAAAAATTGACCATTTTTACTTATTTGGATATTATTAAAGCTAATTTTCTCTAAAATTTTATTAATTACAATAAAAATGTGAAATGGAGTTTATGAAAAATTCGCTTTTTATACTTGTTGCACTTTTATGTGGGACTACGTCTATAGTATATCCTATGCAATTGGATAGTCTTAAGCAGCGAGCACAGCACAAGCTTGAATCTATGTTTTTAACACCGCAGGAACATGAGCATATTTTACGTGATCGTGAGTTAAGTGAACATGTATTAAGCTCACAAGCTCAATTTCGTACAAGACTTGCAATAGCAAGTTTTCCTCATAATCATCAGCCTGAATTTTTACAGCCGCTACTTCTTTTGGCGCAAGCACGTAAAGCACAAAATAAGCCGCTCAGTGCGAATATTATTTTTAAGTTTGGTAAACCACAAGAACAGAGCATGCTTTTGAGTCCATGGGAAAGTAATAATCTTACTCATGTGTCTCAAACTCTCTCTCATATAAATCAAGATTTTGATCTAACAAGTCCCGTTATTCAAGACGTAAACATACCTAAACTGCAGCTTGACGAGCTTACAGCAAGAGAAGCACAGCTCTTATTGCCATATATTACTCTCGTTCGTGATATGAGCCTATTTGCTGAAGAACTTCCTGAATTTGGATCAAAAGAAACACAAATATATCAGCGTAAGCAGTATGAGCAACAGATACTACAACGCTTGCAACAAGAATCGCTTGAAGATTTATGTGTATTACTACAAGCAGCTTCTTATCTTGATATTCGCAGTAATACGACTAACTATACTTTAGCTCAAGCAGTAGTTAAAGCTCTTGCTCAAAAACTACTTGAACCTGCTAACTTAACACAATTATGGGCTCAACCAGTAATACCTCAAACGCTTAAAGCGTTCTTATCAGCTCAAGCGCAACAAGATTTAGCACGAGAACTACTTAATATAAGTGGTGCTGCTGCATATCTAAATATCTGTAATTGCCAGCAATCGCCTGATGCAATACAGGTGGATCAAATTTTAGATACATCACAAAAAAATAATCATGATTATAGTCTCATTTCCCCTAACGGTCAATATAGAGTATATACAACAAGTAGAACTCCTATAACTATAGCTGATGTTAAAAACGGAAAAGATATATATCATTTCCCTATAGAGTCATCTGCACATAGACCTCAGTTTAGCTGGTCACCAGATAGTAAATATGTAACACATGCTTCTTATGATACAGGACTAAAAGTGTGGAACAGTACAACAGGTGCTTGCTGTATGGATTTTCCTGAAGTAACAAATGCGCAGAGTGAGTTTTGGTGGTCGCCTGCAGGAACTTATTTGGCAGTACAGACGCCTACAGGGTTTTCTCTTTTTAATACCAATACCTGGCAGTATATGTGGCATCTTGATGATTATAACTCTTGCTGTGCAGTTTCATGGTCACCTGATGGTAAGTATATAGCATTATGTAAATCTCGTAGTAATATTAGCATTGTTGAAATTTATACTGGAAATCTTTTGAAAAATATTGGTGAATATTATCCAGATCACTTAGTTACCTGGTCATCAGATGGAAAGTATATAATACAGAGAACTAATTATTCTACTAATATACATATATGGAATATATTTACTGGTTACTTAATATATAGTCTTGAAGATATTGGAAACTATATACCTGTAGTAGTAGTAGCAAATTCTCAAGGAGACATATTTGCTTGTACGTCTTACTATGGTATTTTACTATGGGATGCTAAGAAAAATACTAGTAAACTTATAAAAACAGTTAAAAACGTACCAATAAATCTTAGCTGGTCCTTTAATGGCAATTATCTTATGAGTGGCTCTCATAATGGAAAATTGCAGGTATGGGAAACTAAAACTTGGAAACATATTGATTTACCCCAAAAGCAGCATCAAACCGAGATAAAATTGCTAAAGTGGTCTACTGATAATTGCTGTATAAGTGATTACGGTTATATTAAATATATATATAATTTGACTAATACAGAATTTAATCAGAAGCTTGATAAGCTCTCGTTAGATCAAGCACTGCTTATCGCAGGAGCATATACTAATTTTGCTACTAAAAATATTGTTTTAGAATTGCCAAAAGAGCATTGTTTATATACTGCTTATAATACTCTTGATCAAGATATTAAAACTCTCGTAAAACAGATACTCATAATAAAAGCAGGTATGCCGTCAGCAGTTCCTTTTCGTAGTGGTCTTTTGACTGCAGCTCTAGCACATTTACATACAAAGTAACAGTAAATTTTAGAGTGGCATATCACAGAGAATGCTTGTAGTATTAAGTTTAAGATATTATTGAGATTAATTTTATATATATTTTATTTAATTAAAATAAAAATTTGAAATGGAGTTTTATGAAAATTTCTCTTTTGGCGCTTTTTGTATTTTTATCTGGTACTATGTCTATAGTATATTCTATGCAACTCGATAGTCTTAAGCAGAGAGCACAACGCAAACTTGAATCTATGTTTTTAACACCACAAGAACATGAGCATATTGTACGTGATCGTGAGCTCAGTGAACATGTATTAAGCTCACAAGCTCAATTTCGTACAAGACTTATAACTGCTCTTGCTCCTTATAATCATGAGCCTGAATTTTTACAGCCGTTACTTCTTTTGGCGCAAGCACGTAAAGCACAAAATAAGCCTGTAAATACTAGTCTCATATTTAAGTTTGGTAAATCACATGAACCGAGCATGCTCTTGAGTCCATGGGAAAGTAATAATCTTACTCATGTGTCTCAAACTCTATCTCATATAAATCAAGATTTTGATTCAGCAGATTCTGTTATTCAAGACAACATACCTGAATTACCTCTTGACGAACTTACGGTAAGAGAAGCACAGCTCTTATTGCCGTATATTACTCTTGTTCGTGATATGAACCTATTTGCTGAAGAACTTCCTGAATTTGGATCAAAAGAAACACAAATATATCAGCGTAAGCAGTACGAGCAGCAAATACTACAGCGTTTACAACAAGAATCGCTTGAAGATTTATGTGTATTACTACAAGCAGCTTCTTATCTTGACATTCGCAGTAATGCGACCAATTATACTCTGGCTCAAGCAGCAGTCAAAGCTCTTGCTCAAAAACTACTCGAACCTGCTAACTTAACACAATTATGGGCTCAACCAATAATACCTCAAACGCTTAAAGTACTCTTATCAGCTCAAGCGCAACAAGATCTAACACGAGAAGTACTTACTATAAGTGGTGCTGCTGCATATCTAAATATTTGTAATTGCCAGCAATCGCCTGATGCGGTACAGGTTTCTCCAGTTTTAGATACATCATTACCGAAACAGAATAATTATGGTTATAGTCTCATTTCCCCTAACGGTCAATATAGAGTATATAAAACAGATAAAACTTCTATAACTATAGCTGATGTTAAAGGCGGGGAAGATATATATCATTTCCCTATAGAGTCATCTGCACATAGACCTCAGTTTAGCTGGTCACCAGATAGTAAGTATGTAACACATGCTTCTTATGATACAGGATTAAAGGTATGGGACGTGGCAACTGGTGATTGTATGGAGCTTCCTGAAATAATTAATGCACAATTTTGGTGGTCGCCTGCAGGAACTTATTTGGCAGTAAAGACACCAACAGGACTTTCTCTATTTAGTACTAATAACTGGCAATGTTTATGGAATCTCGATGATTATAACTCTTGCTGTGCAGTTCAATGGTCACCTGATGGTAAATATATGGCGTTAGGTAGATGTGATGGTGATATTAGCATTGTTGACACGTATACTGGGATCCTTTTGAAAAATATTGGTGAGTATTATCAAAATTATTTGCTTACTTGGTCATCAAATGGGCAATACATAACACAGATACAGAGAACTAGCTACTCTACTAATATTTTTATATGGAATGTATTTACTGGTGAACTGATACGTATATTTAAGAGCCGTGTAGATCCAACACCGAGTATAATAGAAAACCCTCAAGAAGATATGTTTGCTTATATTGATAATGAAGGCATTGTACTATGGGAACCTCAAAGTGATAATTTTAGGATTCTAAGAGAACCCGAAGGCAAGCCAATGCGACTTATTGGGTCTTTTGATGGCAGTTATCTTATATGTGGATATGATAATGGAATACTACATGTGTGGGAAACTAAAACATGGAAACATGTTGCTTTACCTCAAAAGCACAAATTTCGGATAGGGTCACTCGAGTGGGCTGCTGATAATTGCCTTATAAGTGATGATGGTTCTACTAAATACGTATATAATTTGACTAATACAGCATTTAATCAAAAGCTTGATAAGCTCTCGTTAGATCAAGCACTGCTTATCGCAGGAGCATATACTAATTTTGCTACTAAAAATATTGTTTTAGAATTGCCAAAAGAGCATTGTTTATATACTGCTTATACTAATCTTGATGAAAATCTTAAAAATCTAGTAAAACAGATACTCGCAGTAAAAACAAGTATGCCGTCAGCAGTTCCTTTTCGTAGTGGTCCTTTGACCGCAGCTTTAGCGCATTTGCATACAAAGTAATAAAACGCTAAATAATATTTTAAGATATTAAAGTTTTTGCTAGACTGAAACAGGTATAAAAATGAATAATATTTAGAAGATAAGAGGATGTGCCATGACCAGCTCAATGTATCCGCTATACCATATGGTTAAGCAGTCTGATGCGTTAACACTTGCAACGCTTGGTATACTGTTAGTGATGTCTATTGTCTGTTGGTCTATCGCTCTTATTAAACTACTTATGCTGCAAAGCCATAAACACCAGCTAGATCATGCCATACGTGATAGTAAAAGAATTCAACGAATAGAAGATATAGCGCTTGTTGCTCGATCATATGCTAATACCATGCCAGGAGAAGTGCTTACTGAGTATAATAGTTTTTTAAAAGGCTTTTTAATACGCCAAGAAGAATGGTCATTAGCACAACAACGTCTTGATCAGATTATTGACGATGTTATGCAACGCGAAGAATCGTATTTGTCAGTATTGTCAATAAGTGCAGCAGTGGCACCACTTCTTGGTTTATTTGGTACTGTTTGGGGTTTAATTGTTTCTTTCTTACGTATTAGTCAGCAGCAAAGTGCTGATATAGCAACGGTAGCTCCTGGTATTGCAGAAGCATTAATTACAACGCTTGCAGGGCTTGTGGTAGCCATCCCAGCGCTTGTTTTGTACCATTATGTACAGAGTAAAATACGACATATAGAGCACGCTCTTATAACCCTTGGCGATACGTTGCAGTGGGTAACATATGCTCTGGTAGTGCAACAAAAATAAGGAAAAAGTATGAGTATGATGCGTATGCGACAGAGACGACGTAGATCATCACCAGCAGCAGTAGAAATTTCACTGACTCCGCTTATTGATACTGCGCTTACATTATTGGTAATTTTTATGGTAGCAACTCCTATGATGCACAATGCCATTAAAGTAAATTTACCGCAAAGTACGTCTAACGATCTAACACAAGCAACCCCAGAAGAAGTAGTGGTATATATTGATAAAGATCAACATGTATTTTTAAATGGTGAACCGGTTACAGAAAATGCATTGCTTGCTCATCTTGAAAAAGAACTAAAAGGTAAAAAGGAACAGTTGGTGTTTATTAAAGGCGACCGTGACATTTGTTATGGGAAACTAATAGATATTTACGATGAGATTAAGGGTGTCAACGGTGTTAAATACGTCGCTTTTGCAACACAAAAGAAAGCTGCTCAAAAAGTATAAGCAAGAAATCAGTATACTGGTGAGCTGTACCATTGTACATGTACTGGTACTTGCTGCTTTTTTTTGGAGTGAGCAACAGAGAGGGTTAGTTATGAGTACGAGCTTTTCTGGCTTAAACTCTTTCTCTCCTATTATAATTGTAGAGCCAAGACAACAACATGCCGTATATACTAGTACTACAACTACTATATCTAATGCTCAGAGGGTATTACCACACAATAAAGCAACAGTATCTGCGCCATCGGGTAAAAAGGTTGCTAAAGTATCTAAAGCAGTATCAGCACCGACGCCAAAGCATCAAAAAAATCATCCAGTATCTACTAAAAAAGTAGCACTAAAAGCTGCTGTAGCTCAAAATACGCATGCTCAAACGGTAATTAAAGACGTAGTTAAAGAAGAAATGCGCTGGACTACTGTAGTGCAAAAGCCTGTACCACCTACTACTGCAAAGCTTGATACAAAAGCTAAAAAGGCTGAAAAAAAACCCAAAAAATTATTAGTACAGCAATGTGCTGAAAAGCAGCAAGAAAAAAAACAAGAGCAAGAACTAACACCATTACCTATAGAGCGGGCTGTGCCCATAGAACAACAAGTAGAGCAACAAGTAGAACAACCGGTACAACTGGAACAAGAGGTAATGGAGATACCGATTGCTCGTGAAGTGTCTACTCAGGGATATTATGAGCATATTCAAGAAGAGATTCTTGCACATTGGTCTCCCCCCACTGGGATACGACCACAAAAAAGAAGTGAAGTACGGGTTATAGTAGCGGCAACTGGTGTTCCTACCGTAAAAATTGCTCAGAGTTCAGGAATTCGTGTTTTTGATACCGCTATGTATCAAGCAGCACGTAAGGCAAAGTATCCAAAGTGTACCTGGGGTAAAGAGCTTATTTTGGTATTTTATGAGGGGGAATTATGCTAAGACAGTGGCAGGCATATATAGTATTAGTAATTGCTTTTCTCTCTAGTATAGATTGTCAGGCAGATGAACCGCTTTTGGTAAAGCTTGTATCAGCTGATACGGTAAAAAATAAAGAAGTAGTTGTGCCATTGTTATGTGTACTCGTAACTGAAGGTGAAGAAAAAAAAGAATTGCGTGCACTGGCAAACCAGTTTGCCAAGGATATGGAATACGGACAGCAGTTTAAAGTAACAATAGTTGCAGAGCCGGCACCCAAATATAAAGAGGATATTAGAAACCGACTAGTAAAGGACTACTTTGCAGTTATATATCTCCGTTTGGATCTTATAGGACATTGTGTAGAATGGCGATTGTATGATCCCCAAGATGAAGAAGCCCTTTTACAAGATAACCCAATAAAGATTATTAAGGGTAAAAAGATAGCATGTACATCACATAATATAGTATTAGCTGCACATACTATAGCGCATCAAGTATGGTATGAATTGCGAAGCGAGCCATCTATTTTTACTACGAAAATAGCATATTGTGTTAGTGTGCCCCAGGTGGTAAAAAAAAATAAGCGATATACTCATGTTAAGCATATTTATATAAGTGATTATGATGGTGGCAACCCTCAACTACTAGTAGATACTCCAACAATTAATATGGCGCCACGCTGGGGAATGAAAAGCAAAAAACCTGTGCTCTTTTATTCAGAACATACCGCGGATAATGTACGTCTTATGAAGGTAGACTTACATGGTATACGAACCATGGTATTAAACAAAAAAGGAGGAATAATGCTGCCTTCTTTTGCGACACATGGCAGAAGCGTTGCATATAATGTAGCCGGTGATATAGTTTGTAAAAAAATTGATACGACTGGTAAAAGAATAACTACCGTTATTAGTAATAAAGGCAATAATTTATCTTCAAACTTGCTTGATAATGACGATATTATTTTTTGTTCTGATTTTGAAACAGGACATCCTCATATTTATTACTATCATGCTCAAACGCATACTACTGAGCGGCTTACTCAAAGCGGCTATTGTACTTCACCAGCATATTGCTCCAAAAGTAATTGTGTGGTATATGCTAAGCTTGTACATGGTGTTTCACAACTGTATATGTATAATCTTACTGAAAAAAAACATGAGCAATTGACATTTGATAAGGGGAATAAAGATGAGCCCTCGTTTTCACCCTGTGGCAATTTTATTGTTTTTGCTGTAGAAAATGCTAACTCCAGCCGTATTGCGGTAATGCATCTTGCAACTCGTAAAAGAGACTATATTACATTGCCCTCTTTGTGCGCCAGTTATCCTACATGGTCACCATTTTTAGAATAGCAATACCGGTATATATGCAAAAAATTGGCATGAGACTTAATAAAGTCGACAGAAAACTCTCTTTATAGTATACTTTTACTATATTAATCTGCTATAATAAATTATAGCTTGATAAAATCGCTATAGTAGATCTTGTCTATAGTACAAAAAGAGATTTTTTACTGTGAGTACAATATGAAACACAAAGTTAAAATTAAAAATTTTAAAGGTGGGCCACGTAATGCTGTTCTTATACTCTTATTTTTTGCTTTAAGTCTCGTTGCATTAACTAAATTAACTGAATATGCACGTAATACTCATACTATGCTCTATTCAGAGTTTTTAACGCATGTTGAAAAAGACAAAGTAAAGTCAGTAACAGTAGAAGGTCAACAGGTTATGGGCTTGTTGAAGGACGGTATACGTTTTGAAACTACGATACCGTATAACCCTAAAAATTGGGATCTTCTGCGAGAGCATAACGTTGATATCGAGGTTGTAGCACCGTCGGGTTCTTTCTCCTGGCTTCACTTTTTGTTAATGTTATCGTTCTTAATGACACCACTGGCTATCTGGTATTTTTTCCGTCAATCGCGTGGTTCAGGAGGAGGTACGGGTAACATTTTTACTATGGGTAAAAGTAAAGCAAAAATGTTTACTCCACAACAAATTAAAGTAAATTTTGATTCGGTTGCAGGTGCTACGGGAGCTAAAGAAGAGCTACAAGACGTAGTTGATTTTTTGAAATTTCCCGATAAGTATCGTCGATTAGGGGCTAAGCTTACCCGTGGTGTACTTTTGATAGGTGAACCAGGAAATGGAAAGACGTTATTAGCCAAAGCGGTAGCTGGTGAATCTAATTGTCCTTTTTTTACTATTAGTGGTTCTGAACTTATTGAAATTTTTGTAGGGGTGGGTGCTGCTCGAGTACGAGATTTATTTGCTCAAGCGCGTAAATATGCACCAAGTATTATTTTTATTGATGAAATTGATGCAATAGGTCGCCAACGAGGAAGTGGTTTGGGCGGAGGTCACGATGAACGTGAGCAGACGTTAAACCAACTACTGACAGAAATGGATGGGTTTGAGACTATGAGTTCATCTGTTGTAGTACTTGCTGCTACAAATAGGCCCGATATTTTAGATAAAGCGCTTATTCGCCCTGGTAGATTTGATCGTCGTGTTGAAGTGCCGTATCCTGATTTACGAAGCCGTGAAGCTATTTTGCGTGTTCATGCGCAAGGGGTAAAAATAGCCTCTGATGTTAATCTGCACACTATTGCACGAGGTACTCCAGGCTTTACTGGTGCCGATCTTGCCCATCTTATTAATGAAGCCGCTATTAATGCTTCTAAATATAATAGAGACGAAGTAATAGTTGCTGATTTTGAAGAAGCACGTGATAAAATTACGCTTGGAAAAGAATGGAAAACTATTGTATTGTCTGAAGAAGAACGACGTATGACTGCTTTTCATGAAGCAGGACATGCATTGGTAATAGTATTACTTCCTCAAGACCATGCGCCATTGCATAAAGTTACTATTGTTCCTCGCGGCAGAGCGCTTGGGGTAACGCACTCATTACCAGAGCAAGATAAATATAGTACGAGCAAAGAAGAGCTTCTTGCATCTATAATGTCAGCGCTTGGAGGTCGTGTTGCTGAAGAGTTAGTATTTGGAAAAATATCGACAGGAGCGCATAATGACTTTCAACAAGCAACACAGATTGCGCATAACATGGTATGCCAGTATGGTATGTCGCCTGAGCTAGGCCCCGTTATTTACGATAAAGAGGCTGGATTTAACTACTCTTCTGAGACGGGCTATAGAATTGATCAGGCAGTGCGTAATATTATAGAAGAATGCTATAAAAAAGTAGTTATTCTATTACAAGAAAATCGTGGTAAACTGGACTTGCTTGCAAATGCACTTTTTGAAGAAGAAACTATAGAAGCAGGTAAAGTGTATGCTCTTTTAGGTATTACCCCTCGTGAGCAGCATAAGTTTTTAACGCATGAGTCGTAATTTGAAAAAAGTGTCAATTGTAGTAGACTACATTATATAACATGCTTTTTAATAGTAGAAAATAATATATACGGAGTTTCATCATGTCACGCATATGTACAGTATGCGGTAAAAGGCCGCAGGTGGCAAATATTGTAAGCCACGCTAATAATCGTACTAAAAAATGGGTATATCCCAATGTACATAAAATACGCTTTACATTATCTCATTGTACAACTGGTAAAGTGCATATAGGCAAAGTATGTACAAAATGTATTAAAGCAAGAAAAGTTCAAAAGGTAATTTAAAATAATAAGAGTTGTTCTATGGCAAATACCAAATCAGCAAAGAAGAGTGCGCGTCAAAATGAAGTACGACGTCAACGTAATTTAGCGCGCAGGACATATCTTAAAACCGTAGTAAAAAAGGTTGTGGTTGCTGTTGAGCATGGTGATGCTGGACAAGCACAACAGCTTCTTAAGCGTGCCCAAGCAGCACTTGCTCGTGCTAAGGGTAAAGGTGTAGTGCATGCAAATACTGCAGCACGTAAAGTAAGCCGTCTTGCTCGAAAGATTAATACTTTACTTCCAGCGTAACGTTTATAGCGAAACTTTATTGTACCAGTAGTTTCGCTATTCTTCTTTTTCTTCAAGAACGCCTTTAAGGGATCCGGTATCAATAAAATACTGGTAGTGAGTTAAAAAATTTTTAGCAGTATGTGTTGCAATTCGAGCAGAACCAACATGTTCAAGTATAATAGCTATCGTGAGTGGCTGTTCATTTTTATACGTAAAGTTACCTACAAACCATCCATGTTCTAAATACTGCTGTCCAAGATCACGCTTTGTAAGATCAGCTATTTGAGCAGTTCCTGTTTTTGCATATAGTTCTATATCACGAAATTGCTTAAGCCCTCTTCCCGTTCCTGTAGTAATTACTGCTTTCATAGAGCTTTTAAGAAAGGTGCGTGTTTCTTGAGAAATATGTAAAGGTGATTTATTAATAGGTTCATCGTGTAAAATGCGAGGATTAACGAGATAGCCTTCACATATAGCGGAGATCATGCGTGCAACCTGAATAGGAGTTGCTAGCAGATATGTTTGACCGATCATTGCCGATAATGTTTCTCCCGGCCACCATGGTTCGCCTTTTGCATGCCGTTTCCATTGCGCAGTAGGAATAAGCCCTGTTTTTTCAGGAAATAGTACATGTGTTTTTGACCCAAGGCCAAAGCGGCGTGCATATTCAGCGATTATATCTATTTTAATTTTTTTGCCTACTTCAAAAAAAGGTATATTACATGATTGAGCAAGTGCTTGTTGTGTGGTAAGCGTTCCATGACCATGTTTATTATTGCAATGATACGCTCTTCCACCAAAAAAAACATGACCAGTACAGTGCCATAGCGTAGTCGGTTCAATATATTTTTGCTCAAGAGCTGCCGCAAGTGTAACCAGCTTAAAAAGAGAAGCAGGAGGATAAAGTGCCTCGAAAACACGATTAATAAACGGTTGTTGCGTTTGATTTAGCTGTTGCCATTTTTCTTGAGTAAGGGGATTTAAAAACATATTAGGATCAAAACTCGGTCGTGATACTAAAGCACGAATAGCACCTGTTTGTGATTCCATAATAATAAGAGCACCGGTATACTCGGGTAAAAATACTTCTTCAGCAATTGTTTGTAAATTAAGGTCAATAGTAGTTTGGAGTGTTGTTCCTACTAAGGCTTGCTTAAGCACGTGTTGTGAGAGATTTTTACCAAATGAGTTAATAATTTTTACAATCTCGCCATATTGGCCACGAAGCTTATCCTCAAATATTTTCTCAAGTCCCATTCGTCCTATCTGGTTTACGTTGATGTGTCCTAAATAGCCGACAATATGGCTTGCAATATGCTTATGAGGGTAATATCGTTTAAAGCGGGTAGTAACGCGTATATGAGTATGTTGAGGAAACAATTCTATAATTTGACTGAGTTGTTCAAAACTAACATCATGAGCAAGAAGAAGGGGGCGTGCTTTTTTTTCAGCACTCCTAATGAGAGCGGGAGTAACCGTTAAAGGTCCAAGAATACTTTCTAGCGTGGTAAGTAATGGCGCTATTTTTTGTTCCGAAAGAAGTAGTACCAGTCCCGTGCCAGTAGATAACACGAACTGGTCTATTTGTTGCAAGAAGTTGTCCATGACTATCTAGAATATTACCACGTGGTGACGTTACTTTTTCAGTACGCGTGAAATTGCGTTTGCCAAGTGCAACAAAATTCATTACAAGATACACTTGCAATTGCAAAAGACGTCCTAAAATAACAAAAAAACTTAGATTTAAAATTACCGTTACTATTTTAAGCCGTTGGCATAAGAGAGCTGAAGGAGATTTCATAGAAACTGCTTATTATTGTGATAGCTTTTTAGATGGTTTATTAGTATTAGTGCGACAGCATGCAAGATATTTTTCAGTACTTATACGTGTTTCATGGCCTAAAAGATCTTGTACTAAAGCAATATCAGTTCCTTCACGTAATAAGTGTGCGGCAAACGAATGTCGTATTTTATGCGGTGTAAGTGATTGAGCTTGTTGCTGCGATAACGTTAAGAACTGACGAAACATAACACATATACGTTGTACTGAACGAGGAGTAAGCGGTGTTGCACAATAATTTAAAAATACTCTTTCTGATTGATCTTTAAAAGGAGGTCGTTCATACTCAAAATAGCTCCGTAAACGAGTGAGTGCGGGTATGCCAAAAAATACAATACGGTTTTTTTTACCCTTGCCTTTGATATGAATAGTGCGCGCGCTAAAATCAATATCGCAGAGTGTAATACTTACTAGTTCAGAACAACGTATGCCTGTTGCATATAATACTTCTAAAATAGCTTTATCACGATAGGGATACCGTGTAGGCAGTGTTTCATCAAGGGTATCAAGTAAAGAACACAAATCATGAGCACTGAGTACCGTTGGCGCTTTTTCAATAATTATAGGGCGTTGTAGAGATAGTGTAACGGTAATACCCTGCTGAGATAAAAATGTACAAAATGAAGAAAAACAAGAAATTTTGCGTGCTATAGATTGTTTGTTAAGTTGCTTATGATATAGTGTAGCAATAAACTGCTCAAGAGCACGTATAAAAGATATTTCTTCAGAACTATAACTATGTAGATGCTGCCAAAAAATAGTAAACTGATGTAAATCAGCTTTATAAGCACGTTGTGTATTAAGAGACAACTGTTTAACATCGTTAGTATAGCGTAAGAAATCGTGTATTTTTGTGCTTATGAGTTCATACGTCATGAGCATGGTTACCTTATATTAAATTCTTTAAGCCTACGGTTTACTGATGATCGATGTACCATTAAGAATTTAGCAATTTTATTTTGATTTTGAAATTTCTGCCATAAAAGATCCATAATTTCACGGTTTTGTAATGCTTGCTTACCACGACAGGCAAGCTGAGCTAGCTCATTATCATAGGGAGAGCACGTGTTTTCGCTTGAATTTGCATCTTCAGGTATAACAGTAGTACGAGGCGATTTATGCTGGAGCATTTGATGCACACGAGTCTTAAACTCATGTAAGCTAGTAAAATCTTGTTTGATAAGCTTGTGCTTTTCGCCGGGGTTAAGAGCAAGCAAAGAAGTGAGGGTTTGATTTTTAATAGCTTGTTGGGTAAAGCCATCAGCAAGTTCAGCGAGCTCACTTTCAGGGAGCGTAATAAGAGAAGGCATAATAAGAGAAGCTTTCTTAAGCTCGTTAAAAAGCTCAAGAGAGAATGAGCCATCTTGGACAAGCGTCTCAAGATTCTGATCAGTAGAGCAAATAATACGCACATTAGCAAATAGAGTAGCAGTACTTTTAAAGACCGTGTAAAAGCCATACTTAATAAAAGCAGCAAGATATTTTTGTGTTTCAAGCTCAAGATAGTGGATATTTTGAATAAAGAGCGTACCAGTATTATTAAGAGCTTCTAAAAGAGGAGTATCACGCTGAGCACCAAAAATAGGGTTAATACCAAAGAGCTTGATAGCAATTTTACCGCCTTTTTCAGGACTATCAAGCACCAGCTTGTGAATAGTCTGTCGAAGACTAATATGATGCAAGATCTCAACGGTAGCATCAAGGTCTTCAGTAGGCATCTCAAGTAAGAGTGCTTTAGTAGTTAAAGCAAGCTTAAGCAGATCGATTTTAAAGTTAAGCAAGGTCTCGCCAGAGCCCGGGATAAGCTGATTAATAAGATGACCTGAGTTAGTAGTTTCAAGATATAAAAGATAGTCCCACTTAGAGGGGTCTTTAAGGGCGTCAATTTGTTTTTTAATAAGATCAGCAATCTCAGGGTAATAAATAAGAATAATAACGTTATTCCCTTCAAGGTTAGGCAAGCCAGCAAGTACGAGCTTGTTGCCATGGTCATCAAGTGTTAACGTAGTCTGAGGAGATTTAAAATCTTCAACTTGACGCACCAGCGTGTGTAACGCTTTTACTAAAGGATGACCTTCTTGCGTATTAATATTAATAGTAAGCAGCTCTTGTGCTGCTTGATTGCCTAAGATAAAGCGTCTACTTTTATAAAAAATAATACCAATCTTGCGATCTTTAGTAGTGCGTAAGAACGACCGTATACTTTCTTTATACTGGTTAATTTCTTGATGTTTGCTTATAAGCTCTTCTTTAAGTTCTTTTTCATGTTGTAATAGAGTATACAAATTACGATTATGCAGTAATTTTATAATATTGCTTAAATAGCTTGCAAATACGAGCATTTCGTCACGTTCTATAGTATTAAAAAGTTTTGAGCGACGAGCATTACGTTGTACTATAATACCCCCTAAAATTACGTGTTTATCATAAATGGGTAAAAAAATATCAGCATTAATTTCTTCTAAAAACTGCAAAATTATTTTAGTACCTGATTCTTCATAATAAAAGTGAGTAAATTCTAGCTCATCGTAAATAAGTATTTTACTTTTGTATATATAATCACCAACTGTTGTCTTAATATCATGTGTATTTAAAAACTGACTAATAATCGCAATTTTAGCATGCGCTATTTCTTCGCGGGTACTAGTGCTTGTATTAGGTAGCATAATAAACTGTACTGCAGACGAGGGGATATCAAAAGCCGCTTTAAGAAAACTGTGAGTAATGTGCATAATCTCATGAATAGTAGTAACATGCCCTAATTGTTCTAAAATATCTTTGAAGTCGTTAATAAAATTAAATTGTTCAGGTGCCTGAACATGAACATGATTATGAAAGTTAAGAAAGCGTAAGCTACCCATAGCTTTAGTAGAATAGTAAATTGCATAGGTAAAAAGAGCAGTTACTATATTAATAATAGCATGATTATCGATAAGTCGACTTAAAGAGAAAGAGAACGGATTTGCAATAAGAAATTCTAAAAGAAGATAAGGAATTAAAAGAAACTTGATAAATACGTGAAGCTGTTGACGCAGAATCTTAGGTAAGGGCGAAGTACGTATTTTTTTAATTGTACGATAAATACTAACTCCTAAGATAATAAATAAATAGAGAAAGACACATTGAAATGCTATAAATTCCCCTTTTGGACGATCAAGACGAGCCACTACATTAAATTTAAAAAATGCTATATATAGTAAATATCCTGTTAAAAATAACGTAATGGGAAAAAAGAAAAAATGAGACCTTTTAAACTGATATGATCGCTCAAGAAGGCTTTCTAAAAAAAGAGAAAGCGCTTGAAATTCAACTGCTGCTAGAGCCCATGAGAGTCGAATACAAAAGAGCACAATACGATAGTTAATACTTGTACCAAAAATATTGTAGAGTACCTTTACAATCCACGCAACGTCAGAAAGCATAGAACTAAGAAGTACCGGTATTAAAAATATCCAGGATTGCGTAGGCGGTGGTTGACGGTATCCTCGTATACACAACAAGCACAAAAGATAAAATTTAAGGTAACAGGTTATTGCTTGCACAAGAAATAAAAAATTTCTATTGCCAATAGTAAGATCTATAAATTCACAAATGGTCATTGAGTAATTGCTTTTTAATGTAAACAGACTTATACTTTCTTCAGAGTAATCAATACTATTATATTTTCAAGGAGTCCTATGTTTAAATATAACTTATACGTAGCACTTACTCTTCTTGTAGCTGTTTCAACTGTTGCGGTAGAAGTCGTAGCTGTATCAAGTAGTATAACTACTATAAAAGAAACACAAGAAGGTTTTCCACCGCCTACCGAGTAAGCTCAAACGAGAGAGAGGCCGGGGGACTATATAATAATCCCGGCTTTTTTTGTTTATACTCTACACCTCTTTAAATAAGATGAAAGTCTTTAAGACGTCGGTTTACTGAAGATCGATTAACGCCTAAAAACAAGGCAATTTTACTCTGATTTTGAAATTTTTGCCATAATAATGTCATTGAATAGCGATCTTTAAGTGCTTGCTTACCACGACGTGCAATATTGGTCAGTTCAGGATCATTAACATAATACGCCTCATTAAACTCAGTTTCTTGATAAATTTGTTGTTTTGTTGATTTATAAATAAGTATTTGATGCACACGAGTCTTAAACTCATGTAAGCTGGTAAAATCTTGTTTGATAAGCTTGTGCTTTTCGCCGGGGTTAAGAGCAAGCAAAGAAGTGAGGGTTTGATTTTTAATAGCTTGTTGGGTAAAGCCATCAGCAAGTTCAGCGAGCTCACTTTCAGGGAGCGTAATAAGAGAAGGCATAATAAGAGAAGCTTTCTTAAGCTCGTTAAAAAGCTCAAGAGAGAATGAGCCATCTTGGACAAGCGTCTCAAGATTCTGATCAGTAGAGCAAATAATACGCACATTAGCAAATAGAGTAGCAGTACTTTTAAAGACCGTGTAAAAGCCATACTTAATAAAAGCAGCAAGATATTTTTGTGTTTCAAGCTCAAGATAGTGGATATTTTGAATAAAGAGCGTACCAGTATTATTAAGAGCTTCTAAAAGAGGAGTATCACGCTGAGCACCAAAAATAGGGTTAATACCAAAGAGCTTGATAGCAATTTTACCGCCTTTTTCAGGACTATCAAGCACCAGCTTGTGAATAGTCTGTCGAAGACTAATATGATGCAAGATCTCAACGGTAGCATCAAGGTCTTCAGTAGGCATCTCAAGTAAGAGTGCTTTAGTAGTTAAAGCAAGCTTAAGCAGATCGATTTTAAAGTTAAGCAAGGTCTCGCCAGAGCCCGGGATAAGCTGATTAATAAGATGACCTGAGTTAGTAGTTTCAAGATATAAAAGATAGTCCCACTTAGAGGGGTCTTTAAGGGCGTCAATTTGTTTTTTAATAAGATCAGCAATCTCAGGGTAATAAATAAGAATAATAACGTTATTCCCTTCAAGGTTAGGCAAGCCAGCAAGTACGAGCTTGTTGCCATGGTCATCAAGTGTTAACGTAGTCTGAGGAGATTTAAAATCTTCAACTTGACGCACCAGCGTGTGTAACGCTTTTACTAAAGGATGACCTTCTTGCGTATTAATATTAATAGTAAGCAGCTCTTGTGCTGCTTGATTGCCTAAGATAAAGCGTCTACTTTTATAAAAAATAATACCAATCTTGCGATCTTTAGTAGTGCGTAAGAACGACCGTATACTTTCTTTATACTGGTTAATTTCTTGGTGTTTTGTATAGAGCTCTTCTTTAAGCTCTTTTTCATGTTGTAATAGAGTATACAAATTACGATTATGCAGTAATTTTATAATATTGCTTAAATAGCTTGCAAATACGAGCATTTCGTCACGTTCTATAGTATTAAACAGTACACCAGCGCGAGCATCACGCAATATAATAATATATCCAGAGATTGTTTGTCGGTCATATATGGGTAAAAATACATCAGCCTGAATACTATGTAAGAACTGTAAAAATATATTATTAGTGGTGTCTTTTTGATAAAAATAGGTAAATTCGATTTCATCGCGAATAAGAATTTTGTGGGATTGCAATGCTATATTTAACGTGCACGCATTTTCATGTGCTTCTAAAAAATTTTCTACGGTAGAAATAATAGTCTGTATATAGGGTATATTAGTATGTAAATAGCTTGTTTGTTTACGAATACCAAAAAGTAGCTTATTGCCTGGGATACCAAAAGCTGCTTTAAAAAAGTCTTGAGTAAGATGAGTAATCTCACTCATATTGGTAATTTGCCCTAATTTTTCTAAAATGTCTTTAAAATCGTTAATAAAGTTAAACGTCATAGGTATGTGTACATGACTACTAAAGTTTAGAAAGCGTAAACCAACCATTTTTTTAGTAGCATAGTAAATACCATAGGTAAAAAGCGCAGTTGACATGCTTAAAAAAGCGTAACTTTGAAGCATAAGAGCATGACTAAAAATAAATGGATTAGCAGATACTACCTCGCAAAAGAAATGAGGAATAATAATATAGCGTATAAATGTTTGTAACTGCTGTTGTAATATTTTAGGCAATGTATTACGGCGTAATATTACAAGGGCATGATACAGGCTTGTTCCAATAATAGGAAATATGCATAAAAAGCATATTTTGCATGCAAAAAACTCAAAACTAGAACGAAATGCTATGTCTATATTATCGAAATTAAAAAATGCACTATAAAGAAAGTAGATACAGCATATGCTTGATATACTAAAAAAGAGCAGATGATACTGCTTAAATCTATAGTGTTTTTCAATAAGACTTTCTAAAAAAAGAGCAAGCACTTGGTATTCTATAATAAGAAATGACCATGCTATACGTATAGCAAAAATAAGTATACGATAATCAAGCATTGGTCCATATACATTAAGGCTTAATTTTAATATCCATGCACTATTTTCAAAAAGTGAGGTAAAAATGAGTGCAAGCAAACAATACCATGAGTATCTAGGTACAGAAGTACGACATCCGCGTATAAGTAGAATACCCAAGAGACCAATTTTTAATAAAAATATGGTAATTTCTATGAGTAAAAGAAGACCTTGGCTTGTTAGTGTTGCTTGTATATAGTACGATAGATCAATCATAGTGTATTGATTTTAAGAATAATACTAATTATAATCTACTTTAGGATAATCCTATATATTCTTATTTTCAAGGAGCATCATGAGTAAAAAAATACTTACTTTTCAATATATTCTTGTAACTTTGCTTGTATTTACCAAGGCAGCAGCGGTAACGTGGCCACCTATCTTGAGCGTATTTCCACCAATTTTGTAACGGTATCGGGGAAGTGCTATGGTTGAGCGCATAGTGCATGTACTTACACTATTGCAAAAGGCAACACGTACCATGCCACTTCCCATGGCTAATATAATTAGTAGAGAATTCAACAAAGATCCGTATCTTATTCTTATTGCATGTTTATTAAGCTTGCGATCACGTGATACGTTAACGTATCTTGTATGTAAAAAGCTTTTCGCGCATGCACGCACCCCACAACAAATGCTTGCATTGCCGCTTACTATGCTTGAGCATATTTTGCATCCCATAAATTTTTATTACAAAAAAGCGCGTCTTATGCACTCAGTAAGTAAAGAGCTCTTAGAGCGTTTTAACGGTACGGTGCCAACTACTGAACAAGAACTGCTTTCTCTCTATGGTGTCGGTCGTAAAACCGCTACTCTTGTGCTCGGGATTGCATTTGATATTCCTGCTATTTGTGTTGATACCCATGTGCATAAAATAACTAATAGACTCGGCTGGGTAACAACTCATACACCAGAACAAACAGAAGAAGCACTTAAAAAAATAGTACCCCAAGCATGGTGGATTGAACTTAATCGCTTACTTGTAACCTGGGGACAAAATGTGTGTGTGCCTATTTCTCCTTTTTGCTCAAAATGCGCAATAGCAGAATATTGCCCAAGAATCGGTGTTACAAAACATCGCTAATATACTACTTAAAAATATTTATTAAAAGGAGTTGTATGGTGTATATATGTATTATTATGAGTAGCATGTTTGCTGTGTGCTCTCTTTCTGCAATGGTGTCTCATTTAGGAAAATTACATACTGATTTAGTAGTACTTAAAAAGAGTATAGGTCTTTCTCAAGCAAAACCTAAAAAACCTAAATATTTAGAGTATATAAGTGAGAATATGTATATAGTACATCAAGCTAAAGATTATTCTAAAATAATTATTATTCAGCTTTTACTAGCAAATATTACTCAATTTAAGTGCTCTGCACTGGTTAATGCAGCAAATGAAGAGTTAACTTATGAAGAAGGACTTAATGGTGCTGTTTATCAAGCAGCAGGAAAAGAGAGTCTACAAGAGCTTTGTGAAAAAATACGTAGTACTGCTAAACAACGTGGCGAGCGGCCTTGCCCTCCTGGTCAAGCACGACTTACTGAAAATCCTCAAGGCTCTACTATGCCCTGTGATTATATTATTCATGCAGTTGCTCCTCATTGTTCCCCGATCTTAACTCAACCTATGACTCAACAACAAAAAGAAACCCTAGCTAATGCCTATGTTAATAGCATTAAAACTGCTGTTACATTTAACAAAAATCCTGAAAATATTCAAGAACATTATGAGTTTGCGCTTATTACTAAAAAACAGCCAATTGTTACTATTGCGTTTCCTGCTCTTGGCACAGGAATATTGGGCTGTAAAATGCAAGATGCTGCTGAAACAGTAGCTGAAGCTGTTGTTGATTATTGCATTAAGCAAGAAATAGATGATATTGCCGTAATTAAATTTCTTTTCAATGAAAGAAGCACCGTTATTAACTACTATGTTCAAGCATTTAAGAAACGAAGTCAATCACCCATTGTTTGATTTTCATCAGGTGAGCATTGCTCAATACAGTTAGCCAGCTCAACAGGATTAGCATCTTTATTGGGAACTTTTTGCTCGCAGCATTTGAGACACTGCTGCTCAGTGCGATCAGGAGTACCGCAGACCGGTGCTTGTGCTAAAGGACGAAGTATTCCTCTTTGGTATAAATTAATAATAGCACCGATACCAAGACCTAAGATTAAACTGATAACGAGGGGGCGGAATGGACGTGGCTGAGAGGCTCTCATAGTGTCTCCTTATACTTTTTATTTTTTATCATAAATAAGTTTTAGTAAAAATTGCAATAAAAATGTATAAAAAGGCTCTACGCTTCTGTTAGAATAACATATTGCCTCATTGTTTCGACTATGTTACTTTTAAATAAAGCATGTTTGCTCACCGTAAAGGTTACCAAATGCAAAATAATAAAATATATGTTTTAGATACTAATATTCTTGTGCATGATCCTGAATCACTGTTTAATTTTGATCAGTCACTCGTTGGAATTCCTATAATTGTTCTTGAAGAACTTGATCGTTTTAAAGCAGAAACGACATTACGAGGGCGTAATACACGAGAAGTAATTAGGCATCTGGATGCGTTACGTGAACGTGGTTCTCTAAAAGATGGCGTGCATCTGGATAATGGTAGTATAGTTAAGGTTCTGTTTTTGCCTACTGATGGTAGGCTTCCGGTATCTCTGCGTATAGATGCCGTAGATAATCAAATTCTGCTTACTATGCTTGATCTAAAGCATCAAGATTTTGATGTGCGATTTGTTTCTAAAGATTTAAATATGCGCGTAAAGGCTGATGTTTTAGGCATTCAAGCTATTGATTATTTTAAAGATAAAGTTACCACTGATCTTTCGTATAAAGGCTGGATTAAAATTCAGGTACCTGCTATTCAGCTAAAAAAAGATATTTCTGAAGAATTAGCAGATATTACTAAAGAGCACCCACTCGTGCTTAACCAGTTTATTCATGTAGAAAGTAGACATAATCCCTATAATTATCGTATTTATCGGTATTTAGGCAATAATCAATTTAAACCACTAGAATTAACGACACTTAAATGGCCACTACAACCGCGTAATCCACAACAACTTATGGCACTTGATTTACTACTTGACAGTTCTATACAACTGGTAACACTTGTTGGTCCTGCAGGTACTGGTAAAACGTTTTTAGCACTTTTAGCTGCGCTTCATAAAGTATTGGTTGATGATGAATTTGAAAAAATACTTGTTTCACGTCCGGTAATTCCTCTTGGTCCTGATATTGGCTATTTGCCAGGAGATATTCAAGAAAAGCTTCATAGCTGGATGCAGCCTATTTATGATAACATGGACTTTATTGTTCATGCTGCTAATCTTGCTTCTGCTCAGCACGTTACCGCACCACTTGCTATTCATTATGATGAAACAAGTCGTGCATATCAGCGCAAAAATAAACTCAAAAGTAGGCGTGCCCAGCGTGATAAAACGTTGCCTTCTCTTGATGAAATGATCAAAATGGGTAAGATTAGCCTCGAAGCTATTACCTATATGCGCGGACGTAGTATCCCCTATCAATATATTCTTATTGACGAGGTGCAAAATTTAACGCCTCATGAGGTTAAGACATTAATTAGTCGCGTAGGTGAAGGCAGTAAAATTATCTTAGCAGGCGACCCATATCAAATTGATTCACCGTATCTTGACTTTAGTAGTAACGGCTTAATAGTTGCGAGCAATAAATTTAAAGGACAAGCGCTCTTTGGCACCGTGTTCTTAGAAACAAGTGAACGCAGTGAGCTGAGTAGACTTGCAGGTGAGTTACTGTAGCTATTATATATGAACCTGTACTATAACTTGCTTATGGCTTAATTCAAAAGCATGAGTACTGTCGAATGTAACTAATTCTGAAGTGGTAAGCTTAATTTTTTTGCGATCTTCGTAAAAAATTAGTTCTAACGGGATAGTACCTTTTTTTAAACTATTTTTAATAAAAGAGATAAGCGATTCCTCAAGAACTTCAGGTAATTCAAACGTAATGCGTTCAATGCCAGTACTTTGCTGTAATAGTAACTCTAATGGTACACACTGTTGCGCTTTAATTTTACACTGATAGGTATTAGTAACGTCCAATTGACCTTTAACAACAAAAATATGATGTGCAGTAAGTAAGGGTTCAAGTTTAGCAAATAATTTGGGGAAAACAACGACTTCAGCTTTAGCACTTTGGTCTTCCAGGGTAAGAAATGCCATTTTATCACCCTTTTTTGTAGTAATAGTTTTGGTATTTTGTATGATACCACAACAAGTTACGGTTGGCTCCTGAGTACCTTGTGCTGTCGCAACAAGTTGTAACGCTTGGGCAAATGAAACTACTGATAAGAATTTAAGCTGACGACTATAGTTATCAAGTGGCTGAGCGCTTATATAAATACCCATGACCTCTTTTTCTTTTTCAAGCTTTGTTTTATCATCCCAATCTGCACGTGCAGTAAACGTATAGAGAGTAGTATCAGCTGTCTGATTAACTGCTGGTGTATCAAAAAGGCCCATTTGCCCAGTAAGTATTGCTTTTTTCTTTTCTAATGCAAGCTCAAGTATTTTAGGCAGTTCATCTATTTTTTGGGCACGATTACCAGGTAACACATCAAATGCACCTGCATAGATAAGATGCTCTATTATACGACGATTAGTAGTGCGCAAATCGATTCGTTGACAAAAATCGAGTAAATCCCTAAAAGGCTGTTTAGTGCGTTCAGCAATAATATTTTCTAATGAGGCAGAACCTATATTTTTTATGCCTTGCAATCCAAAAATAATAGCACCGTTACGTACTGAAAAGTCAGGATGGGATACATTAATATCAGGTGGTAAAATAGTAAGCCCCATTTCTTTAGCTTCTTGAATATAAAATGCCATTTTTTCGCTATCAGTTGATTCAAGCGATATGAGACATGCCATAAACTCCGCAGGATAATGCGCCTTTAAATATGCTGTTTGATACGTAATAAGTGCATATGCTGCCGAATGTGACTTGTTAAAGCCATAGCCCGCAAAGTATGCCATAAGATCAAATAGCTCTTTTGCTTTCGCTTTGTTAAATCCGCGTGTTTTAGCACGCTCTATAAAAATGGACTGCTGCTTTGCCATCTCTTCAGGCTTCTTTTTACCCATAGCACGACGGAGAATATCTGCTTCACCAAGACTATAGCCTCCGATTGTTGAAGCGATTTTCATTACTTGCTCTTGATAGACAATGACGCCATATGTTTCTTGCAAAATAGACTCAAGATCTGGGAAAATATAGGTTATTTGTTCTCGTCCATGGCGACGCTCAATATAGTCATCTACCATGCCTGAGCCAAGCGGTCCGGGACGATACAAAGCGTTAACGGCAACTATATCTTCAAACTTAGTTGGTTGAAGTCGTCTCAGCACATCTTTTATCCCTTCAGATTCAAACTGAAACACTCCTGACGTTTGTCCCAGACAAAGTACCCTAAATGTTTTAGAATCATCAAGCGGGATATACCTGATATCAATAGTTCGTGCATGATGATGCTGAATTAACGTAAGTGTACGATCTATGAGCGTTAAGTTTTTTAGCCCCAAAAGATCCATCTTTAAAAAGCCTAAACTTTCCAGCTCAGTCATTGCGTATTGCGTAACAAGATCGGTGGTTTTAGGCGGAACATATACCGGTAACACTTCGTCAATAGGCTCAGGAGATATTACAATACCTGCAGCATGTTTTGAAGCATGACGTGTAATACCCTCAAGCCTAAAAGCAATATCAAATAATTTGGCAACACGTGCATTATTATTGAGTAAATCTTTAAGTGCTTGTTCTTGCTCTAATGCTTCTTTTAACGTGATTTTAAGCTGATCAGGTATTAAGTCAGTGAGTGCATTAGAATCCTCAAAGGGAAATCCTAATACGCGGGCAACATCTTTAATTACCCCTTTGGCCATCATGGTACCAAACGTGATAATTTGACATACTTTATCATGGCCATATTTTTCGCGCACATACTCAATAACCCGCTCACGTCCTTCAATACAAAAATCAATATCAATATCAGGCATTGAGACCCGCTCGGGATTTAAAAAGCGTTCAAACAAGAGATTATATTTAAGTGGGTCAATATCAGTAATTTGGAGCGCCCATGCCACCAGTGACCCCGCTACTGATCCACGTCCAGGGCCTACCGGTATCTGTTGTTTGCGAGCCCACTGTATAAAATCACTTACCACTAAAAAATACCCTATAAACCCCATAGTAATAATAAGCTGTATTTCTGTTTGTAAGCGTTCCCAATACTCATGCTCTCGTGCTATATCTATACGATTATTGTCTATAAGTGCTTGTAATCCCTCTTTACATAGTTCACTAAAATAGCTTTCTTGCGTATGTTGTTCGGGAATAATACAATTAGGGAAAAATAATTTACCTGTCTCAAATACAAAATTGCATGCATCAGCAATACGACCACTCGTCCATACGGCGTCAGGATGCTCTTTAAATATACCGAGCATTTCGTCTTGTGTACGCAAATATGCTCGCACCTCGCCAAACGTAAAACGATCAGGATCGTTTATTTTATGATGGGTTTGAATAGCAAGCATTACTTCATGTGCTTCACGGTCTTCTGCACTTACATAGTGACAATCACCCGTTGCTACACACGCAAGACCTTTTTTAGCTGCCCAATAATACAACTTTTGATTCAGTATTTTTTGCTCAGTCTGTTCTTCAGGCTGTACTTCAAGATAAAATCGCTCAGGTCCAAATACACGCAAAAACCAATCAATACGCTCTTCTGCGCGCTGCTCTTGTTCCTGCATAAGTAAACTAGGTATATGCCCACCTAAACAAGCCGACGTTACGATAAGGCCCTCTGAGCACGCTTCTAATACAGCGTAATCTACACGTGGTTTAAAATAAAACCCTGTCTGATACGCAAACGATATAAGTTTACATAAATTTTTATAACCAGTAGCATTTTGCACTAAAATAATAAGATGGTAATACTTATTAGTAGCATCCTTAATGCGTGCATCTTCAGTAAGATATGCTTCCATGCCTATAATAGGCTTGATCCCTGCTTTTTGCGCTGTTTGAAAAAACTTTACTGCACCAAAAATATTACCGTGATCGGTAATAGCAAGTGCTTGTAAGTTTTGTTGTTTACCAAATGCTACGAGCTTATCAATAGTTATAGCACCATCTAAAAGTGAAAAATCAGTATGTACATGTAAATGAGTAAAATGCTGCGCCATACAAGTTAAAAATAGTAAAAAGTTGGTAAAGAAAGTTGGTTAGTGTTATGTACTAAAGCTTACCTGGTATAGGCAGATGCGTCAAAAACTGGATATATATAAGCAGACTTTTACTGTTTTTAACGTGCTACACTTGCACGTAATTGTGTAAGCTGGGTACTCAAAGTAGTTAAATGACCCAAAAGTGCTTGTGGTGTAGCAGGCTCAGGCTGGCGTTGCCCCCGCTCTTCTTCAACCTTGATAACGAGAGGATTGTTTGAATTAGATGCTTTAAATTGTTTAAATTCTGGTTTATCGCTTAACTCTTTAAGATTTTTACGTCTTATTTCTTTTGCTTCTTCTTCAGAGAATAATGTAATAGGAGGCTCAAGTTGCATTGGGGGGATAACTACATTAAGCATATAATCACGAACTAGTTGTAAGTAAATATCAAAATGCTTGATCTTGTTGAGGTAATACATCATAATTTAAAAGTTTCTGTAAAATTTGGAGTTCTCTTTTTAGCTCGTTCATAAGTTCTGAATCTTTAGTATCAATAGATAGAAGCGTTGGATAATTTCCTATTAATGTTTTTAGAGAGTCTCCTCGATGCTCCAGCGCTTGGTAAAGCGCCTTATAGGTTAACCAATGATATAAGTGAGTATAGTAAATATTTTTAAAAATTCTTTTAGGGTCTTTTGTTTTAAGATGATTCGCTAAAACTTGTATAGCTTGAAAATCTTGTAAATTTTCAGCAATATTGTTGAATGCGCTAATTTTAGTAGCAGTTGTTAATAGCTTATCACTATCTTGATAGTTATATCCAGTGTCACCCCCGTATCTAGGATCATATCCTTCTGATGTTTTATAAGCAGCTTGCTTAATAGCATCAGCGGCTGTTCCCCAAGCATCTATAAAATTACTTTGTACTGTGGGCTCTATACTAGAAATCTCGTCAAAAATTAAAAAATCTTGATAATTCTCTAAAAGATTCACTAAATTTGCTATATTTGTAGAGGTTGCACTTTGAGCTACCTCTTTACTTTGCTTATTTATATTACGAGTAGCATCTTCTATAGATATATTCATACTAAATATGATATCTGAAATACTTAATAAAATAATAAATAAAAGTAAAGGTAAATGCTTCATATTTTATCCTATATTTAATTTTATCTATTTTTAAGATAGTAAAAAACAAAAGTAATTACAAGTATTAATCAGGTAATGCTGTTGCTAAGTATTCACTTACCACTTTTTAATGTGTTATACTTGCATGTAATTGTGTAAGCTGAGTACTCAAAGGAGTTAAGTAACCAAGAAGTGCTTGTGGTGTAGTAGGCTCAGGCTGGAGTTGTTTCAGGTCTTGTTCAACTTTGATAACTAGAGGATTTTTTAGATCACGTTCTTTAAGTTTTTTAAATGCTGGTGTCTCGCTTAATTTTATAAGATTATCCTCTTTCATGTTCATGGCAGGTATCGTAAATTGAGGAATTAACCTAATAGTGGGCTTGAGTTGCATTGGAGGAATAACTACACCAAGCATATAATCACGAACTAGCTGTAAGTAATTAGTTAATTGCGTTGGTTGTTGAGGTAATATATTGGGATTTAAAAGTTCCAGTAGGATTTGGAATTCTCCTTTTAGCTCGGTCATAAGTTTTGAATCTTTAGTATCGATAAGAAATACTGATTTATAATTTTCTATTAATGGTTCTAATTGAGACTGTGGGTTACTATACTGTATATAGTTAAGTATCTTATAAGTTAACCATTGATATATAAGAGTATAGTAAATATTTTTAAAGATTGTTGTAGGATCTTCTTCAGATTTAAGATAACGCTGTAAGATTTGCTTAACTTTACGATCATTTAAATTATTAGCAATATGGTTGAATATGCTAATTGCATTAGGAGTTTCTAATAGATTAGTACTATTGCCATACATATATCCTAACGTAGGATTATATCCTTCTGATGTTTTATAAGCAGCCTGCTTAATAGCATCAGCAGCTGTTCCCCAAGCATCTATAAAATTCTTTTGTACTGAAGGATCACTTTCTGTAAACTTGGTTATATTGGCTTTTTCACCAAACATGTCGACAAGTAAATATGTTAGACTATTCGTTAAAAGCTCCACTAAGTTTTCCACATCAGCTTTATGTGTATTTTGAGCTACTTTTTGACTTAGATTATTTATATTCTCAGTCACTGTTTTTAAAGTATCTGTTGCCGTTTTTGTTCCACCAAATAGATCGCTCTCGGATATGCTTAATAAAATACTAAGACTAAGCGAACATAAGGATACCAAAAAATACTTCATATTTATTCCTAATATTTAGTTTCTATTTTAAAATTATCATACAAGCAAAAGCAATTACAAGAATTTAAGTAAGTAGTACTGATTATTAAGTATTTATTTGCTATTTTTAACGCGCTATAATTGTGCGTAATGGTATAAGCTGAGTACTCAAAGTAATTAAGTGGCCAAAAAGTGCTTGCGGTGTAGTAGGCTCAGGCTGGAGCTTGCTTAGCTCTTCTTCAACTCTTATAACTAGAGGGTTGTTAGGATCAAGCATTGTAAATTTTGGTTTTTTACTTAATGCTACAAGCCTTTCATATATGCTATTTTTGCTTTTCTCTGGATCTTTTTTAATTACTAGGGGTGATTGAGCAAGTAGTATATACATATATTCACGAACGAGTTCTAAGTAATCATTAAGTTTATCTTTTTGTTTAAGTAATGTGTCTTGATTCAAAAGTTAAGTTAAAATTTGATATTCGTCGTTTAATATACTCATAAGTATTTTATCTTGATCGTTAATATGAAATGCAGATTTGGTTATGATATTTGCTAAAGAAGGTAGCTGATCATCCGTTTGAGCAGTCTCACATGCATAGTATAGTAACCAATGATATACTAATAAATGATATATATTTTTAAAAAATACTATTGAACTTTTTTCTGCTGTATATTTTTGTATTATTGTATTTATATTTTCCTCTATATTATTGGCGATATCGAGAAATATACTCGAGGGAATATTTTGAGATTCTAATAAGGCAGTACTATTATGATATAGGTTAAATCTTGCTTGAGTTACAGCAGCTTCTATAAGAACATATCCTGATTGTCGTAGAGCAGCTATAAATTTACTTTGCGTATCTTCTTTGCTTAATAAAAATATATGTATCTTGTCTCCAACTAAAAAATCTTTAGATTGTATTAACAACTTAGATAAGGGTTCAGCAATTGTTATACTTTGTTCAAATGGTAATGGATTTTTAGTCTTATCAATTAAAGCTTGATTTTCTTTAAGTATTTTTTTATAAGCGTCTTCTGGAGTATCTATTTTTTGTAGTTCTCCTGTATACAAAGTATTTATTGCGATTATAAAGAATATAAAAAGCAACAAAAAATACTTCATGTTATATCCTAAATTTAATTTCTATTTTGTTTAAATTAACATAAAAACAAAAATAACTACAAGAGTTTAAGCAGATAATACTGATTATTAAGTATTCATGTGTTATTTTTAACGCGTTATACTTGTGCGTAACTGTATAAGCTGAGTACTCAAATTAGTTAAGTTGCCAAAAAGTGCTTGTGGTATAGCGGGCTCAGGCTGAAGTTGTCCTAGCTCTTGTTCAACCTTGACAACGAGAGGATTATTTAGATTACGTTCTTTAAGTTCTTTAAATTCTGGTCTTTTACTTAATTCTTCAAGGTTTTCACGTTTTATTTGGTGTGCTTCATCTTCAGGAATTAATCTAATAGGAGGCTCAAGCTGTATTGGAGGGATAACTACATCAAGTGTATAGTCACGAACGAGTGCTAAGTAGGCTTCATATTTATCTAATGATTTAGGTAATGTTCTCGACTCTAAAAGTTCTGATAAAATTTGGTATTCTCTTTTTAACTCGTTCATAAGCTTTGAGTCATTAGTATCAATATGAAGGTCTTGTTTATAAAGGTCTATAATTGATTCTAGTGTTTGTAATGACGAAAATATTTGAGTGTATATAAGCAATCTATACGTTAACCACTGATATAAAAGAGTATAGTAAATAGTTTTAAAAATTACCGTAGGGTCTTCTTCAGGTTTAAGATTAAGATAACGCTGTAAAATCTGCTTAACTTGAGGATTTAGATACGTAGCAATATCGTAAAATACTCCAATCACATTTGGTGCCTCTAATATTACAGTGCTATATACAAATGACGATTGCTTATATGAAGCCTGCCTAATAGCATTAGCTGCGGTTCCCCAAGCATTTATAAAAGAACTTTGTGCTGAAGAATCACTGTTTTTAAATTGCTCTACCTTGCCTTCTGCTCCTTGTGAAAGTCGAAAAAAGTGAGTCTTAGATTCAAGAATTTTAGCAAAATCTTCGCCAATAGTATCGAGTTGCTCTACAGATAATTCTTTTTTAGTATCCTCAATTAATTTTTTACTGCTAGCATTCATTTCCTTATAAGCGTCTTCTACAGTCCGGGTTGCATCTGAATCTTTAGCAAATAAGATGAGTGACGTATTTAATAAAATATTAAGCAAAAATAAGGACAACAAAAAATGCCTCATACTTTCTTTCGAGTTTAATTTCTATTTTAAAATTATCATAAAAATAAAAGCAATTACAAGAATTGAAGTAGATAATTAGTGAATTATAGTTACTTGCTATTTTTTACCGTGTTATAGTTGCACGTAACTGTATAAGCTGATTATTTAAATTGGTTAAGTGGCTAAGAAGTGCTTCTGGTGTAGCAAGTTCAGGGGAAAGCTGTTCCAGATTTTCTTTATCTTCTTTAACCATCTTACGTAAAGGAGTGTTTGGATCAAGTGCATTGAATTCCGGTCTTTTACTTAATTCTTCAAGTCTTTCCTCTTTTATAGTAGGTATTATATGTTCAGGAATTAACATGATAGGAGGCTGAAGCTGCATTTGAGGGATAATTATATCAAGCATATAGTCACGAACCAATGCTAGGTAATCTTCTAGCGGCCTAGATAATGTCTTGAGGTCTAAAAGTTTTATTAAGATTTTATATTGTCTTTTTAGCTCGGTCATAAGTTTTGAATCGTTAGTATCAATAATTATATTTTTGTAAGATTCTATTATTGATATTAATTGATCTAACGGCCTCTCTTCTTGGGTGTGTTCAAGTGACCTATACGTTAACCAATGATATAAGAGGGTATAATAGATATTTTTAAAAATTATTATAGGGTCTTCCTTAAGATGACTTTGTAGAATTTTAATGACTTGAGGATCTTTTAAATTATTAGCAATAGAATTAAATAATCTAATTGCATTAGGGGTTTCTAATAGATAGGCACTGAATGTATAGTTAGATCCTAAATACTTAGGTTCGTAGGTTGTTGCTTGCTTGTAAGCAGCTTTACTAATAGTATTGCTTGCCGTTCCCCAAGTATCTATAAAAGAGTTTTGTGTTGAATCATCACTTTTTGCAAATATGGTTATCCCCGACCTTCCGCCGTATTTATCTTCAAGTAAGAATTCTTGATTATTTATTAAATATTTAACTAAATTTTCTATATTTCTTATAATAGTATATGAGGTTGCGCTTTGAGCTATTTTCCCATTTTGCTTATTTATAGTTTCTAGAGCCAATTTTAAAGTTTCTATTGCATCAGCTTGCGTTCCACTGAATATGGTATTTTCTAATGTACTTAATAAAATGCTCAGCAAAAATAAGGGCAACAAAAAATATTTCATGTCCAATTCTAGTTTAATTTCTATTTGATTTAAATTAGCATAAAAACAAAAGTAATTACAAGAGTTTAAGTAGGTAATGCTGTTACTAAGTATTCACTTGCTACCTTTTATCGTGTTATGCTTGCATGTAACTGTATAAGCTGAGTACTCAAATTAGTTAAGTGGCTTAAAAGTACTTGTGATGTAGCTAGCTCCGGCTGGAGCTGTTCAAGATCTTGAGCAACCATCTTAGATAGGGGATTATCTTCAGGAAGACCTGTAGATTTTAGTTTTTTACTTAATTGCATAAGATTTTCACGTTTTATTTCTTTTGCTTCTTTTTCAGGAATAATCCTAATAAGAGGCTGAAGCTGCATTGGAGGGATAACTACATCAAGCATATAGTCACGAACAAGTGCTAAGTAGGCTTCGCGTTCATCTTGAGTTTTAAGTAATGTTTTAGATTCTAAAAGTTCTGATAAAATTTGGTACTTTCTTTTTAACTCGTTCATAAGCTTTGAGTCGTTAGTGTCAATAAGAAGCTCTGGTTTAAAAATGTCTATTTTATAAACGTCTATAATTGATTCTAGCGGTTGTAATGGCAAAGCTTCTTGAGCGTTTCGGAGCGATCTATATGTTAACCACTGATATAAGAGAGTATAATAAATATTTTTAAAAATTACTGTAGGGTCTTCTTTAAGATGATGCTGTAAAATCTGCTTAACTTGAGGATCTTTTAAATTAGTAGCAATATCGTTAAATGTAGAAATAGCATTAGGAGTTTCTAATAGTGAAGTACTACCTGAATACCAAAAAAGCCCTTCAATCGTAGGATAATACTCCTGTATTGCTGTTGTTGCATCTTTATAGGCAGCTGTGCTAATAGCATCAGCAGCTTTTCCCCAAACGTCTATAAAATTATTTTGTACTAAAGATTTACTTTTGATAAAATTGTTTATATTAGTTTTTCCGCCTTCACTAATAAGGCCCTCAATCAAGAATAACTTGTATATTCTTAAGTAAAGGGCCAAAGTGGATATATCTTGGATGAATTCATTTTTAGCTACCTTTTCACTTTGCTGATTTATATTGCCAATAGCGTCTTCTATAGATAGACCTATACCAAATAGGACATATGGCTTACTTAATACGATACTAATTAAAAGTAAAAGTAAATACTTCATATTTTATCCTATATTTAATTTTTTTTTGTTTCTAAATAATGCTTGCAATAGCGTAGTTGTATCTCTATGTTTATTTACTTCATATTAGCATGTAACTGTGTAAGCTGAGTACTCAAGTTAATTAAATAGCCAAGAAGTGCTTGTGGTGTAGCAGGCTCAGGCTGAAGTTTGGCAAGATCTTGTTCAACATTGATAACTAGAGGATTGTTTGGATCACGTTCTTTAAGTTCTTTAAATTCTGGTTTTTTACTTAATTCTACAAGATTTTTGCGTTTTATCAGAGGTGCTTCTTTTTCAGAGAATAACTTAATAGGAGGCTCAAGCCGCATTGGAGGAATAACTACATCAAGCATATAGTCACGAACGAGTTGTAGGTAAGGAGTGAGTTGATCTTTTGATTTAGGTAATGTCTTTACCTCTAAAAGTTTCGTTAAGATTTGTTGTTCTCTTTTGAATTCAGTCATAAGCTCTTGATATTTAGTATTAATAGGCAAAACCTCTGTAAAAAAATTGATTACTCTTTCGAGGTGTAATGGATCATTTGAATATTCAGGATCCTTGGCGACTTCTAATGCCTTATAGGTTAACCATTGATATAAGAGAGTATAGTGAATGTTTTTAAAAATTATAATAGAATCTTCTTCAGATTTAAGATTAAGATGACGCTGTAAACTTTGCTTAACTTCAGTGTTTGTTAAATTATCAGCAATATAGTCAAATGTATAAATTGCATTAGGAGTTTGTAATAGCAAAGTACTACCGGGATAGTAATATTCTCCACCTCCATATATAAGATCGTATATCATTGACTGTTGATAAGCAGCTTTACTAATAGCATTAGCAGCAGTTCCCCAAGAATCTATAAAAGCGTCTTGTGCTGAAAAATCACTTTTTATAAATGTGCTTATTTTAGTCTGGTCGCCAGTTAAGAATGCTTGTTCATTTATTAAATGCTTAACTAATTCTTCTACCTCTTTGTTTTCAAGAGTAAAAATAGTGGTGCTTATATCTACTACTTGTTTACTTTGAGTAGTTATTCTCTCAGTAGCGAATCGTAGTAATTCTGTTGGAGTTACTCTTACCATACTAATTAAGGTAGTACTAAGCACTAATAGGAATAACAAAAGATACTTCATGTTCTATCCTAAATTTAATTTCTATTTGGTTTAAAATAACATAAAACAAAAGTAATTACAAGAGTTTAAGTAGATAATACTAATTATTAAGTGCTTACTTGTTATTTTTTAATGTGTGATGCTCGTATGTAATTGAGTAAGCTGAGTACTCAAATTAGTTAAATAGCCAAGAAGTGCTTGTAGTGTAGCAGGCTTAGGCTGACGTTGTCCAAGATCTTGAGCAACCATTTTACGTAAGGAATTATCTTCAGGAAGATCTGTAGATTTTAGTCTTTCACTTAATGTTTTAAGATTAGCACGTTTTATTTCTTCTGCTTCCTGTTCAGAGAATAACTTAATAGGAGGCTCAAGCTGTATTGGAGGGATAACTACACCAAGCATATAGTCACGAACGAGTTGTAAGTAAGCAGTAAGTTGATCTTTTGACTTAGGTAATATCTTTACCTCTAAAAGTTTAACTAAGATTTGCTGTTGTCTTTCTAATTCATTCATAAGCTTCGAGTCTTGAGTGTCGATATTGAAATATGCTGTATACTCTTGTATTATCCATTTTAGCAAATCTATAGAAGGGTTATTAGAATGCTGAGTAAGATCAAGCGCAGTATACGTTAACCACTGATATAAGAGAGTATAGTAAATGTTTTTAAAAATTACTGTAGGGTCCTCGCCTGGTTTAAGATTAAGATGACGCTGTAAAATTTGAATAACTTCACATAATTTTACTTTATCAGCAAGATATTTGAATATAGTTGGTGGATTATTAGGAGGATTATGAAGATTTAAACCATGAGTTTCAAATAAAGCAGCACTCAAGTCAAAATTGTACGGTTTATAAGCAGCTTTACTGATAGCATCAGCAGTAATTCCCCACGTATCTATAAAGAAATTTTGTACTATCAAAGTATTTTGTCTAAATTCGTTTATGTTAATATTTCCTTCTGGAAGCACCGTTAAGTAGCTCATATTATTTCTTAAAGATTGAGTAAGAATTTCTGCATTTTTTGAACTTGGATCTCGAATTAGTTGTTGACTTTGATCATTTACTATTTTAGTAGCCTGTTTTAGAGATAGTGTTCCACCATATACAATGCTTTCTGGCCTACTTAACAAAATACTAATTAAAAATAAATATAATAAATAAAACTTCATATTTTCCCTATAATTAATTTTCATTTAACTTAAATTATTATAAAAGCAAAAGTTATGACAAGAATTTGATTAGATAATTCTTGTCATAACTTTTGCTTGTTACTTTTTTATCGTATTATACTTGTACGTAGCTGTATAAGCTGAATACTCAAAGTAGTTAAGTTAGTAAGAAGTACTTGGGGTATAGCAGGTTCAGGCTGGAGTTCGCTCAATTCTTTTTCAACTCTTATAACTAGAGGATTATTCATATTTAATGCTTTAAATGCTGAAGCTTCACTTAATTTTTCAAGATTTCGACGTATGTTATCTTTGTTTTTCTCTAGGTCTTCAATTACTAGCTGCATGATAGGTGATTGATGAAATGCTATACGCATATAATTTCGAACGAGTGCTAAGTAATCATTAAGTTTATCTTTTTGTTTAAGTAATGTTTCTTGATTCAAAAGTTGAGCTAAAATTTGATGTTCGTTTTTTAATGCGCTCATAAGTATTTCATCTTGATTGCTAATAAGAAATTCATATTCTTTAATGACCTTTGCTAGAGAGGGTAATTGCTCCTTATTTTGAGCGATGTTACATGTATAAAAGATTAGCCAATCATATACTAATACACGATACATAGTTTGAAAAGCTAATATTGGACCTTTTCCCGGTATATATTTTTGTAATATTCTATTTATATCGTCCTCTTCCTCTATATACTTGGCGATATCGAGAAATATAGTATAAGGAATATTTTGCGAATCTAATAATACAGCACTATTACCATACAGGTTAAATTTTGCTTGATTTGCAGCAGCCTCTATAAGAGCTTCTCCTGATTGCCATAGAGCATTTATAAATTTACGCTGCGTTTCTTCTTTGCTTGATATAAAGATATCTTTCTTATCTCCTAGAAAAACTTTAGATTGTGCTAAAGATTTAGATAAAAGCCCAGCAACTGTCATACTTTGTTCAACGGTTAATCGGCTTTTGGTCTTATTAATTAAATTTTTACTTTCTTTGAGTATTTCTTGATAAGCGCTTTCTAGAACATCTATTTTTTTTGGATCTCCTGCATGCAAAATAATTATTGCGGTTATATAAAATATTAGAAAAAACAATGAAAAAAGCTTCATACTTTCTCCTGGATTAATTTCTATTTTAAAATTATCATATAAATAAAAGTAATTACAAGAATTTAAGTAGGTAATACTGATTATTAAATATTCACTTGCTATTTTTTAACGTGCTACACTTGCACGTAGTTGAGCAAGTTGAGTGCTCAAATTAGTTAAGTGACCCACAAGTGCTTGTGGTGTAGCGAGCTCAGGCTGGCGTTGTTCCAGATCTTGTTCAACCATCTTATGTAGGGGATTATCTTCAGAAAGATTTTGCAATTCTGGTCTTTTACTTAATTTTTCAAGGTTTTTGTGTTTTATTATACGTGCTTCATCTTCAGGAATAATTCTAATAGGAGGCTTAAGCTGCATTGGAGGGATAACTACACCAAGCATATAATCACGAACAAGTGCTAAGTAATCATTTAACCACACTAGACCTACTGCTTTTGGATCTAAAAGTGTAACTAAGATTTTACGCTCTTCCTCTAATTCATTCATGAGCTCCTGATCCTTAGTATCAATAGGTAATGTTTGCTTGCCAAAGTCTATATATGATTCTAAATCCCGAGCTTTGCTTTCTTGAGCTAGCATGAGCGCAGTATACATTAACCACTGATATACAAGAGTGCGATACATATTTTTAAAAATTACTCTAGGATCTTTTTTAAAATAATCCTGTAAAATTGCAATAACTTGAGGATCATTTAACGTGGTAGCAATATTAAAAAATACGTAAATGAAGCCTGATCTACCTGATGGATCTAATGATGTATCTAATAGAGTATAACTCTTATCATAGAAATTAATTGTCTTATGCCCATATGCGGCCGTAATAATAGTATCAGCAGCTGCTGCCCAAGCAGCTATAAAGAGAGACTGTACTTCAGGATTACTTGCTATAAATTGATTTCGCTGATCTTGATCTCCTATGAGAAATTTAGTGCTATTTTCTAAAACTGGAAGGAGTGTTTGAGCCTGTAGTTTAGTCTGAATTATACGTAATATGTTAATTTTATAATTTAATTCGTTATAATTCTTCGTTAAGGTACGTGTTGCATTTGGATCTCCAGCAACAAGAGTATCTGATATACTTGAGAGAGTAGTTAACAATAAGAAAGATAACAAAAAATGCTTCATGCTTTTTTTTATTGTGTTTACTTTTTATTTTTCAGAATAGCAGAGTAGCACAAGCATGTGCAATACTATGAGCAGATAAAAATACTTAGACTATGTTTTGTACTTGTTCTTTTATTTTTTCAAGTTCTACTTTAATAGTAATAGCAAGTGTACTAATAAGAGCATCTGCACCTTTTGCAGCCATAGTATTAACTTCACGGAATAATTCTTGAGCGGTAAAATCAAGCTTTTTCCCTTTTTCTTGCTCAGGAGAGAATAAAATCTGTGCGAATGTTTCTAGGTGTTGCTTGAAACGTATAAGTTCTTCGTGAATGCTAATTTTATCGAGTGCGAGATATAAAGACGCTTGGGTATTTTGATCTGGTTCTTGAGATTCTGCTACTGACGTAACTAATTTTAACAAATCATGCTTGCGTTTTTCAAATACTTCAGGAGCGCGCTGTGTTAATGCAGTAAATGCAGTAGTAATATGAACAAGACGTTGTTCAATGTCTTGCTGTAATGCTTGTCCTTCACACGTTCTAATAGCGATAATATCACGTAATAGTTCGTGTATAGCTTCTAATAATTGTGCTTGAGCGGTAGGAGCAAGTTGCTGCTCGATGGTTTCAAAGACATTAGGTAAACGCATAAACTCACCAAGTGAAACAGTGCCTGCAAAGGTATATTTCTCTTGCAGCAGTTTAAGTGCATTTAAATATCCTTCAACAACAGGAAAAGCAGGCTCAATATTGGTTTGTAGAGCGTTATGAGATCCTACGTGTATAGTAAAATAAATAGTGCCGCGGCGTAAGGTAGTTTTAAAAAGTTTAATTGCTTCAGTTTCTAAATAGGTAAGCGCATAAGGGAGCTTACAGTTTACCTCAAGAAAGCGTGAATTGAGTGATTTAAGAGTAAGCGTTGCATGTACTTTGTTGCCATCAGGAAGCTCAAGTGTTACACTTTTACTACTAAATCCTGTCATGCTTTGCATCATACTATTCCTAGACGTAATTATGCTAAATTAGTATAGACGTTTTGTACATCTTCAAGTTCCTCAACTTCTTCAAGAAATTCATGTGCTTTTTCTTCTTCAGGTTCTGGTAAGTCAAGCGTTGTTTTTGGGACCCATTCTAGTTCAGCATGCTCTATTTTTAGCCCTGCCTGAGTAAGAGTATGTTTTACTTCCTCAAATGCGCGTATATCGCATGTTATAGTAAATGATCCGTCTTCTTCAGCTAGTATATCATGAATATTATAATCAATAAGAATTTCAAGTAATTTATCTTCGGTAAGTCGTGGTGCTGAAACCTGAAATACACCACGTTTTTCAAACATCCATGCAACGGATCCGCTTTCTGCAATAGCTCCGCCCTTACGACTGAATACATGACGTAATTCTGCTATTGCTTTATTTTTATTGTCAGTAAGCACATCAATAAGCACTGCTATGCCACCTGGTCCATATCCTTCGTAAGTATAGGGTTCATAGCTAACGCCGGGTAGTTCACCGGTGCCTTTTTTAATAGCACGCACAGTATTTTCATATGGCATATTAATATCACGTGCTTTTTCTATAAGAAATCTCAAACGTGCGTTGCCTGCCGGATCGCCACCGCCTATACGTGCGGCTACCGTAATTTCTTTAATTAACTTAGTAAACTGCTTGCCACGCATCGTATCAGTTTTTGCTTTTTTATGCTTTATTTGCTTCCATTTGGAATGCCCTGCCATGTAGTTCTCCTTATGCAATAGTTCTTTGTTGCTTTTTAATCATAATAATTTCAGGCAAAAATGTAAAAACAAGCAATAACTGCTTGCTGTGCATAAAAGCTTACTAATAAATTATAATAATTATTTAAATAAATTACTAATATATTTTTATAAATTAGGCTTAAAACCTATTACTATACTTTAACTTTGCTCTAGAGCTACTGTTTATTTTTATAAAATTATTGTTGTATTGTAGGACCCACTATTTTATATACCTTATATTAAATATAATAAAGGAGAACTATATGGTGATTATAAGAAATTATAGCGTATTTTTTATTGTAGTAGTAACTACCGTTTTTGGAGGGAGCAAGTGATAAAAAAGCTGTAACTGCAATACAGGGTGAACAATATCAAGAGCGTAAAGGGTTTATAAAGCATGATGGTGTAAAACTCTTTTTTTCGCTGCATGGAAAGGGAGAGCCAACTATAGTATTTATCCATGGATTGACATCATCAAGTAAAGTATGGAATTGTCAAACTGATGTATTTTGCAAAACTAATCAGACACTTGCAATTGATTTGCGTGGATTTGGTAAATCAGACAAACTTGTAGGCCCGTATTCTTTAGACTTATTTGCTGATGATCTTAATTTTATGCTTAAGAAGCTTACTATTAAAAAGCCAGTGGTTGTAGGTCAAGGTTTTGGTGGAATGGTAGCAATGAACTTTGCTCTATGCTACCCTAATAATATTTCTAAGCTTGTACTGGTAGCATCTACTCCTAAGCTTTTTGGTCCAACAGAGCAGTTTCCATTTTCACTCACCGAACAACAGCTAAACCAGCTTATACACTCACTGTCTACTGAACAGGGAAGAATAAAGCTTGTTAATGAAACGTTCATTAGTGAGACATGCCCTAATAAAAGTACACTTGGTCCAATAAAAGAAAGATTACTTGAATCTTTTCGTGATATTGATCTAGACGTATTGAAAACTATTGCTAAACAGGCAGGGGGTCAAAGCTTAATCCCTGAATTGTCAAAAATTAAAGTACCTACGCTTATTGTAGTAGGCACTCATGACAGAATAAGTAGTGCCCAATCAAGTGTATTTTTACGTCGCTTTATTCCTAACTCATATATAAATGAACTGCATGGTAAGGGTAGACTATCGTTTATAACTGATGCAAAAAGATTTAACCGTATATTAAGGGACTTTATTACCGAAAAAGACCTATTATGTACCGCGTGTAGTAAAAAATAACAACATAACAATAAGTGTTCTAAGCATATAATAGTGACGTATCTTGTAATTTAAATAACTTATTTTTTATACTCTATACGTCACTATGGATTAAGTAATAAATGTATTTAATAATAAATTATAAAATTAACTGTGAAAATTAGTTTTTTATATGTATATATTTTGCTCTTTTCTACTCTAGCTTTTGTAAGTTATACACAGGAAATTACCGTTAATCTTGCACAGCTTACAAATACTTTACAGCAATTAAGTAGCTATTTACCAATTACTACGTCTCCTGCTGATAAACAAGCTGAAAATGCACTTAAATTTTTGCAAGATATTCTTGCTGAGCTTGAGAAAGCAGCACTCCAAGCATTCACTACCTGGTTATTTAAAGATCGTGCTTCAGCTATAAGTCAAAATATTACCCAAATAAATAGTATATATCTATCTTTATCAGTACAGTTTCAAACAACTATTAAGCACTTTTTTACTGATTTTAATAGCCAACTGGCTCTTTTATTGTTCAAAGGATTTAAAAGTCTCAAAATTAATCAAGAATCAGTAACAGAAAGTAATCTCTGGGCTGTAAGCGAGTATAATAGGTCTCCTTGGTATACATTTATTGAGCTGCTTGCAATATACCGCACTATCCAAAGCCAATATGTTGAATATCTTCCTGATAAAAATTTAACAGTACCAACTCTTGAGGATCCTGTTTTACATTCTATTATTTCTACGTTCCATACATGGATAGAAACAAGCTTTTTATATTATTTACAATATATTGGCGATATGATATTTAAAGAACTTTATGCATCACAATTTCCAAATGTACCACAAAAGCCACTTGCACAGGCTTATATAAATCATCTTAGACGTAGAACTTCAGAAACAATACACGGGTTTATTACTAGTAATATACAGACATTACTTAATGTAGTATCAAGCATTAAGCCTTATATTAAGCTTAATACTAAGGTTTTTGATTTTGAGCTAAAGTGGTTAGAATGGTTAACTGATATGAATATTATTTTTAACGATCTCTTGCTTAATAGCAGCTATAAAAAATATTTAGATTGGCCTACACAATTTTCTATTCTACCTTCATTACAGCTTGGTATATTATTTTCAGGCAATTTTAAGGATATGCAACAACAAGCGGTAAGGCGATTTGAAAAAATATCTTTGCTAATTGATCCTGCTAATATAGCTCAATCTGATATTTTTGATAATTTAGCGGGGCGGTCAATATACGAAAAGTTTGTTGAAAATCAGTTTGAGCGATATTCTATGATAAATAATTTTTTTAATCATCCTATTAAAGCAGATGCAAGAGTTTATCATCTCCTCTTTCTTAATAAATCTCAAAATACTCCTGTTCAGTTTGTTAATACTGTAACCCAACTTAATGAAAATTTATTTAAAGCACTTAATAATTACGTAAAAAGCATTTTTGATTATATGAGTCTAGCTCTACCAGATGTGCTACAAATGATAGAGAAACAAACGTAGAACACATTTAAAAAAGAGATAGTTTTAATTTATTTTTGAGCGTTGGCACTATGAAAGTAGGTATCTTTCTGCCACGTAGGGTTTTTTCAAGATAGCCCTTGCGCATTAAAAATAACTCGTATACTAATTCAGTAGACAACGCACGAGTCTTGTAATTTAAATAGCTTATTTATTATAATCTAATATAGATTAATATATTTATTTTTGAATAAATTATAAGATTAATATGAGAATTAACTTTCTGTATATATATAGTTTGCTCTTTTTTACTCTAGCTTTTGTAAGTTATACACAGGAAATTACCGTTAATCTTGTACAACTTACAAATACTTTACAGCAATTAAGTAGCTATTTATTAATTACTACGTCTCCTTCTGATAAACAAGCTGAAGATTCGCTTAAATCTTTGCAAGATATTCTTGCTGATATTGAAAGAACAGCATCGACAAATACTATAGAGTTATTTATAAGTCGTGCTTCAGCTATCAATCAAAATATTCAAATAATAAACACTAGCTATATTTCTTTATCAACACAGTTTCAAACAACTATTAAGCAATTTTTTAATAATTTTAATGCCCAATTGGCTACTCTATTATTAAAAGGCTTTAAAGGGCTTAAACTTGACCAAGAATCAGTAACAGAAGTGTATCCATGGGCCATAGGCGATTATAATAGAGCATCTTGGGATACCTTTATTAGTGCACTTGCAGCATATCGTGTTATGCAAAACCAATACATTGTATATCTTTCTGATAAAAATATAACAATGCCAATTCTTGAAGACCCTATTTTACACTCTATTATTTCTACATTTCATAAATGGATCGGAACAAGCTTTTTACAAAATTTACGGTTTATTGGCAATAGTATTTTTGAAAATTATCGCTTAAATTATCCAAATGTGGCAATTCTTTCCAAATCTGAAGTGAATAGCATAATTAAACAAGTGCCTTTAAGGCTAGATAGTATTATTAAGCATATACAAACATTACTTGATACAGTATTGCGTATTAAGCCTTATATTAAGCTTAATACTAAAGTTTTTGCTTTTGAGCTACAATGGTTAGCATGGTTAGCTAACATGAATATTAGTTTTGATGATCTCTTGCTTAATAGCAGCTATAAAGAAAGTTTAGATAGGTTAAATTGGCCTACAACTTTTTCCGTATTACCTTCATTACAGCTTGGTATACCATTTTCAAATGATTTTCAAAATATGTTTGGTCAAGCATTCCATCGATTTATAAAAGTGATTCCACTTATTCGTCCTGATCAAGTGGCTAATCTTGGTATTTTTGATAATTTAGCAGCACGTACAGAATACGAGAAATTTAGTAGTAGACAGTTTGAAAAATATTCTGAAGCATATCATTTTTTTAGGGAGTCTGATTCAGAAGAAAATGAAAATCTTTATGATCTTCTCTTTAATTCCTCTAAAAATACACCTGTTCAATTTGTTAATAATGTAACTCAGCTTGATAGAGATTCCTTTGAAGAACTCAATACTATGATACAGGGTTTTTTTAACCGTATGCGTCCACGTATAGCAGAGGCGCTGCAAGAGATAAAGAAACAAACGTAGAACGGGTTTAAAAAAGAGATATTTTTAAGTACTGACATTACAAAAGCAGGTATCTTTCTCTTCCCGTGGTGTTTTTTCAAGATAGCCCTTGCACATTAAAAATGGCTCGTATACTAATTCAGTAGACAACGCACGAGTCTTGTAATTTAAATAGCTTATTTATTATAATCTAATATAGATTAATATATTTATTTTTGAATAAATTATAAGACTAATATGAGAATTAATTTTCTGTATATATATAGTTTGCTCTTTTCTACTCTAGCTTTTATAAGTTATACACAGGAAATTACCGTTAGTCTTGCACAACTTACAAATACTTTACAGCAATTAAGTAGCTATTTATCAATTACTACTTTGCCTGCTGATAAACAAGCTGAAGATGCGCTTAAGTCTCTGCAAGGTATTATTGCTGCTCTTGAAAAATCATCACCGGCAACTACTATAGAACTACTTATAAATCATGCTCCAGCTATCAATCAAAATATTCAAATAATAAACAATAGCTATACTTCTTTATCAGCACAGTTTCAGACAACTATTAAGCAATTTTTTACTAATTTTAATGCCCAACTAGCTAGTCTATTATTAAAAGGTTTTAAAGGGCTTAAACTTGACCAGGAATCAGTAACGGAAATAGAGCCATGGGCCGTAGGTAGCTATAATAAAGCATCTTGGGATACATTTATTAATGCATTTGCAGCATATCGTGCTATGCAAAACCAATACCTTAATTATCTTACTGATAAAAATATAACAATGCCTATTCTTGAAGATCCTGTTCTACATTCTATCATTTCTACGTTTCACAACTTTATAGGAACAAGCTTTTTACGTTATTTAATGTATATCAGTGATATAATGTTTCTAAATGTTTATCTTAGTCTTTTTCCAAATATACCAATGAAACCCATTAAAAATTTTGCGATAGAGTCGATTAGAGAAAGGGCTATAATAGTCTTAAATGCCATTTCTACTAACATACAAGCATTACTTGATGTAGTGCTACGTATTAAGCCTTATATTAAGCTTAATACTAAAGTTTTTACCTTTGAGCTACAATGGTTAGGATTGTTAGCAGATATGAATATTAGTTTTAATGATCTCTTGCTTAATAGCAGCATGAATCGATCTATAGGCGAGTTTATATTTAGAAGCCTTTATATAATGCCTTCATTACAGCTTGGTATACCATTTTCAGGCAATTTTAAGGATATGTTCATTCAAGCATTCTATCGATTTATAAAAATAATTCTACTTATTCGTCCTGATCAAGTCGCTAAATCTGGTGCTTTTGATAATTTAGCAGCAAGTACAGAATACGAGGAATTTAGTAGTGGAGAATTTGAAAAATATACTAAAGCATATCATTTTTTTGCAGAGCCTACTTCTTCAGAAGAAAATGAAAATCTTTATGATCTTCTCTTTAATTCCTCTAAAAATACCCCTGTTCAATTTGTTAATGGTTTAACTCAGCTAGATTTTAATAAAAATTTCTTTAAGGAGCTGGATACTGCTATTCAAGACTTTTTTAACCATGTGCGTCCACTTGTAGCAGAGGCGCTAAAAGATATAGAAAAGTAAATATAAAACAAATTTAAGAAAGAGATAGTTTTAGTTTATTTTTAAGTGCTGGAATCACAAAAGCCGGTATCTTTCTGCCACGTGGTGTTTTTTCAAGATAGCCCTTGCGCATTAAAAAGGGCTCGTATACTGATTCAATAGTTTCAGTATCTTCACCAATAAGTGCAGCAAGCGTTTCAAGTCCGACCGGACCACCGTTAAAGTTAGTAATAATTTTTGTAAGTAAAAGATGATCGATAGTACTAAGCCCTTCTTCATCAATACCAAGAAATGAAAGCGCTTGATCGACAAGTTGTTCGTCGGCAATAGTATAATTATAGACTAATGCAAAATCACGTACGCGCCGTAAGATTTTTTTAGCAACGCGAGGTGTCCCACGGGCACTTTGACCAATACGTAAAGCAGCAACAGGAGTAATATCAAGTGATAAGTGTTCAGCAGTTTGCTGAACAATAGATTGTAACTCTTGATCTGTGTAAAAATCAAGACGCTCAGTGATGCCGAAGCGCGTGCGTAACGGTGCTGAGATCATGCCTGCTTTTGTAGTTGCACCAATAAGTGTAAATGGTGCCAGAGAGAGCGTAATAGATTTTGCTCCTGCTCCTTGACCAATAATTACATCAACTTTAAATTGTTCCATGGCACTATATAATACTTCTTCGACAACCGTAGGCATGCGGTGAATTTCGTCAATAAAGAGAATATCTCGTCGCTCTAAGCTTGAAATAATAGCAACAAGATCACCGGCACGTTCAATCATAGGGCCACTGCATATTTTAATACCAACTCCTAATACATGTGCCATAATCTGTGCTAACGTTGTTTTACCAACGCCAGGAGGGCCAAAAAATAATACATGATCAAGTGGCTCGTTGCGTAATTTTGCAGCATGGGTATATACAGAAAGCTTTTTTTTCAGTACTTCTTGCCCTAAGTATTGCTCAAATGTGCTTGGTTGAAAATCAAACCTACGTTCTTCAGCAGTTTCTTGGTCAGTAATGAGACGAGTAATAGGTTCTTGCTGATTCATACTAAAGTGTCTCTCTTTGAACCTCAACCGACATTTCATTTATGCCGGTGATTCTTGTATCATTGAGTAGGCTATTGCCGAGCTCTCCACAAGCTTTAAGGACAGATATTCCCGCTGCCCTGATATTTTTACTTGCATTAAGGTCTCTGTTAATTGCTAAGCCACATGCTCTACACTGATATGTGCGTATAGCTAATGACATGTCTTGCCGTGTGCCGCACCGTGAGCATGCTTTACTTGACGGTAAAAATCTATCTACCATGACAAAGTGCTTGCCATACCAGTAACACTTATACTCAAGAAAGCGTATAAACATGCTCCAGCTAACATCAGCTATTGAGCGCGCTAGACGCCTATTGCTCAGCATACCCTTAACGTTCAGATTCTCTACTGCTATCATGTCGTGGCTTTTGACTAATGCAGTCGATACCTTATGCAAGAAATCTTTTCTCTTATTCTTTACTTTACTATGTAATCGAGTAATTCTTTCTACTACCTTCTTTCTGTTATTACTTCCCTTTTGTGTACGAGCATATGCTCTTTGTAAGTAGCGTAAGTGCTTTAATTCATGGCTCAGAAAACGAGGATTAGCAATAGTCTGTCCATTAGAGATATGAGCAAATGAACGTAGTCCTACATCTATGCCTATAGCATTATCTTCACACAAGGGAACTAACGCTATCTCTTTTGCTATGGTACATACTATAGGTATACACCAATGCTTGCTCTCTCTTTTTATAATAGCTTGTTTAATCTGTCCCTCAAGAGGTCGTGTGTCTATATACTTAATCCAACCAATCTTAGGGAGAAATACTTTACTTTCATGACAGCGAATGCTTTGAGGATACCGAAACGAATCTCGTATACCCTTTTTCTTAAAGTGAGGAAAACCCCTCTTTACTTTTGCTTTCTTTTTCCCTCTTCGTAGAAACTGCTGTATGCTAGTATCTAAGTCTTTTAGTGATTGCTGTAGTACTTGAGAGTGAGTATGAGAAAGCCATGCTGTTGCTTTCTCTTTCTTTAGTCTTGGTAATAGATGAGCAAGCTCACTATAGCGTGGTAATTTGCTCTTTTCTTCTAGAGCCTTCTTAACTAAGGCTAAGCTATAATTATATACATAGCGAGCATTACCTGCATATTGCTCAAATACTTGAGATATTATAGATGTAACCTTTAGTTTATAGCTAAAAGTTTTTTGTATTGTGTTCATATTTTAAGTATACACTACAGAGAGTATAAGTACTAGCTTTATGTGTCTTACATCCTCGGCATCAATGCCGACGTTTTACGGTATGTTATAAAAAAAGTATTGGTGTAAGTATAGCATAAAATTTAGCGTTCTAGTACTTCTGAATAAGAAAAAGGATCAACGCTAAATCGTAGTATTATTTGACAGCGATTATTACAGGGGATTGTTGCCCCTGAAGGAAATCCAGGTATAGCATACACTTTTCCCTGACGGGTGTAGCACATACAGGTAGCTGCCTGTACTTGAAAAAACATAAATGCTGCACTCATAAGTATAGTTGCTAGAAAAAAATATCTCATATAACGCTCGTCTTTTTATTTTTATAATAATTTTATAATAGAAAAAAAATCAAGATTTATAATTTGCTATAAAATCTACGCATAGCAATACTATTAAAACATCCTAAACTAGCCAGCGTAATCCATAGTTGCGTAATGCCATAACTTATTAAGGGCAACGGTATGCCAACTACGGGAAACATGCCCATAACCATACCAATATTAATAAGCGTTGATAACATAATAGGAATGCTTAATCCAGCTGCAAATAACTGGCCAAAAAAATGAGGGATTGTAGTAATGACATAGATAAGACGCAGAAAAAAAAGAGTATATAAAAAAAGTATACAGCAAGCGCCTACAAAACCCCATTCTTCACATATTACAGAAAAAATAAAATCAGTTCTTCCTTCGGGTAAAAAGAGCAGTTTGTTTTGGGTGCCTTGAAGAAATCCCTTGCCACTGAGGCCACCAGAACCAATGGCAATTTTCGATTGTTCGATTTGATAGCGTTCTTTGCGTTTATCGCCTTCACCGAGAAAGACACTAATACGCTTTTTTTGATAGGGTTTTAAAAAATGCCATAATGTTGGTGCACTTACTATAAAAAAAGTAAATGAAACAAGAAAAAACTTTTTAGTTAACCCGGAAAGCCACAGTAAGAGTAACCCCGATAGTGCTATTATTATAGCAGTGCCAAGATCAGGTTGCTTGGCAATAAGCAAGAAACTAAGTCCCAGAATAATAAGCAAAGGCGTATACGTTTGAAGCGTGTACTCTCCTGTTTCTTTCTCGGTGTATAAGTAATAACTAACGAAAGCAGGAAAAAATAATTTAGTAAGTTCTGAAGGTTGAAATTTAAAAATGCCAAGATTAATCCAGCGTTGTGCCCCCATGCCTATACTGCCCTTTATAATAGTACACAGTAGTAACACTATAGTAGCAAAATATAAAAAATATCCCCATCGTTGCAGAGAACGATAGTCTATACAGCAACATAAAAAATAAATGCCAAAACCAGTGGCAAACCCAAATACTTGTTTTTTAAAGAAAAGGGAGAATGGCTCTTCGTGTTTAAAGGTAGCACTCCAGACAAATGAAAGACCTATTGCAGACAAGAGAGTAATGAGTATAAAACTCAGCCAATCGAAATAGCGAAAATAGCGCCGATCAATAAGCCACATGGAGTACCAAAAGTAGTATGAAAAGAAAGTTTAAAAATGGTCGGGGTGGCCAGACTCGAACTGACAACCCCTCGCTCCCAAAGCGAGTGCGCTACCAATTGCGCCACACCCCGATAGTATAAGTACTATTGTGTAGTAATGTACCGTGTTTTTTAGCCTATTGCAACTATTTCTTTAAGTATGGGGTGAATGGTGGGGATCGAACCCACGGCCCTCAGAGCCACAATCTGATGCTCTACCAACTGAGCTACATCCACCATTGTGCATATACTATTAAGTATACGAGCTTCTTGATAAAAATCAACCGTATAAATGCACTATTTTTAGGTTGCTGTTTTTTGTTAAATACGCTAAAATAATTACTATAAGTAAATATTAAAAAGAGCTTAGCATCGAAGTATAGGTATGAAAGAACATAAAATATCTCGTAATAATAACGCTTATGCTTTGATTCAGCGTTATATTACCGTATATGGAGCACGAGAACATAATTTAAAAAATATAGACGTTACCATTCCCAAAAATACGCTTACTGTTATTACAGGGCCTTCAGGATCAGGTAAAAGCTCTCTCGCACTTGATGTTTTATTTACTGAAGGAAAGCGGCGTTATGTTGAGTCACTATCGGCATATGCTCGACAATTTTTAGGGATTGCAAAAAAGCCTGATGTAGATCGTATAGAGGGATTATGTCCAGCGCTTGCTATTGAGCAAAAAACAGTAGGATCTAATCCACGCTCAACCGTAGGCACTATAACAGAAGTATATGATTATATTCGTGTATTATTTGCACGTATAGGCACTCCTCATTGTCCTACCTGTTTAATACCTATAGCAGGATTACTTCCTGATACAATTACTGCTCATATACTTGAACAGTTTCAAGGGCAATCTATTACCGTGGCAGCGCCCTATGCGCGAGAAAAAAAGGGTGAGTTTTTTAACGAATTAGTAGAATGTACACAAAAGGGATATTATCAATTTATTATTAATGGTAACCGTGTGCGTTTAAAAACTACCGATGATATTAAGAAGCTTAATCTTAAAAAAACGTATAAGCACTCTATCGATATTCTCATTGACGCTTTTACTGTTAATAGTACTGATAGAGCTCGTTTGCAAGAAAGTATAGAGCGTGCTTTTGCGCTTACTATGGGAGTAGTAAAAATTATAGTATCTGAACAAGAGTATAGCTATTCATCACGTCATATGTGTATTCAATGTGGTTTTGCAATAAGTGATATTGAGCCACGTCTTTTTTCATTTAATTCTCCACTTGGTGCTTGCTCACTCTGTCATGGTTTGGGGGTAACGTACACGGTCGCTTCTGCTGATCACCAACGTTTTTTAGCTAACGAAGAAAAATATGTACAAGAGCTTGTGTCACAGGAAAGACCATGTATTCAGTGTCAGGGAAAGCGTCTTAATACTCGTGCCTTAGCAGTTACCATTAATACACAATCTATTTATGATGTATGTGAACGTTCTATTAAAGCAGCACGTCTATTTTTTCAGCAGCTTACGTTGTCACCAACTCAAGAACGTATTGCAACTGGCTTAATACAAGAAATTAAAAATAGATTAACGTTTTTATGTGATGTCGGCTTAGGTTATTTATCGCTTAATAGAACAGCACGTACCCTTTCTGGGGGAGAAAGTCAGCGTATACGTCTTGCTACACAAATAGGTTCAGCGTTAAGCGGTGTACTGTATATATTAGATGAACCAAGTATTGGACTTCATCAGCGTGATAACGATCGTCTTATTCAAACATTACATACGTTACGAGATCAAGGTAACACAGTAGTAGTAGTTGAACACGATCTTGATACTATGAAACATGCTGATTTTATTATTGATATGGGACCTGGTGCTGGTGCTTTAGGGGGTAAAATAACAGCAACAGGTACGCCTGAAGAACTCATGAATAATTATAGCTCTCTTACTGGTGCATATTTAAGTGGAAGAAAAGCTATACGCCGGCGACGCCCAATACGGGTATCACAGCAATTTATCACGTTAACACATGCATCGTTACACAATCTTAAAAATATTACGGTACGATTTCCTCTTGGCGTATTATGTGGTATTTCAGGAGTATCTGGTTCGGGGAAAAGCACGCTTGTGCTGCATGAATTAGTACCCCAGCTTGAGCACATACTAAAAACTCGTGGTAATAAAATTACTGCTGCTATAAGTCAGCTTTTTAAAAGCATTGAAAAGCGCATTTTAGGTGCGCAATCTTTGGAAAATATAGTAGTTATTGACCAAAAGCCTATTGGTCGGACCCCTCGATCAAATCCTGCTACCTATTTAGGCGTGTTTGACGATATCCGTGCTTTTTTTGCCGGATTGCCTGAAAGCAAAGTACGTGGTTATACACCCGGACGATTTAGCTTTAATGTACCGTATGGACGTTGTTCTGAATGCCGTGGAGAAGGAACTATTACGGTAACTATGCACTTTTTACCTGATGTAACTATGGCTTGTCCACGTTGTCACGGTCTGCGCTATAATTCAGCAACATTAGAAATAGTATATAAAGGCAAACATATTGCAGATATACTCGATTTAACCGCACGAGAAGCTGCTGAATTTTTTGTTACTCATGCCCCTCTCTATAAGCGATTAAAGCTGCTCTGTGATGTAGGTCTTGAATATCTTAAACTTGGTCAACCAGCAACTACTCTTTCAGGTGGTGAAGCACAGCGTATTAAGCTAGTGCATGAGCTTGCCAAGCGAGGGCGTAATACGCTCTATGTTCTTGATGAACCTACAACAGGATTACATGCAAGCGATATTGAAAAACTGCTTGAAGTGCTTAACCAGCTGGTTGATAAAGGTAATTCTATGATTATTATTGAACATAATATTGATGTACTCAAGACTATGGATTATCTTATTGATTTAGGTCCTGAAGGTGGCGATGAAGGAGGTCAGATAGTTGCTGAAGGTACTCCTGAAGCAGTTGCTCAAGTCTCTCAAAGTTATACGGGTTACTATTTAAAAAAGAACTGGTAACTACCAGTTGTCAGCAAGAACTTTTTCTTTTACACTTTAAGAAAATCTTTTAAATAAGCTATTTTTTAGGTAAAAGGGGTACATTTATTATGAACTATATGGGGATAACTCAACGTAGCTTTTTGCTGGCACTTTTATTAGGTAGTCGATATGCAGCAGGCACTAATCAACCACAACAAATACAACCTAATGGATCAGCAGTATCTCCTTTAGGGATGATGGCAAATAGCAACTTCTTATCAGGGCTGGGTACGCTACCTGGTTCATCTAACGACTTGGCGCTCTATGATGAACTGCTGAAATTAAAACGTGAGCGAGATAATTTACCGATACAGCTGCGTATGCGTTCCGCTGTTACTAATGGCGTAGAAAAAGGAATAGAGCAGTTACTAGTACGTATGACACTAGATTGTTTATCGCCTTTAGTTACCGTGGTAAAGTACCCTATTGAAATGCTTACAAAATGGGTTCAATGTATTTTTTTAGGAAGACAACAGTTTGCCTGGAACTATTTAGCAGTACTCAATAATAATGTCTATGATTTGATATATCCGCTGAGTGTACCAAACTTAGGAGATTTCTCACGAGAGCGTCGTGTAGAATTGCCTGTTGTGCCTGGCGGCAAACCACAAGCTGATACTGATTGGGAGCAAAAGCGACTAACCAGTATGCAAGAGCTTACCCATATTGTTGCAGTTTTGAAAGAACATATACAGTGCTATGGGCCAGCGCGTCCTGATGCTCCTACAAGTCGTGTTATGAATAGAATAATAAATGCTTTTTCTCTGCAGCAACGCCAAGAAATTAGTAGAAGTATACAATTTGCTATACTCTATATTGAAATGCTTATACAGGTATTAAACGAAGTATCAACAGCTAAAGGTATTGATACTCGTCGTGATCATATAAAATGGTTATTAACGCGTGCTTGCCGAGCATTTAAGCGTGCAGCAACGTTTATTAATGAAGATGTAGCTGCTAATCCACATCAATATCCTCAATATATTAAATTTCAAGAACCGACACTTCAAGGACAATCATCGCTTGCAGGGCTGGATTCACTGTTTGCAAATCCAACAGCGCCAACTGCATAATTATGAACATACGTAGTATAAATGGAGGTGTGCAATGCGTACAATACTAGGTCTTGGAATACTTTTATTACTCTTTAATTATGGACATGCTTATTATCACGAGGGCATGAACATTAAAAGTATAAGTAACGAAAGAATTATGGCGCGACAGCAAGAGCTTGCCAGCTATTTTAAAAAGGTGCATTTAGTACGGCGGTTATGCACATTAAGTACTATTGCTGCAGGAGCTGGTCTTACGTATTATTGGTGGTTTAAAAGCGGAGCTTCTCCAGTATATACGACTACTGAAGATCTTCTTGCCAAGTTTTCAACACTCTCTCTTGAGCACAAGAAATTAGTATGTCAAGCAAGTGTACAGAATATGCATGACGCTCTGACGCGCTCACGTGAAAGTTCATGGAAAACGGCAGCACAAGGATCATTACCATATCTTTTAGGCATGGTAGTAGTGGATCTTGTGCTCAGGCCGTTGCTCACGCCTCTTATGGGAAAAGTGGCAGAATCATTTGATAAGCAGCTAGAACCGCTCTATAATTCTGGAGATTTAAGCTGGTATCTTACCAAACAATCTACTCTTTTTCTAGCTCTTGATGCACTTACGTCACATGTACAAGCTATTACAAGTAATCCAGCCTGCGAAGATCAGCATATGCCTTTTTTGGTACAAGACTTTAACACAGCAGTTGATCACTTAGAGGGAGTGTTTGCCTTTATGCGTTACCGGCTCTACAGTAGCAAACATATAGAAATAGGAAGTGGCATACGGGTTATGCAAGAAATGATAGATATGACAACGCGCGTAACTAATCACATTAATACAGTATTGCGTGAACATCGTCGTATACCTGATTCTTTTCAATTACGTGAGCTTATAAGCAATTTTCAGCAAGAATTACAGGCATATATAAAAAGTTTTATGATGTTAGAGTATCCGCATTTTGCATTTTCTCAAGACTCTATAACTACTTATAACGAAACAGTATCATGAGGCACGTAAAATATATATATCTATTAGTACTGTATATAACGAGCATATTATGCATGCATGCGATACAACCGCCGCCCTTGCTTATTAGCTATTTTAATGATCTTATGGCTTATCAGCCTAATGCTCCTTGGATTATAGAAGCATGTACTGCTATGACTATAGAAGAGTTGAGTGCTGCTTGGTCTGCACTTGCATTGCTATTAAAAGAGGGACGACAACAAGGTAAATTTTTTTATGAGCCTATGCGACCCCATACGACAGTTGAAGATTCTATGAGTAAATATGCATGGCAATGTCGTTTTCTTGATTTATGGCTTAATAGACTCTATAGTAACAAAATTACTCATTTGCTGGTATATGATCGCGAGCTGTCACTTAAAGATAATATGCTCTATGAACCTGTTTTGCAGTATTGGCGTGTACATGAGCATCAGGCATACTACGAATTTTATGCCTTTTATGCCGATTGCTTAAGTTATCTTTTTTTACAGGGGGTGCAATATGCTTATTGTACTCTTGATGATGGCATACAAGAAGAATCATGGGCACAACCATTTTGGGTTCTTGAAGAACTTAAAAAAGCAGTTAACCATCTAAAGCAAAGTCGTTACGAAACACGATATTCTGCGCAACTTGAACGATATCTCCAATTACACGATCTTTTAGAAAATGAAAAAATTGAAGCTCTTTTTAACTAGTATTATATTTTGTTATGGTTTTTTTAGTGGTGTCTCAGCTACTCACTTTTTAACCAGTTTTTTACGCTCATATGATTTTGCGGGCAGGTTTAGTCATGAATATCATACTGAACTGCTTACTCGTACGCGTGAAAGTTTTGTATATCTTGAAAATAAACTATATACCAGTGGCTTTAAACCAGGTGGTCACGTTGTTATATTGGGGTATCAAGAAGAAGGGATTCCTCCCTATTATAGTTTAAGCTCGCGATCATATATAGACGATGAAGCAGTGGTAAAGACAGCACAAGGGTTTACTACTCCTGCACAAAATATTTTTGGATTTTTAACCGGTTTTTTGCTAAAAGATGCACAATGGATTCAAGAAGGTGTTAAAAAATCAACATTTGTACATACACCAGCACGAACAATAGACCTTTTTAATGATCACGCAGTAGTTTTACAAAAGCATGCATTTAAAGATACATTTGATACACTTATTGCTACGCGTAATAGTATAGAAAAAGCTCTTGTACATGATAATCCTAAACATGTTTTTGACTGCTTAATTACTTATTGGAACTATCTCTATTCTAAGGGCCTTAATAATAAATTTTATAACACATTTGCTACACAAGATATTTTGTTTTCTATTGACTATGCGCAAGCGCTATTACAAACTCAAGCACCTATTAAAAAAGTGTTTATAGGACCCGATATTACGTATCCTATTGAGCTTTCCAATTGTCAGTCACAAGAAACAACACATAATGCTCAAACATTTGTTAAAATCGCGCATGATTACTTACAACCGTGTGATGGGAAAAAAACAGCGTATATTTTTTGCAGTTTTGTTGATGGCGTAGGTAAAAGTACGTTACTTAATAATATTAAAAACTACAGTAATTACGGTACTCAGTATAAAAAATATACGCGATGTGACAACTCTTCTTCTCAGTATGCTCATATCTATGAGTTCTCTGATAATGTGCTTATAGTGGATTTACCAGCACAAGTAAGTCATTTTACTGTAAAGCCTCATGGTAAAGTGTATGCAAATTGGCAAACAGTACCACATATGTCACAAAAAAAATATCTTGATATCTTACAGTATCTTAGTAAACAGCATACTATACTTATTAATCAGGCAGAACAAATATATACAAGTATCCACAATGGTGCTCAGCAGGCTATACAGACTCCTGAAAGTTGCTTTTTAGAAACAGCTTTATTATTTACTACTTCTTTAGAATGGATTCCTTTTGAATACGCCGGTGCTCATTACATTTTTGCAAAGAAAAATTATAAAGATTTGCGCGTGCTTATTAGTCTTGAGGAAGCGCATTCTACGGGACTAAAAGTTATTGATCCGTGCATGATGCTCTTTGATGAAGGTCTTTCTTTACCTAAGCATCCTGATGCATTTACAGAAGATCTTGTTAAGCAATTACATAATGCCGGGGTTGAAACAATAGTATTTGTTGACTTTATGAGTATGTATCCGCGTACGTCACGAGAAACAGTGCGAGTAAATTTTATATTACAGTACTTACGCTTATTATTTGGTGATCGGTATAAACTCAATGCCAGCTTGTACCAAAATTTTATTCATAGGGAGCAGGAAATATATCAACTATTACAAACTAAAAAAGAAGAGGTAGCAGAGGATCTTATACTTGAATCTGTACTACGTTATGCGCTCTTTCAATTAATACAGCAAGAGGCCAGTACAACTATTATCTCTAAGTCTCCTGAAGAATTGCGCTCTGTACTTCAAGAAAAGTGCACTATTATTCTTAAAGACTATACTACTATATTAGAACAAGAAATAGCCACTCGTATTAACGAAGAGCTTGTTTTTAGGCATGATCGCTATGCACTTGATAGAATATATCATACAACTACATTGTTATCATTACCTCTTGTAAAAATTTTTTCTGACTATCTTACGTATCTTTTTGCAACTAAAGTGCAACATTCTTATTTTAAAGCTATGTGGACTGGACTATCGGGTACTCTTGCTGCAGCGGGCAAGGTTCCGTATAGCAAAAACATAGAGCGTAGATTGTTATTAGATACGCAAGTACCAGTTACTTGTCTTGCAACTATACCAAATAGGTGTCAAGATATTACTACATTAACTGGTTTAACAGCACATATACGTGCGCAATGGTATGCTCTTCTTGCTAATATATTATATTTTGAACTGATAGGTAACGAATTTTTTAAACCAGTAGGGCTTGAAAATTGCGTTCCGCCTCTTGTACTAAAGCCTGATACTGAAGGTAACTTTTTGCTTCTACAGCGATGGCTTCCTATTGGACGTCAGTTTACTATACAGCCCCAAGTGCCAATGAAATACCATCTTGTTGATATGTTAGGTACCAAAAAATGGGGGGTATATGCCGGGATACCACATTGTCTTGAGTGGGATAACGTAGGTACTTATTTTGGTATTTTTGCGTATGGGTATCATCCCTATTTAGATGAGAAAAATACGGTGACGCATGTAGTTGAGCTCTATAATCATGAAAAGATTGCGTCACATGAAGGCACTTTAGTAATGCCTACCTCCGAGCTTTATAAACGTCTTACTGAGTGTAATTTGTGGGAGCTTGTATATAAAGAAACCCGACAACGACCAAATACAACGTATCATATGATTTCTGAGCATGATGGACGACGCGAAGCAATTAAATTGTGGGTACGCACAATAGCTACTTTAGAAATGATTTTAAAAGATACTCATGCGCATATTGTTGTACGACATAATAATAAAGACGATTTTATAGCAGCGCTTTATTTACTAGAGCATATTACATTGCCATTATATTATAATATTATACTCGATAAGCCACTCTTTGAAGATTATACAAGCGTAGAGCCAGTTATACACCTATAATTATACATATAACTATATTTATACCTGCACAGAACTATGCGGTATTTATTTACAATAAGAAAAATAACTGTATAATATAGTATTACTGACAATAACATAATCTGTATATTTTAATTCTTTTTGTATAACCATTAATTGAGTCTTTTCTTATGAACTTCTATATATATAAATATATTCTTATGAGCAGTATGCTCAGCATAAGCACTTTACTTATATCAATGCAACAAGTGCCTGTATCGCTTAAAAATCTATGTATTTACGCTCTTACCAAAGAATCAGCAATAACTAACCTGCAAAATCTACCAGATACTGTACGCTACGCAGCTCTTAAGCGCATAGGTAATTTTCATGATCTTACCAGTAATGCAATACCATTAGTTTTACTTATGCATACTATGCGTTCTTGTCAAGAGCAAGAACGGCAACCGCAAGAAAAGCTTGCACAGCTAACGTTGCATCTTGCTCGCAATGCAAACATACAGCTTAATCGGCAGCAAACTGATCAGCTTGTACACCATTCACATTTTCTTGATGACCTTAATAAAGACTTGCCACAAGAAGCTGAATATAGCATATCTCTTGAGATGCTTGATAATGAGCAGCAATTAACTACTCTTTTTTCTTATATAGATGCTCTTGATGGTTTATCTAATTTAGAGAGTAAACTTGAAGCGGTACGTCAGAAAGTACCTGTATTGTGTTATGCTAGTGCTCAGGATATACAGGAAGCGTATAGGCAAGATCTAGTTAGACGCTTACAGGGGCAAACTATAGCTGACCTTTGCGCACTAGTAACTACTGCTAGTTTTCTTGGTATACATAATCAAGGAGTTTCCGTTTCTTTTATAGATCTTGTAAATGTTGCGCTTACTCTCAAGCTTATAGAAAAAGAACCATCACAAGAAGACCAAAGGCGAGTATGCTCATTACCAATATATATACAGCAAGAAATAGCACGCTTATTTCTTGAAAAATCAGGTTTACATAGTCTTTTACATGAAGATTACAATAATGATCGTAATAATATACCGCATATTCAGCTTGAGAAGTATCAAGATACAAGCAGCTTAAGTAAATGTAAGTATCTTACGGACAGTCCCAATAAAGATACTCAAGTTGTATGGCATGAAGAAAGTAATAGGTATTATAGTATGCCTACTACCTATAAAAAGTATAACTCTTATCTTCGTTGGTCACCTAATGGCAGATGCCTTGCTAGTATTAATAACACTGATGTAAGAGTATGGGATAAAGAAACTAAGCAGTATATTTATGTATTACAAGGGCAGCATCAAGCTCCGGTATCTGCAATAAGCTGGTCACCTAATGGTAAATATCTTGTAAGTAACTCAAGTGCTGATGGAACTATAGTTATATGGAATAGTAATACGGGTAATTCTCTCTATAACTTAAGCTATACATATAATGCTGCACAACCTGTGTTAATAAGTTGGGCTCCAGATAATGAAACTGTCGCTCTATATAAGCGTCATGCAAATACGTATCATATTGCGGTATTGAATGTAGAAACTGATGCATATATAAGCATCAAGCCTCGCTATGAGCTAAAATCAATAAGCTGGTCACCGAACGGTAGATATCTTGCTGCTAGCTCTAATAATGGTAATATTAGCATATGGAATACCAAAGAGAGTGGCAATTTGCTCTACGGGTGGCAAGAGTACGGCAATCCGGCAGGCTCAGTAAGCTGGTCTTCTGATGGAAAGTATCTTATATACTATTGTAATGATGATACTATACTTGTGTATCCATGGATAGACGCTACCTTTGATAACAATATGCATAAGAAACTAACACTTGAGTTTTTATTATCAACTATTTATCCTCCTAATAAACCACAGGATGCTCTTTTTCTGATTATTCAGGCGCTGCGTTCTCACATTATTAAATAAGTATTAAGGGTCGACGTTATTTTGTTGTTGCGATATACTCATATTTAAACCATATAATTAATTATACATTAGTACGTATGAACGAAAAAGTATCCGCAACAACGCCGTTAATGGCTCAGTATTTTGCAATAAAAAATCAGTATCCTGATACACTGTTATTATTTCAAGTTGGTGATTTTTACGAACTATTTTTAGAAGATGCCCAGAAAGCAGCAGCATTTCTGGGCATTGCTCTTACCAAGCGTGGATCTCACAAAGGTGAGCCTATTCCGTTATGTGGGGTGCCTCTGCATGCGCAAGAGTTTTACGTTGCTAAATTAGTACGAGGGGGTTTTAAAGTTGCCCTGTGTGAGCAATTAGAAGACCCCAAGCCAGGCAAAGTAGTAGATCGAGGGGTTACCCAAGTGCTAACGCCAGGTACTCTTACGGAAATGCCACTGCTTGATGAAAAATCAGCATCGTACTTATGCGTTGTATTTGCATGGCATACAACGTGTACTCTGCTATGGTGTGAGTTATTAACAGGACAGCTTGCGTTAACGCATAGTGCGTATCCTGATACGAGTAATCTTGAATCAGAGCTTGCGCGTTTTAGTCCTGATGAAGTACTCGTGCCTACCACAAAATATGGCAAAGAACTTGAGCAAATTATTAAGAAATTGGGATATTTTACGACACTTGAGAGTTTTGAGCCCCACTCTCTTGATATAGAGACAAACGTAAATAACTGGGTTAAGCAGCAATTTAATACTGAATGGTATGATGCTGTAAAACAGCATGAGGGCGTACGTGGTGTGTTAACGCTGCTGTATACCTATCTTAAAAGAACACAAGAAACAGCATTAAAGCAATTTAAACATATTCAGCAGTATACTTCTGAAGAATTTCTTGTACTTGATGCTGTAACGCAACGCAATATTGAGCTTATCAAAAATAATTTTGACGGTACAACTGCACATACACTGTTTGCATTGCTTGACCAAGCAGTGACTGGTATGGGATCACGTACTATAAAAAAATGGCTTGCTCGGCCACTTGCTAAGCAAGAAAGTATTGAGCAGCGTCTTGATGCAGTTGAAGAGCTGGTAAAAACATTACGTCTTCGTTCACATATACGAGCAGCGCTCAAAGAAATAGGAGATATTGAACGTGTTATAGGACGTATAGCGCTTAAAAGAGCGCAGCTTCACGACTATATACTGCTAAAAAACGCACTTACAGTATTCCCCACTATAAAACATAATTTAGCAGGAGGACATGCCTATCTCTTAGAGCTAATTAATGCTAAAATAGGGGATTTTTCACCGCTGGTGCAGTTTTTAGATAATGCGCTTAATACCGATACTCATAGTACCTATTGCATTAAACCTGGATTTGATGCACAGCTTGATCGTTTACGCGATTTAGCGCAAAATGGCACGCAAGCAATTGCGCTTCTTGAGCGTGAAGAGCAGCAAAAAACAGGTATATCATCGCTTAAAATACGTTATAGCACTGTTTATGGCTATTTTATAGAAATTACGAAAGCTAATTACCATTTGGTACCTGCACGATTTATTCGTGTGCAAACACTTGTGGGAAGAGAACGCTTTACTACGCCAGAGCTAAAAGATCTTGAACGGCAATTGACAACAGCACACAATGAAATAAGCACTTTAGAAAAAGCTATATTCGATCTTATTAAACAAGAAGTAGAAAAACATCTTACTAGCTTGCAAAAGGCAGCACAAGCACTTGCGTATGTAGATGCACTGGCAGCATTTGCAGAAGTTGCTTATACGCGTAATTATATACGGCCTACGTTTAATACGCAGCGCGATATATGTATTACAGAAGGACGACATCCTGTTATCGAAAGTATTATTTCTCAACCATTTATTGCAAATTCTACTACGCTTGTTGATCAAGAATCACTCTGGGTTATTACCGGGCCTAACATGGGTGGTAAATCAACGTATTTACGACAAGTAGCGCTTATTTGTATTATGGCTCATTGTGGATCATTTGTTTCTGCACAAGCAGCATCGATACCGTTACTTGATAGAATATTTACCCGTATTGGTGCATCTGATAAAGTTGCTGAAGGTAAAAGTACTTTTTTAGTAGAAATGGAAGAAACAGCACTTATTTGTCGCTATGCCACAAAAAAAAGCTTAGTTATCTTAGATGAAGTAGGTCGTGGGACCAGTACGTTTGATGGTATAGCACTTGCCCAAGCAGTGCTAGAGTATATACATAGTACTATTGGTGCGCGCTGTCTTTTTGCGACGCACTATCACGAGCTTACGCTTTTAGAAGCAACTCGTTCGGGCGTGGTAAATTATCATGCAGCATGTAGTAAGCGCGATAATAATCTATTATTTCTTCATAAAATAATACGTGGTATTGCTGAAGGAAGTTTTGGGTTAGAGGTAGCTCGTCTTGCACAATTGCCTGATAATATTATTACGCGAGCTCAAGAAATTTTGCGTACCCTGGCTTAAAATACTAATGCCAGATGTTAGTGTGAAAGAGAATCGGTTGTTTTCGATCGACTACGAATCGAAAAAGGAGTACCTATGAACATACAATCAAAGGGTTGCACACTAACATCTGGCAAACTTTTTATATACTTTTATAGTATATATTTTTTAGCACAATTTGCAATAGTTTATTCTAAATAATATAAATTAAGTAATTTTTGCTAATATATAGCACACTATATTAAGCAGTAGGGCTCATTTCTTGTATTTGATAGTCTTGCTATAATACTATTAAGTTTAACTAATATTAAAGAACGGTTATTGGAGTATGCTCATGTACCATACTATAAAAATGTTTTTGCTCTATTGTTGTAGTATTTTTTCAGTTCAGGCTATGCATATCTCGCAGCTTTCTCGTCTAGAACAAGATCTTGCATTGCTTGCTCGAAGTATACCCAAGCAACCATTAAGCCAACAAGTACAAGAGACAGTACTAGAAAAGTTAACGTCTGAACAAGCACAAGCACTCTATAAAGCAGCAGAAGCAAAACGTGAGCCAGTTGATTTTTTTGAGCAGGTGATGGGTATTACTGAAGCAGAATTTTTAAGGCGTTCACCTGCAGATCGATTAACGTTTTTCACTCCTACTTCGTCATATGAAACGCCACAAGTACTGAAAAATACTAAAACTAAAAAAGAATTTTCTACTGGTATATTTAGAACAATTAATATTAATACGCTCCGCAATCAAGCACTACATAAACACAAAGGAAGCGGATGCAAGTTTAATGTTATAGAAGGGTTTGATGACCCTACAAAAAATTGGTTTCGTAGTAAAGTAGATGTAGCTGCGTTACAGGCAGATCCTGCTAATAAAGATGCAGTATTTCAAGTAGCTTCTAATTTTAATGGGCTTGAAGCAGGTGGCAATCCTGATGCAGGACTTATGATATATTTAAGTCGTGATTATTTTGTACAGGGTGAAACTGCGGCTATTTCTGCAGCTCCTGGTCTTATTTATCGTATGTATTATATACCGTTTAGAGATGCAGAAGGTACTACTTATTATGGCCAATCGAAAGAGCGTCAAATTAATTTTTTAGCAAATTTCTCTAGTGCTGCAAATGAAAAGGAGCGGATACCAGTTATCAATGGCTATCCTGACGATAATGATACAGTTCTTGAGCACTTTAATAAAATGAATGATAACCAACTTCATATTTATAGTGGCGTAGTTAATATTGGAGTTCAGGAAGGCGTTCAAGTTACTCACGGGCTCAGCAAATTGAAGAATGAACAGCCTGAACAAGGCCGTATTACTCGTTGGGCTCCTGTTACTAATCCAGAACAGTACATTAATCAAGTATTTAGTGCAGCGTATATGGTAAAAGGTGCTGCATCCCAGTATGAGAATGTTGCACGAATGATATTGCAAGCATCCTACGAAGGTGTTTTAAAATATGCTTTTTTCTATGATAAGAAAAAAGTCTTTCTTACACTTATAGGCGGGGGTGTATTTAATAATCCGATTGAATGGATAGCAGAAGCACTAATAAAGGCAGTACGAGAATTTACCGATAAGGGAGATATGGAGATCACGCTTGTTATTTATTCGAGCGGATTATATAGCACTAACTCCTATTGGAATACTTTTGTACGTGAGCTATTAACGCTTACTCAACAAACTAAAGGTACCTATACACGTTATAAGAAAGATGGCACATATAAGGTAGAACTTGCATAAGATAATAAGTAATACATTACCATAATAAAGTTAGATAATAATGATTGTGGGGATAGGCATGTTCTGGCATATAGGTACTAAAATGCGAATGTTTTCGATCTATTGTTTTAGCGTTTTTGCAATGCAGGCTATGACTATCTCGCAGCTTTCTCGTCTAGAACAAGATCTTGCACTGCTTGCTAAAAGCATACTAAAACAACCATTAATTCAACAAATACGAGAGACAGTAGTAGAAAAGTTAACGCCTGATCAGGCTAAAGCACTATATGAAGCAGCAGAAGCAACACGTGAGCCAGTTGATTTTTTTGAGCTGGTGATGGGCATTACTGAAGCAGAATTTCTAAAGCTCTCGCCTAACGAAAAATTACCATTTTTTGTACCATTTTTTGATGTTAACAGTCTTATTAATAGAAATACAAAAGAATCATTTTTTATAGGAGAATTTCTCGATGTTACCATCGATAGGCTACGTGAAGGGACACAAAAAAAATTAAAAGAAATGGGAAGTGAAGGTGGATGCAAATTTAATGTTATTGAAGGCTTTGATGATCCTTCTACTAGTTGGTTTCGTAATAAAGTAGATATAGCAGCTTTGCAAGCAGATTCTAATAATCAAGATGCCGTGTTTCAGGTAGCTTCTCTTTTTAATGGTTTTCAAGAAGATCCTAATAAAGGGCTGATGATATATTTAAATCCTGATCACTTTGGACAAGAAGAAGCAGCAGCTATTTCAGCAGCGCCGGGTCTTATATATCGTATGTATTATTATATGGTTTTAATATTCCCACCAGGCGAAAGAACACATAAAATTTATTATGGCCAATTAGAGAGGCCAGTTAATTTATTAGATGAATTTTATGATAAGCCTGTGCGCATAACAGTTGAAAATGGCTATCCTATAGATGATCGTACTATGCTGGAGCGCTTTAATAAAATGAATGATAAAGTGCTTAATACTTATAATGGTTTGGTTAAAATTGGAATTATGGCAGATGTTCAAGTTACTCAAGGACTCAGTAAGCTTAATAGTGAACCTATTGTAGATGGGCGCATTACTAAATGGGCTTCTAACAATAATTCTACACAACGTATCAATCAAGTATTAAGCCCTGTATACCGAGTACCAAGAGCTGCTACTATTCCAATAGATCTTTATCGTAATGTTGCACGTATGGTATTGCAAGCGTCATATGAAGGCGTTTTAAAATCTTCTTTTCTTGCTGATAAGAAAAAAGTTTTTCTTACACTTATCGGATCTGGAGCATTTAATAATAAGCTTGAATGGATTGCAGAAGCACTTATAAAAGCAGTACGCGAATTTACCACCAAGGGAGATATGGAAATCACGCTTGTTATTTATTCTAGTGAACCATATCGAACTAACCCTTATTGGGATACTTTTGTGCGTGAGCTATTAATGCTTACTCATGAAACTAAAGGTGAATATATACGCTATAAAAAAGATGGTGAATATAAGATAGAACTTGCGTAAATAGTGATTGCTAAGCTCTTTTAGAATATGCTATTTTAAAAACTAGTATATATGCTATACTTATAGTAGATTATTAACTATATAAGAGCTAACTATAATGAATATCGCAGTATTAGTATCGGGTGGGGTTGATAGCTCAGTAGCGTTAGCGCTATTAAAAGAGCAGGGCCACACCGTAACCGCATTTTATCTGAAAATATGGCTTGAAGACGAGCTTTCGTATTTAGGATCATGTCCATGGGAAGAAGATTTGGCGTATGTACAAAAAGTATGTAGCCAATATAATGTCCCATTGGAAGTTATTTCTTTGCAAAAAGAATATTGGGATGCTGTCGTTGCGTACACGCTTGAAGAAATAAAAGCGGGACGTACGCCAAATCCTGATATCTTATGTAACGAGCGCATAAAATTTGGTGCCTTTTATATGGTAATTGGTAATACGTTTGATAAAGTAGCTACCGGGCATTATGCACAACTTGAGCAACGCGATCGTGAAGTAGTGCTGAAAACAACCAAAGATCCCATTAAAGATCAAACGTATTTTCTTTCCCATCTTAAGCAAGAGCAACTACGACGAGCGTTGTTTCCTATTGGTCATTTGTGCAAAGCAGAAGTACGAGAACTTGCAAGCAAGTTTAATTTAGCAACGTTTAATCGTAAAGATAGCCAGGGGATCTGCTTTTTAGGTAAATTAAAGTTTAACGAGTTTATTAAACACTACTTTGGTGAACGTGAGGGTACATTAATAGAATACGAAACAGGTAAAATTCTAGGATCACATAAAGGATACTGGTATTATACTATTGGGCAACGACAAGGATTAGGTCTTGCTGATGGTCCTTGGTATGTGGTTAAAAAAGATATAGATAGTAATACTGTTTTCATTTCCCGTATGTATTATGCAAGCGATAAAGCACGCGATAGCTTTTATCTGACGGCATGTAACTGGATTACCCAGCCACCAACAACGGGTAATTTAAAAGTTAAAGTTCGTCATGGAGCAAAGATGTACCAGTGTACACTTATACCGAAAGAGGCTGATGTATATCAGGTACTGCTTGCAGAGCATGATCAAGGGCTTGCTGAAGGGCAATTTGCTGCTTTATATGATGGTGATGTTTGTCTTGGAAGTGGAATTATTACCAATACTTTTGAAAATCAGTAAGTTAGTGTAGTATATACTGTGTTATACTTAAGCAAATATACAAAGTAATTATGGCTCTTTTGTTTGTATGATAAAAAGATCTCATGGATATGTTAATAAAATAGTTACCTGCTCTACCGTGCTTACGTGCATGCGTATTATATTAGTACCTTTTATTATTCATGCTATTATTAACCAGGCTTGGGGATATGCTATTTTATTTTTTTGTTGTGCCGGTATTACCGACTTTTTAGACGGTGCGCTTGCACGATGGTTTAATGAGCAGACCTTGGTAGGCGCATGTCTTGATCCGCTGGCTGATAAGCTTTTAGTTACTTCAACGTATTACACGCTTGCTATAACTGAAGGTGTACCTGAGGTAATTCCCTGGTGGTTTGTATATGGTATTGTATCGAAAGAACTATTACAAATTATAGGTGTTATTGGTTTTTTATCTTTTAAAAGAGCGCCTGTTATTCAGGCTACTTTGCTTGCTAAAATTACCACTGTAGTGCAACTACTTGCCATAGGTGCTATTTTTTGTTGTTATTTTATAGGTAACATAGGAATACCCTTAATTTGTTTTTCAGCTCTATGTTGTATAATGTTAGCACTTGCTGTGCTTTGTTTTGTTCAGTATATGTGTATAGGCTATAAAATGCTCTAGGAAATGCTCGTATGATACGTTTGTTGTGCTCTCTAGGAAAATTTCTTACGATTAACTTACTTTACATACAGATACTTTTGGGTACTGAATCATTTGTTATTACTCCGAAGAAAAAGACACGCAGCCTGCATAAAGATATTGTACTTGAGCTGAGTGATGCGCTGTGGTATACGCTTAAGCTTAATGAAGAGCTTGTTGCTTTACAGCAAGAATTATATATGCGTATTAACAAAGTGATAAGTGAAAATAAAAATTTAGTTTCATCGCTACAGTTACCCGTATATTTTGAAACTACCAAAGAATTGACCGGTGCGCTTGAGACCTGGAGTAAAAAAATAAAGACCTATCGTACAGAGCTCAATACTTTAGAAAATAAAAAATAACTTATTAACAAAAAAGTTATTTCTGGTAAATTAGATAAAGATATACTAATATCTGTTCTCTTTTTAAGAAAGGCTTAAAATGGCAGGTTATAACCGTGTCATTATGATCGGCAATTTAACAAAAGACCCTGATTTTAAGCAACTCAACGCAGAGCGTAGTGTTTGCAAAGTTAATATAGCTTCTAATAGACAGTACAAAAATAAGCATACTGGTGCTGTTGTTCAGGAAGTGTGTTTTATTGACGTTGAGGTTTGGGGTCCTCAAGCAGACAGCTGTCGTCAATACTTACAAAAGGGTAGGCCCGTATTAGTAGAAGGACGCCTTAAACTTGATACCTGGAAAGATAATGAGGGACAGAATCGTAGTAGACATGTTATTATTGCTGATAAAGTAGTCTTTTTAGGAAGTGGTCAGCAAACAACAGGAAATTACGAAGAACCTCTTGCTACGCCAACCGGCTTTAAAGACGAAGCCCCGTTTGAAGATGAACTACCTTTTTAACAAATAAATATACGTTTTTATAGATAATTAAAAACCACCTTATAGCTTAAGGTGGTTTTTGTCTTGTATTATATATTATTGACAATTATTATATAAATTTGTAATCATAAAACTAAATAATAAGATTATTATAAATTATTATAAAAATGAAAAAATACGCAATTATACCTGCATTTATACTAATGTTAATGTTAGGTACTCTACACAATATACTATACGGGAAAAATACCTCATCTTGTATAAGTCAATACATACAGCAAAAAAATGCATCAGTTTCTTCTGCTGAATTAGTGCGTACTATTATAACTGTTACTATGCACGTTTGGACGCAACTTGATTTAGTAGGCGCAATTAGATCTTCTCATGAAGATCTAATTTACTTTGCCGATAGTATTATTAATCATATTCTTGATATACGTGAACTGCTTATACTACTTGAGCATGCTCATCTTCAGCAGCCTCTGTCATATGCTGATAAAGAGTATCTTTTAGGAATTTTACATCAGATTTATGAACGATTTGATGACGTGTTTTCTACACTTTATAGTAAAGAAGTTTTTTGTGCTGCTGTTCTGATAGAAAAAATACTTACACAGCTTGAGCAGCTTAATTAAAACACATAACTTATTTCAAGACCGGTATAAGTTGTAGTAACTGCAGTAGCAAATACTCGTATTCCGCCCAGTGTTTTATTATAAAAGATGCCGATGCGCGGGCCTACACCGTATGGCTCACGCGTAAAATCGTACTCAACGATAATATTAAGCACATGCTGAATAAAACCGCTCAATACTGTATCGCTATTAGCTATCTTGCTACCGCCTATAATAGAACGTTTATCTTGATGTGTATACGTATATGCAATAAGTGTCGATAGTCCTTGTATCACATGATCTGCTTTAAAATATACCCCTGCTTGACGTAGTGGGCCATGGTGCAGAGGAACACACGCTTGAGTAAGTTTAAGAAAGCCATTTTGGTGTGCTGATGTTTTAATACGTATATTTTTAGTAACATCTTTAAAGCCTAGATAGTAAGCATGACCCCCTACTGTTATCCAATCAAAGAGTCCAAAAGCGATATCAAGACTTGCTTCAATGCCAAAGTGCCCATCGTAACCATGAGGTATATCAAAAGCATGGAATGTATCTGTTTTTCTTCCTGTTGGAAATACACAGCCTGTTTTCAGCATTACATCAATAAAGTCAAGGTGCCGAAAGTTACACCATGTATGCGTCCATCCTATATCAACAGGTATATCACCTATACCGGTTTGCTTAAATGGCTCGGTAGTTATATGGTATCGTTTACATAATTTAGGAAATGCTTCTAAAAAATGGTGCCATTCTTTGGTAGAAGCATTAGGAAAAACAGTATCATTTGGGGTAAGATCTTTAGGAATAATATTTACCAATTCAAGCGAGCGAATAGGTAAGTAACTGTACAGAAAAAATCCATGTTTAAAATTTTGCCATGCTCGTATATACATTTCTAAAAGTTCAAATTGAGCAGTATAACATATTGTACCAAACATATATCGATCAGGAACTGCATTAAGATCGAGCAGCATACGATCTAATGGATGGGTAGGGTCAAGACCAGTAACCCCATCTGCAATATGATGTAATTTATGATGTCCATAAATATCAAGTAATGAAACAAGGTGACCATTTTTGTCATACCCATGACAGGTACCACCTCCACCAAAAGACGCTTCACCAGTAAAAAGAAAATCTTTTTCAAGGCGTGGCTCCCCCCAAAAATTATTTGGTCGCCAAAAATGACTATCGGTACATAAAAGTGCTATACTCACTGAGAGCATATATAGCACTATACTTAGTATGCTGATGTATTTAAATCTCATGCAGATGATGCAATAAGGTGCTGTTAACTTTTTATGCTTTAAGATATACAAATTTTTTTTGAAAGTCGAAAATTATTAAGATCTAGTGTATGCTTATACTATTTATACTAATTATTAAAAGGGACTTGTAAAACTATGACACACCTGTTTGATAACAACGATCAAGACACTGTCGCTGAACGAGAACAACAGCCTGAATCTATAACATCTGGTGAGCAAGAATTAGCTCATTGTCGTCAAGAGATGGCGGTCATTAAAGAACGACTTATGTATATAAGTGCTGAATTTGATAACTACCGCAAGCGTACTGAAAAAGAGCGCGTACAATGGATGCAGCAATCGCAAGCTGGAGTACTTAAAGATGTTCTTTCCGTAATAGATGATATTGAACGCGCATTTGCCCAGCTTACTCCTGAACAGCGTACACAAGCAGGAGCATGGCTCCAAGGCTTTGAGCTTATTTATAAAGCGTGTCATAAATTACTGCATACCTATGGTGTTGAAGAAATGCCAGCAAGTGGTATATTTGATCCTGAAAAGCATGAAGCGATTTTACATGTTACCTCTGAGCACCATACATCAGGAGATATTATAGCGGTGCTTCAAAAAGGCTATCTCTATAAGGGACAAATACTTCGGCCTGCTCAGGTAAGTGTAGCGCAGTAATCTTTTTATAAATGGAGGTCTTATGTATGGTTTTAGAAAACTAGTTTTTGTATTTGTATTTATAGGCATGCCTGGTGTAGTACATGCTGAACCATTAGAGCAGATACGTCAACTACACAAGGCTATCTACAAGAGTGATCCTATGAAAGTAGGATATTTATTGTGTGATAAGCACTTTTCTCATGAAGAACTTGTACATGCACATACACTAGCTACAGAAGTATATACAAAATACCAGCAATCACTATTTAACAAGCTAAGTACAAGAACAAACACGTATATTTCTCGAATTTGTACTCTCGCATCAGCTACTGGACTTGGTATAGCGGCCAAATGTTGGCTACAGCTTAATAAGCAGTTTGCTCAATATAGTTTTTATAACAAACAGTTTAAAAGTGCTGTAGATTATCGTAAGAGTGTAGAAAAAATTTTAAAGGATATAACTGATCAAGGCTTTTTTACTAGTCCAGGGGATAAAAATACTTTACTCAGTTCAATACCATTACGGCTTACCCGTGAATTAGAATTTCCTTATTTAAAAGCAAGTACTGATGCTTTATTAAAGTATGCGCAAATGGTACCAACAAGTAAACGGTGGATACACGGTAGTATGATTTTTGGTGCTACTGTTGGATTACTTGCATATACTTTGTCTTACTATCAAAAGCAATTAAAAACCGCACAAAAAATAGTAGAGTTTTTACAAAAACGATTGGATACTTATGTTAGTACTGAAAACAAGACTACTCTTACTGCATAATAAGATACTCATAGTCTTTATGAGTATGTTTGGCATACTTAACGCTGCATCTTCTACAGATATACAAAAACTTCAGTCTGCCATTAAAGCAAGCAATGCAACGTCAGTAGCATATATACTTAAACGTACAACGTTTTCTCCTGATGAACTGCGTAATGCGTACGATACTGCTGAACAGGTATATCAGTATCGTCAGCAATCGTTATTAGGCAGGCTGAGCTCAAAGCAAAGAGCTATACTAGCAACAGTTGCTAGTATAGGAACGCTGGGCAGCTTAGGCGTTGCACTAAAAAACGCATACCAATTAGGTAAAGGTGTGCTAGATTCTAAATTACTACAAAATAGCTATATAAAGTCTGGTCTATTATGGCGAAACCTTGCAAGGTACTTTGAAAACAGAATCAGAGAGTCTATATAATTTTATACAGCAAGAGCTACAGAAAGAAGATCCACTAAGGCAAACAGATATATTCTGGACTCTAAATGCTAGGAAAGATTTACAGCGTTATCTAAATTATAAAGTAATAACGATTAAAAATCATGAGTTAGCAGTATGCAGAAAAACTATACGCTCTTTGTTAACATCTGCAGAAAGGTTTCTTGATTCTTTAAAAAACTCTCAAGTTTAAAGTAATCTTCAGAATAATAGCTTAAAAAATACAGCACAATGGCTTATAGGGGCTGGTATAGCAAGTTTAGGTGCTAGTTGGCTTGCTTATAAGCTGTTTACGTATCAAAAACAGGTACAAGCAGCGAGTGAAATTATGCACTTTTTAAGTAGTGAGCTTGCTACAGTAGCTTCTCATTAAGAGCATAAGAAGAACATAGGTGCAGCATTTTAGCGCCTATAAGTAAACAGGGTAAATATACGGTATTTGTCTTTACTATCAAAACGCTTAAAAACAGCATAATATTATAAAAGCGATTGGACATAGATGTTAATACTAAGAAAAATACGAGTATTCTTATTGTATAGCAATATGCTCTTAGTTGTTATGAGTATATTTGGCATACTTAACGCCGCATCTTTTATAGATATACAAGAACTCCAATGTGCTATTAATGCAAGCAATGTAGTGACCGTAGGATATATACTCAAGCGCACAACATTTTCTCCTGATGAACTACGTACAGCTTGCGATACTGCTGAACAGGTATATCAGCATCATCAGCAATCGTTCTTAGGTAAGTTGAGCTCAAAGCAAAGAACTGCATTAGCAGCAGTTTCTAGCATAGGGGTACTTATTAGCTTGAGTATTGTTCTAAAAGATTTATATTTATTAGGCAATTTTAAAATAAAACAAGCAAATTATAAAGATACGATACAGTATACAGAAACCTTCAAAAATACTTTAGAAAAAGAAGCAGATAAAATTGATAATTCTCTACAATAATGTCACAAAGAAAGCATATTAAGATTATCAAGAATAGAAAAATTACTTGGTAAAAAATATATCTTAATGGGGGTTAACTATTTAAGTTTACAGGCATACAGAATAGCTAAACGCTTTTTTTTAGCTAATACAAACGCACTTTTAAAAGCCACTCAAGATCAAATAAATATTCAGAATAGTAACTTAAAAAATACAGCACCTTGGTTTATAGGATCTACTATAGCAAGTTTAGGTTCTAGCTGGCTTACTTATAAGTTGATTACGTATCAAAAGCAAGTGCATGCAGCAAGTGAAATAGTACGCTTTTTAAAGAGTGAGCTTGCTATAGTATCTTCTAATTAACAATACGAATGCACTATTTTAAGCAGTTGAAAATTAACTGGTAACCAGTACACTTTTTATAACATGCAGTAAAAGGTCGGCATTAATACCAAGGATATAAGGGGACATAAAGATAGTACTTGTACTTCTATAGTGTATACATAAAGTATGAAAATAATACAAAAAACATTTAGCTATAAACTAAAGATTACGCCTATACTATCTCAAGTATTTGAGCAATATGCAGGTAATGCTCGCTTTGTATATAATTATGGCTTAGCCTTAATTAAGAAGGCTCTAAAAGAAAAGAGCAGATTGCCACGCTATAGTGAGCTTGCTCATATATTACCAAGATTAAAGAAAGAGGAAGCAACAGCATGGCTTTCTTATACTCACTCTCAAGTACTACAGCAATCACTGAAAGATTTAGATACGAGCATACAGCAGTTTCTAAAGGGAGTAAAAAAGAAAGCGAAAGTAAAGAGAGGGTTCCCTCACTTTAAGAAAAAGGGCATACGAGATTCGTTCCGCTATCCTCAAGGCATTCGCTGTCATGAAAGTAAAGTCTTTCTCCCTAAGATTGGTTGGGTTACGTATATAGACACACGACCTCTTGAGGGACAGATTAAACAAGCTACTATAAAAAGAGAGAGCAAGCATTGGTGTATACCTATAGTATGTACCATAACAAGAGAGATACCGTTAGTTCCCTTCTCTGAAGATAATGCTATAGGCATAGATGTAGGACTGCTATCATTTGCTCATATCTCTAACGGGCAGACTATTGCTAATCCTCGTTTTCTGAGCCATGCATTAAAACGTGTACACTCTTTACAAAAGGCATATGCACGTACACAAAAGGGAAGTAATAACAGAAAGAAGGTAGTAGAAAGAATTACTCGATTACATAGTAGAGTAAAGAATAAGAGAAAAGATTTTTTGCATAAGGTATCGACTGCGTTAGTCAAAAGCCACGGCATAGTAGCAGTAGAGAATCTGAACGTTAAGGGTATGCTGAGCAATAGGCGTCTAGCGCGCTCAATAGCTGATGTTGGCTGGAGTATATTTATACGCTTTCTTCAGTATAAGTGTTACTGGTATGGCAAGCGTTTTGTCATGGTAGATAGATTTCTACCGTCAAGTAAAGCATGTTCACGATGTAACACACTGCAAGAGATGCCATTAGCTGTGCGCATATATCAGTGTAGAGCATGTAGCTTAGAGATGAACAGAGACTTTAATGCAAGTAAGAATATCAGGGCAGCGGGAATATCTGTCCTTAAAGCTTGTGGAGAGCTTGGCACTAGCCTGCTCAATGATACAAGAATCACTGGCATAACTGCCGGTTGAGGTTCAAACATATTAACAATTATATAAGGATGTGCTTCATGAAAATTAAGCTCTTTTTTTATAGTATTATCACTTTATGTATAGGTGGGTATAATCCACTCAATGCTGTAGCTTCTAGTACTGCAGTAAAGCAGCTTGATAAAGCTATACGCACTAGTAATATAGTACAAGTAAATTCTTTATTACAGAATGAACCATTTGATAATGATCAGCGTAAGCACGCTCATACTACCGCTCTACGAGTTCATCTTGCATTACAACAGGCACCGTTGGCTCGAATAAGCGAAAAAACAGCAAAAATGCTTGCAGGAATTTCTTCTGTTGCCTCACTTATAGGGTTAGGTACTGCAGCTAAATATTTTTATAAAGTACGTCAGCAATGCGCAAATCTTGCTCTATATCGCGCGATGACAGGTTATGCTGAACAGATGCAAAATCAATTTAGTACTATTGCACAAGGTGTTGTATCTTGTATACCACAAGAAGTACAAGCAAATAAAGCATTATGTGCAGCAGTAAAAAAAGATCGTGGACATGTTGCTGAACAGTTTGTATCTAGAGCAGATTCTATGGTTAGTGACCTTAAAAATAAAACTGCAGAGTTGAGTACCAGCAGTTGGATAAATAATTGGGGAATAGGGGCAGCAGCTCTTGGTATTGGTGCTGGATGGTTAGGGTATAAGTTATACACGTATCATACAAACTTAAAAGCAGCAAGTGAGATAGTTGCATTACTAGCAAATGAACAAAACGTACATAAGGCTTGATAAAAGATATAACAAAAATGTCAATATATAGGTACCCTTCTTGCAATACAAGATAATAGGTGCATACTAAGCATAGTGCTTAAGGGTTGCAGCACGGTAAAAAACATGAGCAGCAATGAAGTAGGTTGTTTTTATGGATACACTATAAGAAGGGGTACACCTATGATGCTTAAAAAAACTATTTTTACACTAAGTTTACTAGTGGTGCTTGTACCAGATATTGTTGCTGCTGTACAGATAGCTGATGACGAGCTGCATCAAGCTATACAGAAGAGTGACTTAAAACAGGTAGAGCACATATTACGTCATAATCAACTTTCTCAAGAGCAGCTTGATCTTGCACATAAGCATGCTGAAAAAATTATACGAGACTATCAAGAGTCACCGTTAGCTCGGTTTCTCTATGATAATAGTACTGCTCTTTCGTGGTCTCGTGCACGAGGATTAGCAGTGATATCGGAGCTTACCAGCAGATTTGTTTCAGCAGTGGGCGTGCTAAATCTCGCGAAAGATCTTTATACTACGTATAAAATAAGAAAAGATTTACAAGTAATGCGTATTGGTTATAAGACTGTTGAGATGTATCATACTGATCTTTTGCCTATAATACAGCAAGAAGCTGACAAGCTATTGGCAAAGATATCAATGCATAAAGCACCAGGCTTAAAACCGTTGTTATCTAAAGACCGTATTATTAGCGATAATGATATTAAACAGCTTGTTGCAGCTGTGCAAGTACCATTTGAGCGATTAACGCAAGAAAGTAGTTTTAAAGCTGCTCAAGGCCCATTGCCACGTTACTGGCAATCTTTACGGCCAAAAACAGTGGCATATATAGCACTAGGATGTGCACTAGGATGTGGCACAAAATTGTTTATACATAAAATGCGACAATATACTAAAAATATAGAGACAGCCCATCAAATAGCTGATTTGCTTAAAGTAGAGCAAAAGCACTCAAATATGTATACAACTACAGAAGTATTAAATAATATAACGCGTATATCAGCGTAAGCAAAAAAAGGGGAGTAGTATATAGTATATGTTTACTAAAGAAAGGTATGTGATGTTAAAAAGAATACACTTATGCTCTATGCTTTTATTTTTAGTAAGTATACTTTGTTTATTACCTGCTTATGCTTTACATTTTGAAGCAACGAGTCAACTGTATGCGGCAATCTTGAGTAAAAATACGAACAAGGTAGCACATATCTTAAGCCAACAGATATTTCAAGAGGTAGTATTACAGACAGCATATAATCAGACGGTGGCGTTATATGTACAAGAGCAGAATTCGTATATTGGACGTTTAGATGGTATACAGATTTCTTGTGGTTCGCATGTAATACATCCCAGCCGTGTAGTAGCAGGATTAAGTACTATATTTTTAGCATATACACTGGGAGGGCATATATATCAATTGTACACTCAAGCGCATAAAGTATTTCAAGTAGCGCATAAGCTACAACCAATAGTTGCTAAAATTTCTGCTTTTTTACAGACAGAGCCTTCTTTAATTAGCAAGATTATTAAATTTCGGCTAGTAAATAAACAATTAAATATTTCTCAAGAAGAGCAGCAAGAATTAGCAACAGCTCTTAAAAACGTAGATCTGCAATCATTAGTGAGGGTAACAGGTCCTATGCTTCTATGCACCCTTGTAGCACCCCTTACAATTCATACAGCTATAACTGGTATATCGGCATGGGTTACGTATAAATTATGTACTCATCAGCGTAATCTGGTAGCGCTTCGCACTATAGGAGCACTAATACAGCATAATATAAGCTTGATAAAAAAAGACCGCATAGCCGCCTGATACTTATACTTTACTTAAAGTAGTGCATAATACCGACTATAAGCTCAATAAAAATAAGTACGATAACGAGCATAGACAAGAGATCTTCGCGAACGGCGTCTACTTTATTTTGGTATACGCTACTAATATCGTGAATAATAGAAAGTTTATGATTGATTGAGTCTTTCCAATTAATAAGGTCAAGCTTTTGATTCAGCAATGAGTAGAGTTCAGTATAGTATGCTTCACCAGCAAGTTTAATACTATTTTCTAAGCGTTCAGTTATAACGGAAATATCTACTTTTAGTTTACCCAAGTCACCAATAGGATCGGTTTTGACCGCGCCAATAAATGGCATATATGCGCTTATTGGTAGTTTTTTAACTTCTTGTTCATAAGCAGTATTAAGCTGTTGATCAAGAACGCGATCATAAAATTGTAGTTCTAACTGCTGCATATTGGCAAATTCAACAAGGTGTAATAAATCATCGTATTCGTCGTCGTATGCAAAGGCGGCGTTTGTATCAATAATAACTAAATCACCACGATAGTACCCAATAGCAGTTTCTAAAATCTCATTTTTTTGATATTCAGAAAGACTTTTAGTTTCAAAGCGTAGCGTAGAAGCTATAATGCCGCCATACTCTTTTTTAAGGCTGTTAATATCAATGGTAGCAACAGGATTAACTTGAATAACAACATATGAGCTACGCAGGTGAAAAAATTTAGCTTGTTTTATATACGGTTTAATACGTTTAAAAATAGCGCCGGCATCAAAAATACTTAATTCTCGATATTCATAGTCAATTTTTTCTATTTCGGTGCGTAATTCTTCGAGCGTTTGCGTAAAAGAAATTTTGTATACTAACGAAATAACACCAAAGCTATGTAGTTTTGCACTTATACAGGTAGAGGTAGCGTGGGGGCGGGGAAGTTCCACCGCCATTGGGATATGATAATTTTTAAAATATTTTGGCTGAGTAAACGGTACACGTACCAATGCCTGGGTTTCACGTACTTTTTCAAGATTAATATCATCACCAACATCAAAACAATGAAATATAAATATATTTCCAGAAAACTCATATGACGTACGAGGTATATCGTAGTGAGCGTTCATGGTGTGCTCCCCGCTACTGGTGAGCGAACATGACCATGTTCTTGAATCAAGATACCAAGTACATAGGCAATAGTAATAAGTGAAATAGCGGTAACGATATTTTTTGACGGATAATGAGGGTTGAGTAACCATCGTATTGTAATAAGAGCTGCAATGCCCGTTATTATAGGATGTCGTTTATAAAAAGGCTTTCGTAAAGAATAGCGTGTAGGTGTATACATAGACAAAGCAACAGAGGGTACTCCCTGTATAGTGTTACCAATAGTTACTAATATATACAGTACAAAAGCACGCAAGACACGCATGGGACTCCTTTAAGATTTCTTTAAGATAGTTAAGAAAGCTTCTTGGGGTACTTCAACATTACCTACTTGTTTCATTTTCTTTTTTCCCTCTTTTTGTTTTTCTAATAATTTATGTTTTCGTGTAATATCCCCCCCATAGCATTTTGCTGTTACGTCTTTACGCAATGGTGCAATAGATTCACGTGCTATAATTTTAGCACCCAGTGCCGCCTGAATTACTACTTCAAAAAGCTGACGCGGAATAACACTTTTTAAGCGAGTAGCAAGTTCACGCCCTATATGATACGCTTGTTCACGGTGCACAATAGTAGAGAGAGCATCAACAGCTTTACCGTTAAGTAATATATCCATTTTTACTAAATCAGCAGGCTGATATCCTCCTTCTTCGTAATCAAAACTTGCATATCCTGACGTAAGCGATTTTAGTTGATCATAAAAATCAGTTGCTACTTCGTTAAGAGGAAGACGATACTTCATAATAATACGTTCTTCATTTAAATAACTCAGCTCTTGTTGCTGTCCTCGTTTTTCTTGACAAAGCTGTATTATAGTCCCGAGATAATTTTTTGGCATAATAATAGTAGCGTTAATTACTGGTTCTAAAATTTCATCAATTTTCTGTGGCTCAGGAAATTCTGCAGGATTTTCTATAGTAAGTAGTTCATTGCTTGAGAATAATTTTACTTTATAGAGTACACTAGGCGCGGTTATAATAATAGATATTCCATGTTCTTGCTCAAGGCGTTGCTTAAATACTTCCATGTGTAATAGCCCTAAAAAACCGCAACGAAACCCAAGACCAAGAGCAGCTGACGTTTTTTTCTCAATAGTAACACTGGCATCGTTTAAGGTAAGCTTTTCGATGGCATCACGTACTAGCTCAAATTCAGAGGCATCAACCGGGTATATCCCCGCAAAGACCATTGGTTTAGCAGGTTTAAATCCAGGAAAAGGTACTACTTCACGTTTGGTGTGATAAATAGTTTCCCCCACACGGGCTTCTTGCACTGTTTTCATGCCCGTAATTAAAAAGCCTACTTGACCAGCATAAAGGGCATCTAGAGGAGTCTCGTTAGGATACATAAGCCCTAATTCAAGTACTTCATAACTTTCTGCCAGACTGAGCAAGGGTAATACTATCACCTTTTTGCAACATACCATCTTTAAGTGCTACTAAACAGACTACGCCTTTGTAATCATCATACCATGAATCAAAAAGCAGTGCTTTTAGTTTACCCGTAGGATCTGACTGTGGTGCAGGAATACGCTCAATAATAGCCTGGAGAATATCAGAAATGCCAATTCCTGCCTTTGCCGAAGCACGAATAATTTCATGTTTATTAAAATCAAATAAATGCTTAAGCTCTCCTTCGACTACTTCAGGGCGAGCATGTGCCATGTCTATTTTGTTAATAATAGGTATAATCGCTAGATCCTGCTCAAATGCAAGATAAAAATTGGCCATAGTCTGGGCTTGTACTCCCTGTGAAGCATCAACTAATAATAATGCTCCCTGACAGGCGTATAGTGAGCGAGACACTTCATAACTAAAATCTACATGCCCCGGAGTATCAATAAGGTTAAGAAGATACAGAGCATTGCGATACTCATAGATCATAGAGGCGCTTTGAGCTTTTACGGTAATACCCCGTTCTTTTTCTACTTGAAGCTTATCTAAAAATTGTTCATGTTTTTCTCGACTTGAAAGTGTACCAGTAATTTCCAAAAGACGGTCACATAATGTTGATTTGCCATGATCAATATGGGCTATGACTGAAAAATTGCGAATTTTATCAGGAGTAAACTGCTTGAGATCTATATTTTTTATGTCCATTAGATTTTATTGTGCGTAGATACATGCTTTCTATTTAGTGTACCCTGATTAATAGGGTTTGTAAATTTATAAATATTAAATATTATAGAATTAAAAAGTAATATAAATATTAAAAATTATTGCAATTATAAACTTAAATATGATACAGTGTATCCTAACTATAACTAACTTATAATAGGAGATAATTATGAATAAAAAATTAATGGTTCTTGGTACCGGTCTTTTATTATTAGGTACTCAAGCTGCGTACGGATTCTTTTTTGGCGTATTTGGTAATGGTAGAGGGTGCGGTCCACGTTATGACTACTATGATGAGTGTTATGATTATGGACATCGTGTACACCATGATTATTGCCCTCGCTACGACTACTGTCCACGCTGCTAATAGTAATTAATTATTTAGATGAAATTTTAAATACTAGAGTGGTTTACTATACATGACTGCTCTAGTATTTTATTTTTTTCAAAAATTAGTTTCTAAGATACCCTATTGTATATACTAATACTATATTTATACTTATTATATTAAGTATAAGTTAGGTTAAATTTAACTATAATTAAAGGGGTATTTTTATGGACAATCTTTTTTTAATATTTCTTGCTATAGCACTTGGTATATGTAAGTATGGCGACATCAAAGAATACAAGCAACTTGAAGCTAATAAAAAGTATAGTAAAATAGTAACTAAAGCAGCTCGTCGTGGAGATGAAGGGCGTATAATAAAAATACTACAAGAACATGATATTACTACGGATACACTACAGAAAGCACAGCAAAAAGCCTTAAGATTTGGTCATGAAGACTGTGCATCACAGATAAAAGCACATATTACTATAGTAAAAGAACGTGAAGCGCGTATTAAGGCACAGCAAGAAGCAGCACGTAAAGCACAAGAAGAAAAAGAACGCAAACGAAGCTGGTTTAGCTGGCGTACTAATTAAGTACTATAATATCTCACAGAGAATAAAAAAGAGTAGTTTTTGCTACTCTTTTTTTATGTCTATAGAAGCTTGGTAGTGGCTTCTGTTGTTTATAACCTAATTTGTGAAATAGTGCAATTTAGTGTATTCTATTATTATTAAAATAATTGTTAGAAATCAGAAAATAATAAAAATTATTAAGTTGCCTGTCATGTTCATGATCCCCTGAAAGGTTATCACTATGGAACACCATAACGAAGCAGAAAAGCTTGCGCCTACCAATAGTAGTATACAGCCTATCCTTATTGAAGAAGAACTTAAAAGTTCCTTTCTTGATTATGCAATGTCTGTAGTTGTAAGTCGTGCTCTTCCTGACGTACGCGATGGCTTAAAACCCGCACATCGAAGAATTCTGTATGCTATGTATCAGCAAGGCTTTCATTATAATAAACCGTATCACAAATCGGTGCGTATTGTAGGGGATGTTATGGGGAAGTATCACCCGCATGGTGATCAGCCAGTGTATAACACTATGGTAGGGATGGTACAAAATTTTGCAAAACGGTATCCCTTGCTTGACGGTCAGGGAAACTGGGGATCGGTAGATGGCGATAATCCAGCAGCAATGCGATATACAGAAGTTCGAATGGCAAAAATTGCCCAAGAAATGCTGACAGATCTTGATAAAGAAACGGTGAAATTTGTACCTAACTTTGATGAATCAACCGTTGAGCCTATTATCTTACCGAGTCGCTTACCGCAGTTATTAATTAATGGTACATCTGGCATTGCAGTAGGTATGGCAACTGCTATACCGCCTCATAATCTTGGCGAAGTTATTGATGCTTGTTTAGCATTTTTAGCAAACGAACACATAACGGATGAAGAGATTTTTGAAAAAATATTAGCACCTGATTTCCCTACGGGGGGAATTATTTGTGGTCGTGGCGGCATTATAAAGGCGTACAAAACAGGAAGAGGAAGTGTAATACTGCGTGCAGTAGTAGATATAGAAGAAACGAAGAAAGGCACGCGGCTTATTATTACACAATTGCCGTATCAAGTTAATAAAGCTGAGCTTATTATTAAAATTGCTGAATTAGTACGTACTAAAGTAATAGAAGGTATTAGCAATATTCGTGATGAATCTGATAAAAGAGGTCTTCGTTTAGTAATAGATATTCGTAAGGGTGATGTTCCTCAGGTTATATTAAACCAGCTCTATAAGCATACTGCCTTACAGAGTACTATACATATTCTTATGCTGGCTCTTTTAGACAATAGGCCGTTAATTTTTACGTTGCGTCAATTACTTCGTGAATTTTTAACACATCGTGAAGAAGTTATCTATAAGCGAGCACTGTTTGATTTGAAAAAAGCACAAGCACGTGAGCATATTTTAGCAGGACTTATTATAGCGCTTGGTAACATGAACGATGTAATTGAGCTTATTAAAAGTTCGCGATCACCAGATGAAGCCACAGGCCGACTTAATAAAAAGTTTTTACTCAGTAATCAGCAAGCTCAAGCAATTTTAGACATGCGTCTACAGCGCTTAACAGGGTTAGAACAAGAGAAAGTACATGCTGAAATTAAAGAGATACAAAAGACAATAGCATATCTACAAACAATTATTCATGATCGCGCTATATTACGTAAAGAAGTAGTACAAGAACTTGAATATATTAAAGAGCAGTATGCTGATCCTCGCAGAACGCGTATTGAAGAAGCGGTGGATATATTAAGTGAAGCTGATTTAATACCTGATGCAGAAGTAGTTGTTACGCTTACTCGCAAGGGGTATATCAAGCGTGTTCCTCTGGAAACATACGGTGTACAACATCGTGGTGGCAAGGGGAAAATGGGAATGGCTCATCTTGAAGAATCTGACGATATTATACAAGATATTTTTCTTGCTAAAAACCATGATGAACTTTTATTTTTCACCAGTTTAGGACGTATATATAGTATGCGGGTATTTGAAATACCTGAAGGCTCACGTATAGCAAAAGGACGTGCTATAGTTAATCTGTTACAGTTACAGCAAGACGAATACGTAGTAAAACTATTAAGTACTCGTGAGCTTGAGCATGCATATCTTGTTATGGTAACTGAGCAAGGGGTCATTAAGCGAACTCATGGAACTGAATTTATAAAGATTAGAAGTACGGGTATTCGTGCTCTCAATGTTCATGAAGGAGACCGATTAGTCTTCTGTTCAGTAAGCTCAGGTCAGGATTCTATTGTTATTGCAACAGCACACGGTCTTGGTATTCGCTTTAAAGAAACTGAAGTACGTCCTATGGGACGTCAAGCAGCTGGTGTACGAGGGATTCGCCTTAAAGAAGGTGATTATGTGGTAGGTATGGAAGTTGTTTCTGATGCTAAAGATCTACTTTTTGCAACAGAAAACGGCTATGGTAAACGGGTGCGTGTTGGTGATTTTCGTATTGCACATCGCGGTGGCTATGGTGTACGCACGATTCCTACCGATTCCCGTAATGGTAAAGTAATCGGTTTAGTTGTAGTAAGTGATACGTCAAGTATATTACTTATCGATATGTGTGGTAAAATTATTAGATTATCACCTAAAGAAGTACGTACGATGGGACGTCAAGCAAAAGGAGTTCGTCTTATCCGCTTAGATGAAGGACAACATCTTGCTGCAGTCGTAGCTACTGAAGAATCAGGACAACATAGTCTTGATGGTCTTGAACAACAAGCACCTGAGCTTTCTGATGTAGTCAACGTAACTCATGACCAATAATACTATTATATTGCATTTATCTCTTATTTCGGGCATAGGCGCAGCAGCTATTATGCGTTTAGTACAGCACTTTGCTGCAGATCTTGCATTTTTGTATAAGTACACGGTACACGATCTTGTTATTACAGGATTGTGTACCCGGGCTCAGGCAGAGCGGTTAGTAGCTGGTTTAAAAAACAAACATGATCTTGATCACGAGCTTGCTCTTATTGCCAAGCACAAGATTGCATGGACAACCTATATTGATCAGGCATATCCTGAGCTACTCAAACATATTTATTTACCACCACCTGTACTCTACTGGCAGGGAGCATCATTACATGCTCAAGCACCACATATTGCTTTTGTAGGATCACGCCAAGCAAATACCTATGCGCAGCGCGTTATTGCAGAACTTATACCACCACTTATTGAGCAGGGATGGGTTATTGTAAGTGGAGGTGCTCGTGGAGCAGATAGCATGGCACATGAACAGGCACTCCAGCATGGTGGAATAACTATTGCAGTACTTGGTTCTGGGCTATTACAGCTATATCCCGAAGATAATAAAAAGTTGTTTTACTCTATTATTGAACGTAATGGTACGATAGTAAGTACGTATCCCTTGCGTACTCGTGCTCAGGCAGGTAATTTTCCTGCACGCAATCGTGTTATTGCAGGACTGAGCAAAGGATGTATTGTCATACAGGCAGCGGCTAAAAGTGGCGCACTTATTACGGCACAATATGCACTTGATCAAGGAAAAGAACTCTTTGTGGTACCTGGCTCTATTTTTGATGAGCTGAGTGCTGGGTGTCATGCTTTATTAAAGCAAGGAGCACATATAATATGTTCTGCTCAAGATATTCTTGAAGTATGTGTAGAAAGTGCACCAGCAGTAGTGTGTAAAGAAAGTGCTCAATATATGCCGGCAATAACGACAACGCTTGAGCAAAAAATTTTAGCAGCCCTCTCTCATCCACTTTCGATTGATGAACTTGAAGCATGTACTGCAATTAAGCAAGAAGAATTGCAAATTGCTCTTTTTGAACTGCAACTTGAGGGTCGATTACAGCAAAATTTTGTGGGACTTTGGGAACGTAATGACAGGCTTTCTCAGTAGTAAAATAGAAATTTTGCCTTTTTGGATAAAATAGTGTATAGTAAACCCGAAAATTAAATTGTATAGCACGTTGGAGATAGATACTATGCCAGTTCCAAAACGTAAAACATCTCGGTCACGAAGAGATAAACGTCACGCCAATAAAGCGCTCAAAACAAAAGTATTTACTTTTTGTGTAAACTGCCAATCACCAATAATGCCACATCAAACATGCATGATCTGTGGTTTTTATAAGGGGCGTAAAATACTTGCAACCAAACTTGATCGCTCAGTACGTCGTCGTCAAATACGTCATGAGCTTGCACAACGTCAAGCGCAACGTACTCAAACAGAGCAATCACCTGCTGAAGGGCAAGCACATAACGAATAAGCTTATATATAAGGAGCTTTTATGATTGGTCTATTAAATAGAGATAGAGATACTAATAAACGTATACAACAAGGGGCTATCTTAGTATTTATACTAGGTGGTATTGCTCTTGCAGTATATGGCTATATGCGCTATATGATACACCAACAACAAAAGGCACAACTTTTTTTTGCTGATAGTTTTGAAGAGTTTCGTACAGCTCTACGCACCAATCAATCACACCAATGGGCTGAAGTAGAAAAAGCTTTTAAATCAAGTTACGCACAAGCATCAAAATCAACATTAGCACCTTATTTTTTAGCATTTGAATCTGAGGCATATCTACAACAGGGCAATAAAGAACATGGGCAAGAATTACTTAAACAAGCATTACAGCTCATGCGTCAAGAAGCTCCTTTTTATCATGTATACGCACTAAAGCAAGCACTAATAAAACTTGATAATCCTGAACAAAAAATAATTGATGAAGGACTTGGCGAGCTTAAGCAACTCGCGCATAATCCTCAAAATATATATCGTGATATGGCACTCTACTATTTAGGTTCATTTCTTGCATTTAAAGGTGAAGAGCGTCAAGCACAAGCTGTCTTTAAAGAGTTACAGCAGGTTTCTCCAGTGAGTAGTCAGCTTGGTTCGCCTTGGGCGCAGGTATGATCCGTGTTCGTTTTGCGCCTTCTCCTACAGGATACCTTCATATTGGAGGATTACGTGCTGCCCTTTTTAACTGGTTATATGCGCGTCATTATGGCGGTGTATTTTTATTGCGTATCGAAGATACGGATCTTGAACGTTCACGTCCTGAATACACTACTTCTATTCTTGATTCTCTTGCTTGGTGTTCTTTAACACCTGATGAGCCTACTCTTATTCAGTCAACACGTATTACGGCACATAAAGCAATTGCTGAACAATTATTAACTGAAGGTAAAGCCTATACATGCTATTGCTCACCAGAAGAATTAGAGCAGCGTCTCGGTAGAAGTGAAACAGAAGAAAGTTTCACTAAATATGATAAGCGGTGCAAAGAACGTACCCCTCGTACCGGTACTGAGCCCTATGTTATACGTTTTAAAGTGCCTGATACGTGTACACATGTTGAGTTTCATGATCTTATTCGTGGGCCTATTCGCGTACAAGCAGATCAGCTTGATGATTTTATTATAGTACGTTCAGATGGTACCCCCACTTATAATTTTGTTGTGGTAGTTGATGATGCATATATGGGTATTACGCATGTTATTCGTGGCGAAGATCATATCTCCAATACCCCAAAACAAATCTTACTGTATCAAGCATGCGGCTATGCACTACCGGCATTCGCGCACTTGCCACTTATTTTAGGTCCTGACGGTAACAAGCTCAGTAAACGTGATGCCGTAACTGCTGTGCCTGAGTATCGCGCACAGGGATTTCTTGCTGATGCACTCTGTAATTATTTAGTGCGTCTTGGTTGGTCTCATGGCGATCAAGAAATTTTTACCCGTGAAGAACTGATTGGCTATTTTTCATTGGATCAGGTAGGGAAAAAAGGGGCTATTTTTGATAGTAAAAAATTAGAATGGGTTAATAGTATTTATATACGACAAGAATCACCTGAACAGCTACTTACGTTTATTATACGAGATTGTGCGCCGGATTTTATTACTCGTCTTAATAAGTGGGAAAAAGCACAGATAATTTTTGCAATTACGCTCTACCAAGAACGAGTTAAAACATTGCGTGAGCTTATTGACGAAGTATATCGCGTATATCAAGGTTCTCACGAATATACTTCTCATCTAAAAAATACTATAGTAACTGCACAGGCACAGCAGCTTCTTGTAGAACTGTGTCACGCTCTTACAACAATTACCGTATGGGATATTGAGTCGATTTCTCGTACTATTAAAGAGGTTTGTAGTACGCATGGTGTTAAGCTTCCTGTAGTTGCTCAGCCACTTCGTGTAGCACTCACGGGAGTAACAGCAAGTCCCGGAGTATTTGAATTACTCTATCTTATTGGGCAGTCTGAAGCTTGCATGCGAATTAAGAGAATATTAACACCATAATTGAACAACTAATGGAGGTTCTATGAAAGTCGGTGTTCTATTTCCTGGCTATGGTAGCCATTATGTGGGCATGGGTAAAGAACTCTATGACCATTCTCGTCTTATTCAAGAATATTTTGAAGAAGCATCACACTGCTTAAATAATAATTTTGTTAAATTATGCTTTGCGTCGTCTGATGCCGAACTTAGTAAATTGGTTAATGCTCATACCGCGCTCTTTTTAGTCCAAAGCGCTTTAAGTGCTCTGTTAAAAGATTTAGGGGTACAGCCTGCAGTTATTGCTGGGTATGGTATAGGAGAATATGCTGCTTTTTTTTCTGCTGGTGGTATTAATCTTCCTGATGGCTTATATTTACTTACAAAATTTTCTTATCTCTACGAAGAGCTTCTTGAACAATCTTCTTTGCGCGCTCTTTGGATATATGGTATTTCAGCATCTGAATTGCAGCTACTTATACCTGAAGATAGTGCACATGCTGTTTCTATTTCTCATTATAATAGTGCTATTGAGCATCGAGTTATCGGTACTCAAGAAGCTATTGAGCTGCTTGAAGATACACTGAAACAACAACGAATTAAAATGCAGCACAGTATGCTCGCGCAAGGTATCTATGCGCCATTAGCACTGCCATTACAACAAAATTTTCAAGTATATTTAGAGAAAGTAGATTGTAAAGATTTAGCATATCCCGTTATTAACGCAAGTACCGGCCGTATAGTGCGTACAAGCAAACAGGTACGTGAACGTATAATTCATGCTTCTGAACTACCTGTTCACTGGACCACCGTAATAAATAAACTTGCATCATGCGATGTTATGGTAATTATTGGAGCAGCGCCTACGTTACGAGATACCATACAAACAGCGTATCCTACCAAAACAGTGATCATGCTTGATAAAATGGCTGATTTAGATGCGATATGTACTACTCTTAAGCTTACGTATCATGCTCGAGAGCCTTTGTCTTTATCAGAAGAAACGTTATTGTAGCGTGTACTTATTAATGAGCGGTGTTTACGTTAGAGCGTATTATATTCTATAATACTACTACTATATTATAATTACTGTATAAGGAGAATTACGCCTATGGCTATAGATCGCGCAGATACATTTGCAAAAATTGCTACACTTATTGCACAACAATTACATATTGACGAATCACGTATTACTGAAGAATCAACGATGGATACGCTTGGTGCTGATTCGCTTGATCGTGTTGAAATTATTATGAAGCTTGAAGAAGAATTTGATATAGAAATTGATGATGCGGTAGCAGAAAAACTAGCAACTATGCGTCAGTTAGTTGATTATATACACGGTCTTCGTGTGCATTAATACTTTACTATAAAAACAAAGGCTCGGTTTGCACCGAGCCTTAGTACTAGAATTTGTTTGCAATGGTTATCTCTTTAGAAGGAGATTCCGCCTTTCAAGCCGATACCCCATTGATTGAGGCCAGCACGATGACGATTATCATCGCAATTATTTAAGTTGGTAGTTGTAGTAGTTGTAACTGCTACACCATCAGTTGTACATTTATCCCTGCGGTCAGATCTGCCATCAAATTCAACTTCACCAACAAGGCTTACAAATGGACAGAAGCAGCTGTCATCCCAGCTCCAGCCAATTTGACCGAAGATCTTATGGGTAAGTTGTGAATGTGCTAAACCTGAGCGTGGATTAAGATTTGCATCACTTAACACTACCGGTGTTGTAGAAACTTGCGCTACAATTGCTTGGCCTGCTGTTGGAGCTCCTGCTGGCACTACCGTTCCGGCTGCCGTTGGACTGTTAAATGCAAGTACTGCTTGATCTGCTACACTAGTTGTTGCAGCTGTTGGAGTATCGGGAGTTCCACAAGAGAAAGCGGTGGCAGTGCTTGCAGTAGTGTTGAGCATTACTGGATTAACACCTACAGCAGAACCAACTACTGTAGTAACACCATCCTGGGTTGCTGTTGTAAATACGTTACCACAGACACCTTGACAGCCCTTGATACCAAAGCGGCGGTTGCTCAAGTTGTTTGCGCAAATACGAGCGCAGTCGCCATGGAGGCGTTCACGGCTATGACCATAAATGTTGTAGCCAACGTCTACCATAAAACCACAGTTACGATATGCAAGTTTAACCGATGCATCACCTAATACGCGAATGCTTGTTTCAACTTCACGAGTAGTAAAGTTAACTGCGTTAATTAAGTTACCAGTATAGGTATTATTAGCATCAAGTTCTTTTAAAAGTACGTAGCGGCTCAGTGGGCCGTTGTTTAAATCAAAAGTACGTGTGTTGCGTGCTTTAAAGAGATGTAATGCATGTCCATCAAGCCAGATGGAAAGATTTTGGTCATCACATCCTTCCCAGAGCACGGTGTGCGCGGTCAAACCGCCACCAAGACCTGCATGGCGACCATTACCAACTACTGGCTCAAAAATATGGGTATTACATGGTCTACCGCCTGTTGGAGCAACGGCTTGAAGGTATGCCCCAATATGTGAACATTCAGTTTTCCAGAAGTCCCATCCTAAGATAAAGTCAATATCTGCAACACGGGTTCTAGTTTCACGACACTTAGAGAAACGTCCAGCAACCCATGGTGTTTTCATATCACCAAACGTAAATGTTCCGCTGAGTGCTGTTTCCAGATTTGGTGCTGTTGGTGCAGTGTCGTTGGACATGTAGCATGCTGGGAATGTTTCAGAACCACGTGTAGTTACGGTTGTACCACAAGCAACATTACCGCCTAAGCCAGCGCCAGTACCTGTCCCTGTGCCAGTAGCTGTACCAGTAGGAGGACAGTTTCTACCACGTCCATTATCGCAGTCGCTAAATAAGCCCCAGCGAGTATGAACAATTGGTAAATGCATTTCAAAGTAAAGACCACACAACCATTGATCAAGACCTAAAAAGAGGTTGAAGTCAAAGATGAAATTTTCAATACGTGGTCTAAATCTTACCGAACCGTCAAAATCCCGTGCTAAGCCAAAATAATCAGCAATTAATGCTCCTGGAGCACGATTTGCAACGGAACTACCTTGAAAGCGTAATACGTCGCTACCAAAGAGTTGACGTGCAATGCGTTCTGGCTTGAATGAACGTGTATATTCAAAGCGACCGGTAAGTACGCCATAAAAACAGTCCATGTCGTAACGATGAATATAATCTTGCCATCCTACAAGACGCATAGCAGTGTTACTACCTGCAGAACGAGGTAAAAAGAAAGATGTGATGCTACCACCACTGCTGTGACCACTGTCGGTGCTACATCCGCTGTCGGTGTTGCAATCACCATACATTGACGTTGCTACAGAAAGCAACGCTAAAGAAAAGAACTTTTTTAAAAAACTATTCATGTATATACTCCTTTTCAAATCCATTTTTATGGACCGAAAACAACCGAGATTAACGTCATTTTGATGCAGAATACTTTGTAGTAGTTGTACTCCTCCTTTCGTTGCAACTATAATGAACCCTGGTAATAAGATCAGGTGTTTATTTTGCTGTTGATATAATCTAGACTAAAGAATAAGAGATTGCAATAGTTGAATTAAATGTTAGTGATACTGTTAACAATGGAATTTACCGTTTTTCCTTTTTAAAAAGCATGTTTAGGACTGTACCCCATGTATACTTCTCTCTTAATATGTGCACAAATTCTTTTAGAACCACTTCCAATAAGCAGTTCTGGGCATGTAAAGTTGCTTGAACTATTTTTTACTCGCTTAAAGGGAGCACCAGTCATGCTTTCTGAATATAGCACCTATCTTGCCCATGGTCCTACCATTATTATAGAGCTTTTATTTTTTATGAAGATCTGGCTTACTCTCTGTCGAGCGTATGGTATACGTGCACTTTTGACTTTCGGTATACTAGCAGATGGTAGTACGGTGCTTATATATTATATTAAAAAATATGGTATTGTAGGAGATATTCCCTTATGGGTCGGTTTTTTAATTTCAGCAGGCATGCTTATTTCAACGCGATGGGCACGTTCTCATTCTGTGCAAAACATATGCTGGCACTATGCACTTTTAATTGGTATTGCACAGGGAATAGCACTGTTTGCAGGTATTTCACGTTTTGCCAGTACTTATAGCGTTGCTTGTTGGTGTGGTATTGCGCCCCTAAGAGCATTTGCACTCTCGTGGGCATTGCAACTGCCATTAATAATAGCAGCATTTAGTAAAGCATTATGGGCTGGTAGTAGTATACTCCTGGACATATATACCGTTGGTTTAATAAGTATCAGCACACTGGGATCGTATTATCTTTTGTATGTAGTAAGCTGGCTTATTTCTAGTAATAGAGTTTGGATTTTTGGTATATATATATTAGTTCTAGTTATAGGTAGTATACTAGGTCACATATATATATGAGAAAAATAGCTGTAAAAAATTCTTTTGTAGGTATAAGTACCGGATTATTACTCTGCTTTTTAAGCATAGCTCTTGCAACCTATACACCTTTTGATACGTCACCGTTTTACTATTGTTCGCCATATATTTCTCGTTCTTCAAGTGTACATAACTGGATGGGCATCTTGGGCGCATATATAAGTGCGTTTTTACAGTATTGGATAGGAGGTACTACTGCTTGGTGTAGTATTGTACTTATGAGTATATTGTCTATTACACGAAAGTGGAACATAAATACGCTTATAGGTACGCTTACGTTAACTCTCTCTCTTACAGCAATTATTGCAGTGTACGCGAGTGAACTAGTTTCTACACCGGTACCAGGAGGCGTGCTTGGACATTATTTAATTGCATGTATACACCTACAAGAGCATCGATCGCTTGGTATTCTTTGTATACGTGCTAGTATTCTTGCAAGCTTACTTTTATTCGAGATACCAATGTATCCCCTACAAAAAAAATGGTCTCGCCTGTTTTAAAATTTATTGTCTTTGGTATACTCTTTCTCAAATTAAATAGTATAAATAAATAATTTAATTATGATTTTCTAATATACGTTAAAGTTATGAAAACAGATGCAGGCGTCGTATACTCTTATTTTATATTTTTATTTCTTGACAAATGTACAAAGTAGCGCCATGTTTTCCTTAATTGCATAAGAGATAAGAAAACAATTGTTAGTGGAGTTAATATATGCGTTTTAATCAAGACTTTATAAAAGCAACCTTACCTGAAAGTATACTTTCGGGGGCACCGTTACCAGAGCAGCTTACCTTTTCTATTGATTCGCGCACCATATGCAAGGGAGATATATTTATCGCACTTGAAGGAACAACTGTTGATGGGCATCAGTTTATTAATGAAGCACTACAAAAAGGGGCACGCGGTATTATTGCGCATATAAGTAAAAAACAGCTAATTCCTGCTTCTACAGTAAAAGAGAGTACGGTAATTCTCGTTAATAATACCCATGAGGCGCTTTTTAAGCTGGCAGCAGCATGGCGTATGTATTTTACTGGCCCTGTTATTGGTATAACCGGATCACTTGGTAAAACTATCACGAAAGAAATGCTTGCAAATATTTTTGTTGCAAGTGGATATAATGCTCTTATATCTGAAGGAAATCAAAATACGGTGATTGGCGTCAGTTTAAATATTTTGCGATTAAGACCAGAGCATACGGTAGCAGTACTTGAAATGGGAGTTAGCAAACGTGGAGAAATGGCACGAATGGTCGATATTGTTCGTCCTACAAGTGCTATTATAACACAAATAGCACATAGTCATATGGAAGGGTTAGGGTCTATTTACGATATTGCAAATGAAAAGCGTGATATTTTTAAGTACTTTAAAGAGGATAATATCGGTATTATTAATGGTGATCAACCATTATTAGCACAAGTTGCTTATACTCATCCTACAGTAAAATTTGGTTGTAAAACGATCAATCAAATTCAAGCACGTAAAATTCAAAGTACTCATGATCGTACAGCATTTATGCTCAAACTATATAAAAATCGCTATAAAGTTACGCTTCCAACAAATCATACTGGCAGAGTGATAAATGCCCTTGCCGCAAGTGCAGCCGCTCATTTATTGGGTATATCTCCTGAACTTATTGTACAAGGTATTCAAACACCACTTACCATTTTTGGTCGTTTTCAAGCGCTTACCATTAAAGATAATAAAGGGGTACTAATTAATGATGCGTATAATGCTAATCCCGAAAGTATGAAAGCTGCACTTTTAGCGCTGGAGCGTGTTGATGCTAAAGGAGCTAAAATAGCAGTACTAGGGGACATGCTTGAACTTGGGGTCAATAGTCCTTTTTGGCATCGTCAATTAGGAAGATTTTTGCGTAAAGTACCTTCATTACATCATGTGATACTGGTAGGTGATATGGTAAAGTGGACAAAAACAACCGTGCCTTTAGGCCTTACAGTAGATATAGTGGCTGATTGGCGTGAAGCACTTGATAAAGTTAGAGATAGATTAGTACCTGATTCAGTAATCCTAATTAAAGCATCACGCGCAGTTGCGCTTTATAATTTAGCAGGGTATCTTACTGAACAGAAATCTGAACAAAAGTAGTCGCATTTAACTATACACATATGAATTATATCACGTCTCATACTCCCGTTTTAGTACATGAAATGCTCTTTTATCTGGCTCCTCAACCACATGGTGTGTACGTGGATGCAACGTTTGGTGGTGGTGGACATACACGTGCGCTCTTAAATGCCGAGCCTACCTGTTCAGTTATAGCGTGTGATTGGGATTTGCAAGCGCTTAATACCCATGGACCGCAACTGCAAGCGGAGTTTCCTAATAGAGTTAAGCTGATTTGGGGAAATTTTGGCCACTTAAACGTGCTGCTTAAGAAGCATGGTATTACCGATGTTGATGGTATAATTGCCGATTTTGGTACGTCACAGTATCAAATTAAAGAACGGGCAGGTTTTTCTTTTGCACGTGATACACCACTTGATATGCGTATGTCTCCTGCGCATCAACATAAGACGGCATACGATATTGTAAATTTTGCTCCAGAAAAAACACTTGAACATATTTTTACGATATTTGGTGAAGAGTTACGTGCACGTGCAATAGCACGGCGTATCGTAGAAAGGCGAAATCAAAAACGCATAGCAACAAGTGGAGAATTAGTAGATATTATACAAACAGTAATCAAACCAAAGCCGGGTGTTATTCATCCTGCTACTCGAGTATTTCAAGCGCTTAGAATTTATGTTAATGATGAATTAACAAATATTAAAGGGTTTCTACACGCTGCCCTTAAAATGGTAAAGCCAGGAGGAAGAGTAGTATGTATTAGTTTTCATTCTCTTGAAGATCGTATTGTTAAAAACTTTTTTAATGAGCACAAACACTATGTAAATATTTTGACTCCTAAAGTTGTCACTGCTTCACCGCACGAAATTCAAGTAAACAGATCAGCTAGAAGTGCTAAACTGCGGGCAGTACAAGTGATACATCGATTTAATTGACAAAAAAAATGGTTAGCGTAGAATGAGCAGCAATAAAGCGATGAGATGCTCACTCAATCTCTAAGGATTACTTAAAATGAGAATTACTGAAGTAAAAGTCTATCCAGCAAAAGAAAATGGTAGGCTTAAAGCGTATGCAACGATTGTTTTTGAAAATTGTTTTATTGTACGTGACTTAAAGATTATAGAAGGGCATAAGGGATTATTTGTTTCAATGCCTTCTCGTCGCCGTAAAGATGGAACTTTTCGCGATGTAGTGCATCCTTTAAATTCTGAAACGCGAAAAATGATTGAAGATTTTATAATAAAAGAGTATAATGTTACCGAAGAATTCGATCACAACGAAGATTAGAGTGTACTGGGGCGTAGCCAAGCGGTAAGGCACCAGGTTTTGGTCCTGGCATGCGGAGGTTCGAATCCTCCCGCCCCAGCCATAATGTATAAGCTCTCTTATATAAAAAGAGAGCTTATTTTTTTGAAAGTTATTTTCATGGTACACGCGGCTCCTCTCTATTTAGCTTCTCAATCTTTATCTCGACAGTATTTACTCCGTGAATCACATATTACCTATGCGGTAGTACAACAAACAGCTCAAGAAGATATATATGCTTGGGATACTTTTCCGCTCGAAGTACTAGTAGTAAAGCTTGCTGAGCTTAAAAATGCGCATGCCCAACTGCCTCAGGCGCCTGAGCAGAGTATTAGCTTTACGTTAACTGCAGACACCCTTTCGCAAGACCATACAGGTACTATTCATGGAAAACCGCATGATCATGATGACGCACGTACTAAAATACGTATGTTACGTGATGGATCTTATGTAAGCACTGGCTTTTGTATTACCAGGCAGCACTATAAAAATGGCGTATGGCATGAAGAAGCGCGTATAACCGCTGCTGTTACTGCGTTTTGTGTTTTTGATGTACCTGACAATTGGCTCGATCTTTATCTTGCTCGCACATCTGCCACTGAAGTTTCAGGTGCGATTACTATAGATCATTTTGGTATGCAATTTCTTAAACGTATTGATGGATCTTATTCTACTATTGTAGGATTGCCTCTTTTTGAAGTACGCGAGGCGCTTGAAAGTATGGGATTCTTTTCACGGCCTACTTTATGCTTACGTAGCGCATAAGTTAAATATATATCTCCTATAATAAAAATAAATAATAACCCAAAAAGGCCTTTTTTCATTACCTAGATCTCCTTTTATAGTATATTTCTTATAAATGTACCGTGCCCTTAGTTAATAGATCAATATTTTTGTGAAGTCTGCTCCTATAAGATATACTACGATACTCCTTTAGAAAACCTAATACTAGTCCGTTGGGATACTCTAGTTATAAAAAGGGGAAATGTATGCTCATCAAAGTAGCACACTATCTTTTATAATAACTATAAAAATACATGCATACATCTTTGAAATACTGGCTGGTCAAGAATTAAAAAGGGTACTATTCTATTACTGCAGCGCTTGCTTATATGGCGCTATGAAAGAGAAGAGCAAGAGCATAAGCTTAAAACATTACATAATTAAAACTACTTATAAAATATAATCATGTAGAAGGAGATGTTATGATACCACAACAACAAACATGCATACGAAATATATATGTTGCATTAGTTTTATTTCTGCTATTGCCTATTGCCAATCTCTATACAACACTGCCTTTGCAAAAATCTATCTCTTCTCTTGTATTTCGTTATACGAGCTTTATAGGACACAGCGCAAGCGCTATGCCGTATAATAATACGGTGCTATTACGTAAAGCTCTGCAATATCAACGTAAAAATTTGTTTTCAAATCATGCAAGTAATAGTACTATTACTGCTCATAGGCATTTAGTAAAAATGTTAGGCTGTACCCTATTAGGGGGTATAGGTGCAGGTATTGGTACCTATTACTATGTAACCCAGTATTGTTCTTCGGTACTGGAAAAGGTTCAAAAAGAAGAACTACCTGAAAATTTACGCGAACGTGATGAAGTTGCTGAAAGTCTAATGGATAAGCAAGCTCAGCTGGGGGATGTTCATGTGCTTTGGTCTACCATTTCAAGTTTTTTAAAATTTAAGAATCCTTCCTCAAAGGACACCACAACAATTGGCAAACAATTAAAATATTTAGCAGGGGAAGAAGAAAAGTATTCTAAGTTACGCTTAGATATTTTTAACTATATTAACAGTAGAGAAAGCCCTTATATTCTTCGGAGTTCTCGCTCTGAGGGTGGTTTAGATATACTTAAAGTTGCAGTTTTTTATAATGATATAGAACTAGTTAACCTAATAGCTAAAAAAGCAGGAGTTAGCATTACTAATAGTGATATTATTTACTTTGTACGCACCGTACGAATGGCACAAATACTTAATAAGTATAATATTATACAACGTTATATGATGAACTGCAGTGTATTAGCTAATATTTTTGAAAGCTCTAATTATGAACTGGAACTTGTTCCATTTTATGCTCAAGAAGGTTATGTAACTCCAGCTGTTTCTGTATGGCTGTTATTGGCTAAGACGTGTACTAAATATACTGCAGCTGAACTTGAACAAAAAGTCAAAGCTTTAGCGCCAGTATTTCATTATCCCGGTGTGTATCATCATGCTATACGTGAGGCATATTCTCATAAAGATAGTGCTTCTTGTGCACAGTTGGGATTATTTTTAGAGCGTTTGGCAAAAGAAAGCAAAGAGCAGAAATAAGTATATTATCGACTTGGTAGTACCGGTGAAGCAGCTAATTGCGCTTGAAGCTGTGTAATATTTACTGTTGACCGGTTACACCCTAAGCATCTTCCTGAATGCTTAGCAATGAGAAAGACACAGGTTCTGCATAAACTGTGCTTACATGCTAATATAATACGCTCATGACCAGGAGTACCAAATTCTTCAAAACAATTTTTGCATTCTTGTTCGTTCCAATCGTAACAATGTTGTGGTCCTACTGGCTGTTGCGGTGGTGACACATACGGCATAAGCTCGTTATGTAGTAGTTGCTGTACTTTTACTTTAAGAGCTATGCCGATATAGGGGGCAAATTTGCCATTAAGATCTGCATATTTTGTCGTAACGCCTAATGCTTCATTAGTTATTTTTTTACTTATAGCAGTAATCATCTGGTTGCGATCTATATGGGCAGGTATAGACATAGTTGAACAAAGAGCTTGTGCGTGTTCTATGCTTTTTCTTTGAATATAATCGATAACTCCCCCAATAATAGCTTCATATAGTTTATCTGAACTATATGAATAAAAATACCCAGAAACTATATTACCTAAAATTTTACGAACAAGTTCGTATTTTAGAGCATATAATTCAGTTTCAAGTGCATGGTTTGCTGGCGCTGAAGCAATACATAAAGCATCAATAACATGGTTAATATTCTGCATCGCTTGACGATACGTAAGCGGTGTTTCTGCAGCTAATTTTGTAATGAGTATGCCAGTACATAAGAAACTAAAAATACTTTTACGTATACAATACATACTTATTATTCCCCTTATTATTCCCCTTATTATTCTTGATAATTATTAATGCATACAAGACTTTTTAGCTGGTTTCCAACGTTTGAGCAGTTCTTTATATAATAGTTCTTCAGGATTAGAGCGTGGATTACGTTCAAACTTAGATAAAGCATTTGCTGCAGCAAATGCTACAGTAGTATTGTCACACATATGCATATCTATTTTATCTAGGGCAGGTAAAAGAGCTTTCTGTAACGATTGCTGAGCCGTGTCTTCATTGAGTACCGCCATAAGTGCTGTATCAAGCAATGTAAAGAAATCTATAATACTATAATGAGCTTCTTCATCGCCAGGCCGGTCTTTAGGCAGCATAGGCTTGCCACGCTGACGGGCAGTATCTTTAAGCGCACGGGTTATGATTTTTTTAAATGTTTCATACTCATGTTCTACCATCCACTGTAATAAATAGAGAAGCTCATATGAAAGAGAAAATTGAGGTGGATTATTGTTATCGAAAGGTCCTTGATTGGTCATGATGTCCCTTTATGCTAGAAACATACGCTCGTATATTTTTTTAAGCCGTGCAATACGTTTTTCCATTGGTGGATGAGTTGAGAATAATGCTGTCCAATTACTAACACTAAACGGATGCACAATAAATAAGTGCGCAGTACTTGCGCGTGCTGTGTCGTTATTGTTAAGATGCGCATACTTTATACTAGTGTGTAACTTTTCAAGAGCGGAAGCAAGGGCTAAAGGATCATGGGATGCTTCAGCTCCTGACTCATCTGCCATATATTCCCGTGAACGTGAAATTGCTAGCTGTATCAGTGCTGCAGCAATAGGCATAATAATAGCAACTACTAATAGCACGATCGGATTAGCACTACGACGACGATCATCTGAAGATCCTATAGGTAAAAATGCCATATATTGTACCATATTAGCAAGATAGCCGATAGCGGTAGCAAGTGTAGCTGCAACAGTACTGACTAGTATATCACGATTTTTGACATGAGAAAGCTCGTGAGCTAGCACTCCTCGCAGTTCATGTTGATCTAAAAGGTTTAAAATACCAGTAGTTACCGCAACTGCAGCGTTACTTGGATTTCGACCAGTAGCAAAAGCATTGGCCATGGGAGTATGTATTATATAGAGCTTTGGCATAGGAATATTGAGGGTATGTGCAAGCTCTTGTACCATATTATACAGAGAACTATACTGTTCTTTATCCAATGGCTGTGCTCGATACATTTTTAATACAATAGTAGAAGAAAAAAAGTATGCTATTATGTTCATAAAAAGAGACATAAAAAGAGCTACTTGAATTCCTTTATAACCACCAAGAGCTCCACCAAAAAACATTAGAAGACCGCTTAACGTGGCCAGTAGTATAACTGTTTTTAATCGATTTTCCCACATTTGATTACTCCTTATGTACAGGCTGCAGAGCAACTGTTTTTGTAGTTTTTACAGATTTTTTTTGTTCTGCTCTATCTCGTTCTTTTAATGCAGTAAGACGACTTATAGCATTTGCTGCTTCTTCTTTGCATTCTTTAGTATGTTGGTCAAGATCATTTTGTACTTGTTTAAACAGTTCGTTTATTTGTAGCTGAAGCTTTTTGATTTGCTTTTGCTGCTTTAAAATCATTTCAACTCCTGCTAGATTAATTCCTAATTTATGAGTTAAGTAAATAATTTCTTCAAGCCGATTTACGTCTTCTTCAGAAAAAAGGCGTGTATTGCCCTCAGATCTTTTTGGACAAATAAGACCCTCTTTTTCGTAAAGTCTAATTGTTTGTTGATGTATTGAAAACATTTCGGCTACAGCTGAAATAGAAAAGTATCCTTTTTTTCTTTTCATGGTTTTTCTTGTAAACTAGTATGTAAACTTTCCTTTATTATAACATGTTTTAATAATAAATCATATGTTACTCAGGTGGTGTTATGAGTGTTTACTCTTTTGTGTATGGTATCATGATAGTATGTTTGAGTCTATTATCAAGCTCTCTTGATGCTCGCACTATCAAAAAACGTATTGCCGTATATTATCTAGAAGAAGAGGTTAATAATACTATGTTTACCTATCGTCTTGATTCTTTTGATAGTGTATTAAAAGAAAGTTACTCTATAAATAGTAAAGGCGTCAATCATGAAGAGTATGAAGAAAGTATTTTAAATGCTGAAAAAGAAGAACGGCGAAAAGAACGTCAGAAAGAACGAGATCGAAGAATACTTACTGAGCAGTTAAGCACTATTGCACGTGTAGTAAAAACTAAAGAAGATTTAGCAGTACTTATCCATACTATCGAAGAACTATTTTACAAAATTGCAGACTATTCGCTCGAGAGCTATCTTATATTTGATGCTCATGCAACACTTTCACTTACTGAATTTAATACGCTTCGCACTGAGTATATTGCTCACGCTAAAAAGCTATTACAAGAAAATAATAAACAAAGTGATATTAAAGCACTACAAGAAGCTATAGAGCAGCTAAAACCATATAGCGAAAAACTAGCAGATCTTTTTTATGCAACGGTAGAAAGTGCTATAACTAAGTGTAACGATACAAAAGTGCTTAAAAAGCTTCTTACGCTTATTCCTGAATAAATAGTTGCTATCTTATCAAACGTATGTGTATAACTGTAAATATAGTTAAAAAATAAACAAAAAAGAAAAATAATAAATATGCATGCTATACTATTGTTTTTTACGAGCATACTGCTCTTTTCTTATAGCATACATGGTGGTGATACTGCTTCTCTTACTCATTTTCTTAATACTTTTGATACCAATTTAAAAATATTACAACAATTAATGGATGCTCAAGAAATACCACAAGAATTAAGTGATCAAGAGAAAAGTAACTCAGATACGCTCGTTATTAATGCCTTAAGAGACATAGCATTAAGAGAAGGAGAATCGAGTAGCTCGTTAAAAGATTATCAAAATTATATTGTAAAAAGATTAAGTGAAGTTCAACAAAACAAGCAATTTCATAAATCTGCTGAACTTGCTGTTCTTTTACAAGGCCCTAATGCTCTTACTTATTTTTTAAGTATTGCTACCTCTAAAGGGTTTGAAGAAAGTGAAAGAGATTACTTACGCTCTTTTTATAGTGAATCTATCGGTTATTTTAATAAGCCAGCACAACGATATACAGCCATTTTTAAACAATTTAAAAATCGTCTTAAATTATTATTCTTTGCTCCTTCTCGTCTAGAGCCTAGTAATATAACTAGTATAATGCGAACTATTATTCTTACATTTATTATGCATAGCAGAAAACCAATCAAAACAGCATCAGCACAAAAGCAATCTGACCAAAAGCTTATAAGCATGCTCGTCTTAATTCATGAAATTTTAGAAACACGGCACGATGATCCTACTGTTATGAGTCAGGTCTGGCGTATGCTTGACTGGTTACGTATAAATCCTGAATTTATGTATTATCGTGGGATGCTTTGGATAGGCGACAAAGGGTATATGGATGCTCCTTTAGCTATGGTATTACAACCAGATAGATATGGGTTTATTAAGCGTTCAGACAGTGCCTGGAGTGGAAGGCTTCTGCGTGATGCCTTTGCAGCGCATACGTTTGGCAATAAAGATGACCCTAGCAAACTACAAAAAATTTTAGACCAACAAAACAGTGGTACCGTTTTTATAGTGTTAGCAGAACACCTAAAAGCTTTCGTATAATTAATTATAGAGATATATAAGAGGTCTTAGTAATATAAATAGACCTCTTTATATGTATTACACGTTAAATTTAATGTGTACAATATCGCCATCTTGCACACTATAGTCTTGTCCTTCAATACGAATTTTGCCCAACTCTTTTAATTTAGCTTCACTTTTATGGATAAAAAGATCGGCACAATTAAATACTTCAGCACAGATAAATCCGCGTTCTAAGTCTGAATGTATGTTGCCTGCTGCAGTACGTATTGACGTATTTTTTAAAAGAGGCCAAGCGTGAATTTCTTTATGACCACAGGTAAAAAAAGTAATTAATCCTAAATTGCTATATGTTTTTGCTATAATAGTGTTAAGCCCCTTGTGCTCAAGACCCATAAGATGCATGATTTCATCACTTTCTATATCGGTCATTTGGGATAGTTCATATTCTAAACGAGCACTAATAGGTATAACGTTATCTTCTCCAAATTCTTGAAAAAGATGTTGTACATGAACATTATTAAGATATGCTTTACCATCTACTTCATGTTCACTAATATTAGCAATAATAAGAAAATTTTTGGTTGAAAGTAGGTCTATAGTTTTTATAGAGCTTTCTACAAGTAATTGACGCGCTTTAGCACTATTAGTACTATCAAGTGCACGTTGTAGTTCTTGTAAAAGAGCTTGTTCAGCTTCTGTTTCTTTAAACAAAAGAGGATTATTTTTATTTGCTTTTAGCAAATGGTCTATTTTTGTTAAGCGTTTTTCAATAGATTCTAAGTCTTTGAGCATAAGCTCATGCGTAATAATAGTATAATCAATGCGAGGATCAATTTCTTCACGTGAATAAGTTATCTCTGGGTCGCTAAAACAACGGAGCACATGCAAAATAAGATCTACTTCTCGAATATGACTTAAAAATTGATTACCTAATCCTTCTCCTGAAGCTGCTCCTTGCACAAGACCTGCTATATCAACAAACTGCACTGAAGCAGGAATTATTTTTTGTGAATTATAAATAGCGCGTAACTTTTCAAGACGGTCATCAGGTACTGTAGTACAGGCTACATGAGGATCTATAGTACAAAAAGGATAATTTTCTGCAGGAACAGAAGAACGAGTAAGAGCATTAAAAAGAGTTGATTTACCTACATTAGGAAGCCCAACAAGGCCAGCACGGATACTCATAAGTATTTTCTAGAGGTAGTGTACTGAGAAAAGCATGTATATTACTAACTAAATACTTTTCTCAGTACATAAAGATTATAGTATTACAATACAAAGCAGTTTATTTAATTTCGGGCTCAATAGGCTCGCTTTGATTTCCTTCTGGAGAGCCTCCACCTGCATTTTGTTTATACAAAATTTCAGCTATTTTATAAGCAGCTTGTTGGAGCTCATCAGTAGCTTTTTGCAACTCCTCAGGATTATTCTCGTGTTCTTTAAGCGCCTTTTTAGCTTTTTCGAGTGCCTCTTCAATAGGTGTTATATCTGCTTGTTGTAGTTTATCTCGATGCTCTTTTAGATTTCGTTCAACATCCAGAATAAGCCCATCAAGCTTATTTCTTTTATCTATAGTATCGCGTAGCTTACGATCTTCTGTTTCATGTGTTTTTGCATCGGATACCATTTTATCGATTTCTTCTTTAGATAAACCGCTGCTACTCGTTATAGTAATACGTTGTTCTTTATTGGTAGCTTTGTCTTTTGCTGATACATTAACGATACCGTTAGCATCAATATCAAACGTTACTTCAATTTGAGGAACACCACGTGGAGCTGGCGGTAGACCTTCGAGTCTGAATTGTCCTAGTAATTTATTATCGCGTGCAAGTTCCCGTTCACCTTGTACTACCCGTATATCTACTGCTGTTTGATTATCTTCTGCAGTGCTAAATACTTGTGATTTACGTGTAGGAATAGTAGTGTTACGCTCGATCAATCGTGTAGTAATACCACCTAATGTCTCTATACCTAAAGAAAGTGGGGTTACATCAAGTAATAATAATTCTGTTACTTCACCAGCAAGAATTGCGCCCTGTATAGCTGCACCAATAGATACTGCTTCATCAGGGTTAACAGATCTGTTAGGCTCTTTACCAAAAAAGTCTTTTACTAATTGCTGAACCTTTGGAATACGTGTTGAACCACCAACAAGAATAACTTCTTGAATAGCATCTTTAGCCAATTGTGCATCTTGCACTGCTTGACGACATGGTACAAGCAGACGTTCAAAAAGATCAGCACAGAGTGATTCTAATTTAGCACGCGAAATTTTCATAACAATATGCTTTGGACCTGAAGCATCAGCAGTTATATATGGCAGATTAACATCAGTTTCAGAGAGCGTAGAAAGCTCTATTTTTGCTTTTTCTGCAGCTTCTTTTAGTCGTTGAAGTGCCATACGATCATTACGAAGATCAATACCAGTTTCTTTTTTAAACTCATCAATCATGTAATTTATTAATCGCATGTCAATATCGTCACCACCAAGATGAGTATCACCACTTGTTGATTTAACTTCAATTACTCCTTCGTTAATTTCTAAAACAGAAATATCAAATGTACCACCACCAAAATCAAATACTGCAATAATACCGTTCTTTTTCTTATCCATGCCATATGCTAATGCAGCAGCAGTAGGCTCATTAATAATACGCTTTACATCAAGACCAGCAATTTTACCTGCGTCTTTAGTAGCCTGTCGTTGAGAATCGTTGAAATAAGCTGGTACGGTAATAACAGCTTCAGTAATAGAATACCCAAGATAATTTTCAGCAGACTGTTTTAATTTACTTAAGATTGCTGATGATATTTCTTGTGGTGTATATTCTTTACCTTGTGCTATAATAGCAACATCACCATTAGGACGCCGTGTTATTTTATACGGCATATTTTTTGTTTCTTCAATAACTTCGTTGTAGGTGCGTCCAATAAATCGTTTTGCTGAGAAAATAGTATTTTCAGGATTAGTAACTGCTTGACGTTTTGCAATAATTCCTACAAGACGCTTATCGTCTTTAGTAAAAGCTACTACTGACGGCGTTGTATTAAAACCTTCTTCGTTAGGAATAACTTTAGGATTGCCACCTTCCATAACAGAAACTACGGAGTTCGTGGTACCAAGATCGATACCTATAATCTTTTTTGCCATGTAAACCCTTTCTGTACAACTACGTGTTACTTCAAGTATAATTTAGTTTTTTAAAATATGTCAATAAAATACTAAAAAAATATGAGTGTGTTTTGCTCAACTTTTTTATAATTATGGCTATACTAGAACTACTTAGCATTATAACGAATGATTCTATATAATGTCGTATAATTTACAGGACTTCATAAAACGTAGAGTCTTAGTTAGTGCACCAGGCCTCCTCTTGTACCCGCGCTCTGTTTTCCGTTGTAGTTTAGGCGCTTTTACGAAGAGGCCTGGTGAGTAAAAGTAGCCATTTTAGAAAAAGTCTGGTATCTTAAAAAATAGAGGGTAAACTTTTTTCATGGCATTAAAGATGATCTGAAAAAAAGGATGCCCCATGTTTCGTTTAAACGAAAAGGTAGTTTATCCTGGCCACGGTGTAGCATATATTCATCGTATTATAGAGAAGAATGTAGGTGGCACTACAGCAGCTTTTTACGAGCTTAAATTTCTTCATAAAGATATGACGGTACTTGTCCCTACTGGCAATGCAGAAGCAGTTGGTATTCGTCAATTAAGCTCAGCAGAAGTAATTAATAATGCGCTTAAAATTATTAGCGAACCTGCAAAAAAAATTCACGCATACGAATTTACTGCGAGCAATTGGAATAAAAGAAATAAAGAGTACCAATCAAAGCTACGAACGGGTAACTTACGTGATCTATCAGAAATTTATCGAGATTTATGCTATATAGCTACGCAGAAAGAACTTTCATTTGGTGAAAAGAGCTTATTACAGCAGACTGAATCGCTTTTAGTAGAAGAAATTGCTATTGTACAGCAATTAGGCGAAGAGAAAGCTACTGAACAGTTACGCTTACTTTTTAATATTCACCAAAAAAATACAGGATTATTAACTTCACACTAATTTTTTCTCATGCAGAGTTTATTAAACTATACACTTTGCATGAGAAACTCGTATACTATTTATTATTAATGAACATGCATACACCATCTTTTGTAGTTATTTTTGGGCCTACTGCCGTAGGAAAAACAGAAGTAGCATTGCATCTGGCGCAACGCTACAATGGTGCTATTATTAACGCTGATATAGGGCAAATGTATACACCACTAAATATTGGTACGGCAAAACCAGCCTGGCAAACAAGTACTATACCTCACTATCTTTTTGACCATCTTCAAGAACCACGAGATTATAGTGTGCAAGAATTTCGTACAACAGTTTTGCAGCTTGTTATGGAGTGTTGGCAACAGAGAAAATTACCTATTATAGTTGGTGGCTCAACGCTCTATATATCTTCACTCTATTTTCCTCCTTTGCATTATACCTGTACCTCTATACCAGTAATAAACAATAATTCTTGGCATACGCTTTCTATACTTGATCCAGAAAGAGCAGTACACATTCACCCCCATGATACGTACCGTATTGAACGGGCACTAGCAATATGGCAGGCTACAGGAAAAAAACCATCAAAACTTGTTCCGGTATTTGATCCTTTAGGGGATTCTCTTATACTTTTTTTAAATAGGCCACGTTGCGAGCTTTACGAACGTATTAATCAACGAGTTATAGCAATGCTTGAAACAGGATGGATCGATGAAGTTAAAGCATTAGATACTACCTGGCTATCATTTTTAGAGCGTAAAAAGCTTATTGGCTACCCTGAAATTATAGCATTTTTACAGGGTGCACAAACTCTAAGTACCTATACTGACCTTATTATTAAAATTCAGCAAAGAACACGTCATTATGCAAAGCGGCAAATAACGTTTTGGCGTATGCTTCAGAAAAAGCTACAACCGTATGCAACAAGCTTCCCGCCATTATGCATATAGTTGATTTCTCTTGCACATGCGCTATACTGCGTTGATGAAAGTGGTATTATTTTTAGAAATTGCTATTATTATTTAAATATAATGGGTGAAAAAGATCTTAACAATAGCCTTATTATTGAAAGGCATCTTGCGCATCGACTTGGAGCACTAGCAATACTTATAGCAGTAGTGCTTATTATGCTAGGATATTTTTGGGGTAAAAAGCAGGCATTGGAAGAGTTTATTCAGCATATAGAGCAAGAATCACTTGCTGAGCAAGTATACTCTTCTATTTCGCTTTTATATCCACAACAGTATATTGCTACTACTGAGGCCGAACCTGAACTAAGTTCTGATGCTGAGCTAGCACGTTGCGCTCAAAACACTCAGGCACAAAAAATAATACAATATCTTCTTAAACAAGGTATACCAGCAACAGTACAAGAACGCATAAGTATGACAGTAACAGGCAAAACAGTGCCTTGGTATCAGATAACTACTCCTGCTTACACGAGCAATTAGGCGTTATGAGTAGTCTTAATTAATTTACAATTTACAATAATAAAAGGTAAACCATATGAATTCAGTACTTCGCAAAAGATTTCATGAGAAAACCTATAAAATTATGTTATGGCTTACTCTTCTTTCGTTGGCCGGTTTTTATTCACTTCCAAGTTTAATTAAGCGTGCTCGTGGCGAAGAAGACAGTGTCGCACTGGTAAACGGTCTTGCAATATCTTATCCTGAGTTTCGTAGAAAAGTACTACAAGAAGAAAATCGTATTCAGTATTTTCGTCAGCAATTGGGTAATCAGGCAGATGAATTATTAAAATCTCTTGGTATGGCTAATCCCCAAGAAACTGCGCTTAACGAACTTATTCAAGAAAAAATTCTTGAAAGTATAGCAACAAGCATAAAAATTGCTATATCGCCTGAATATATAGTACGAAAACTACAAGATCCTCTATTTATACTACAAGAAGTGGGACCGGTGCCCGGTATATTACAGAACGATGGTACACTTCATATGGCAACGCTTAATCGTTATCTAAGAAATCAGGGGCTTACCCCTCGTGCCTTTGAGGAACTATTAGAGCAAAAACTACAACAGCAAATAGTACTTGATTTTTTACAAGCAGCAGTATATGTGCCTCAGTTTATGATACAGCAACGCTTTGTACGTGATACTATGGGGAAAAAATTTAATATACTTACGTTTTCTCTTGATGCATATATGTCTAAAGATGATATATTAGATACAACACTACAGGCGTATTTTGAAAGAAACAGCAAAAAATATCAAGTCCCTGAAAAAAGAACAGCATATGCCTGGGAGTTTTTGCCTCAAGACTACGGTATCACGGTAGAAGCTAAAGAAATAGAAACATATTATACCAGGCACAAAAAAGACCGCTATCAAGAATCACCAGCACAACTTGAAGTACGCCGTATGATTTTTAAAATACATCCTGAGCAAGGAGAAACGGCAGCACGTGAACGCGCATTAAAAGCTTTACAAGAAGTAAAGAAAAATCCACAAACATTTGAGCAAGTTGCACAAACACATGCTGATGATGCAACTCAAGCAAAATATCAATTGATACCATTACAAGACAATGATTCTGCTGTGGTTCGTGCAGCACTAGGGTTGAAAAAAGAAGGAGATATCTCGTCTATTGTTACCACACAAGAGGGGTTAGAAATAATTCAGCGTGGGACTAAAAAAGAAGCACGCTATACGCCATTAGACAGTGTTCAAGAACAAATACGTATGTATTTACAAGGTGAAAAATTCAAGCGCGCTTTCGCTCACGATATGCATCAATTGCTTGCAACGCCTGAACTAGAATCAGATACTATTTCTCAGTTTGTAGCGCAAAAGCGTGGACATGGTGCTGTATATGCTGATATAGAAAAAACAGCTATTGCTACAAATCCTATTGCAGCTAAGCTTTTTAAACTTGAGAAAGACGGCTATACGTTTATAGCACAAGCTGATAAAGGTCTGTTATTACATTTTGTCGACAGTAAACCAGCACATATACCACAATTAAGTACTATTAAAGAACAGGTAAAAAAAGATTATTGTACAGCTCAAGCATATGAAAAAATGAGAATTGCACTTGAAGAAGCATATAATAAAATACCTGCTCAAACGCTCAGTGAACTTACAAAACATTTTCCAGCTCACTATAGTGAAACTTCGGTAGTTTTTTCTACTGATCAAGAGCAGATACAAAAATTAATTAAGCAAGAATTACCAGTATCAGCAATGCTTGCACTTACTACTTCTGGATCAACTATAAAAGAACTAACTCCTACAAAAGCGTATATAATACAACTTGCACGTCTTGAAGACAATCCACAGATTTCATTTGAGACTCAGCGTGATGCTATTAAAAAGCAGCTTTATGAAGAGTTACAACGGAATACTCAACAAGGAGCTGTTGCGTCTTTATATAGAAATGGTACAATTAAAATACACAGATTAAATACCGTTTAAACCGATTTTTATTCGAATATATAACTTATGAGCGCAAAAGCACATCATGATAAAACTTTAAAAGATCCTGAAGTATCTTCTAAAAAGAAGGCGCTTGAGGTTGTATTTGCCCAAATCGATAAGCAGTATGGTAAAGGATCTGTTATGTTACTTGGGCAATCAGCTCAGGCTACCGTTGAGGTTATTCCTACTGGTTCTTTTTTGATAGATCAAGCACTTGGTATTTTTGGCTATCCAAGAGGCAGAATAATTGAAATTTACGGACCTGAATCTTCAGGCAAAACAACGCTTGCGTTACATGCTATCGCGCAAGCCCAACAAAGAGACGGCATTGGTGCTTTTATTGATGCTGAACATGCACTTGACCCTATATATGCTACTAAGCTCGGCATTAATATTAACGATCTTATTATTTCACAACCTGATTATGGCGAGGCAGCGCTGGATATTGCTGAAGCTCTTATTCGTTCAACGGCGGTTGATATAATTGTTATTGATTCAGTTGCAGCACTTGTGCCAAAAGCTGAGCTGGAAGGAGATATGGGTGACATACATGTAGGGCTTCAAGCACGTTTAATGTCTCAAGCGTTGCGTAAATTAACTCCTGTTGTGCATAAGTCAAAGACCGTACTCATATTTATTAACCAAATACGACAAAATATTAATGCTATGGCCTTTGCAAATAAAGAAATTACCACAGGCGGTAATGCTCTTAAATTTTATGCATCGTTACGTATTGATGTACGCAAAATAGAAAGTCTCAAGCGTGATGATGTACATTATGGCAATAAAGTAGCAGTTAAAATAGTTAAAAATAAAATGGCACCACCATTTAGAAGAGCCGAAGTAGATCTTATTTTTAACGAAGGTATTTCTCGAGAATACGGTATTTTAGATGCTGCTCTTGAAGCTCAGTTAGTACAACAAGCTGGTTCTTGGTACTCATATAATGGAGAAAAATGTGCTCAAGGCCGTGAGCAAATGATTCAGTATCTTAAAAATAATTCTCTTATTACCAGTACGCTAGAGAAACAGCTGTATACTAAAATACTAGATACTAATACAATAATAACTGAACCTGAAATAATACGAGGTACAGAAGACCTTGAAACCATATAAAGAGGACACACCGCTCATTAACGAGAAAATTCGTTTTGATCGTGTACATTTAATTTCGCATGAAGGGGTAAATCTTGGCGTAGTAACACGTGAAGAAGCCCTAAAAACAGCACGTATTGCCCAGTTAGATCTTGTACTCATAGCAGAGCGTGGTGGTGAAGGATACCCTGTTGTTAAAGTTATGGATTTTGGCAAAGTTATGTATGCTAAGAAAAAGCAACAAGCTGAAGCTAAAAAACATCAAAAAATAATTCAAATAAAAGAAATTAAGATTCGTCCTAAAATTAGTGAACATGATTATCAGACCAAAATAAACCAAGGTATTCAGTTTCTTAAAGAGGGTAAAAAGCTTAAAATAACGCTTTTGTTTAGAGGCCGTGAAGCAGCAACTAAAGAGGAGCGTGGTGCGTTTTTATTTGATAAGATTACTCATACATTTGAAGAAGCGGGAATAGCAAAAAATATTATTCAAGAAAAAGATATTCAAACACCGCAATTTTGGTCTCGGATTTATTTATTAAAAAAGTGAACACTTATGCCAAAAGTTAAAACACATTCTGGTGCAAAAAAACGCTTTAAAAAACTGAAAAGTGGTCTTATTAAAGCATCGCGCTCATTTCGTCGTCATTTGCTTACAAAAAAGTCAGCACAAAGAAAGCGTCATTTACGCTCACCGCTGTATATAAGCAAACAAGATATAGGGCATATTGCGCCATTATTACCGTATTAAATATATAATATATTTACTGTTGAGAAAAAAGTATGACACGAGTAAAACGTGGTATAGTAACCAAAAGGCGTCATAAACGCTTATTAAAGCAAACCAAAGGATATTGGGGGCTTCGTAAAAATATTTTTAAACGTGCTAAAGAGACGCTTATGCGTGCACTAGCTTTTGCATATAAGGGACGTAAGCTAAGAAAGCGTGAAATGCGATCACTTTTTATTATGCGCTTGGGTGCTGCTGCAAAAAATCATGGGCTTAGCTATAGTACGCTTGTGCATGGGCTTAAAAAGGCAGATGTGCAATTAAATAGAAAAATGTTAAGTCAATTAGCGGTACATGATCCTGATGTATTTGCAGCTCTAATACAGGTAGTACGTTCATAATTGTCCCTTGACAAATAAGAGCTTCTGTTATTACACTCAACATCTGTAACATAGTACCGTTATCAATGAAAGGGGATGCTAATGAATGAAGCGCTTAACGTATTAGAGTCTAAAATTGCACGTTTATTAGAACTGGTGGCAGAGTTACGCATGCAAAATGCAAAACTTACTGAAGAAAACATGCGCTTAAAAGAGCACGTTGAAGTTATTGAACACTCTTTGCTTAAGAATCATCAAAATCTTGAAGAACTTAATCAAGAAAAGCATCTTACACGCATGGTTGTAGATGATCTTATTAAAGATATTGATTTGCTTGTTAAGGGTGAGAATCAGGCATGACAGCAAAACCAAAAACTTTTAAAGCGTCAATCTTTGGTGAGGTTTATTCGTTTATTACTGATGAACCAGAGCAACAGTTACAGCAAGCAGCTTCGATGGTAGATCTTCTTATGCGCGAGATAGCAGAAAAATCAAATTTAGTTGATTCTAAGCGTCTTGCAGTCCTTGTTGCTTTGCGTATGGCAAGCCGGATGGTAGATTTAGAATCACAGATAGCCAAACGCCATCAAGAAAATGAGAGGCTCATCGATCTTATTGATCGAGAGCTTTCTCCTTCGTATCTGACAAAATAACAAGCGCTTTGTACACTCGCATTGGTATTCCCTTTCGTTGAAAGCATATAATATTAGTGCACCCTTTGATATAGTAGGAATACCAATGATGATGGATAGTTTGAGCATTATTGGCATAGTTACCACGCTCAGTGGTATACTAATGCTTATATATGCCCGAAAAAAAATAAACGCTGCCCACAGTGTACTGAATGAATCTCAAAAAAAATGGGATACTGTTAAACGAGAGATCGATGCAGAGCGACGCGAGGCAGCATTGCGTCTTAAAGACGAATTGTATAAAAAGCGTACGGAGTGTGATCTTGAGATTAAACGTGAGCGAACGGAGCTTGAGCGATTTCAAGCTAAATTGAATACCCGTTACGAAAGTATTGAAAAAAAAGAAATTCGTCTTGAAGATTTGCGTCGCGAATTGCAACAAAAAGAGCGTATACTCTCACGTACAGAAGATATAGTCCGTTCACGCGAGGCAAAAGTACAGGCATTGCAAGAAGAGCTTATTAGCAAATTAGAACAATTAAGTAATTTGACACGTGATGATGCTCGTAAACTTCTTTTTGAAAGTCTTGATGCTGAAGTGCGTTTATCAAATCAGCGCTGGATTGCTAAAGTAGAAGACGAAGCTCGACATACTGCTAAAGAAAAAGCAATTGGTATTGTAGTCACTGCAATGCAACGATATACAGCCGATCAAGTAGCTCCTCACTCATCAGGGGTAGTACATCTTCCTAATGACGAAATGAAAGGCCGCATTATCGGTAAAGAGGGCAGAAATATTAAAGCGCTCGAACTTGCAACGGGAATGGAGTTTGTGATTGGCGATACTCCTGAAGTTATCACTATTTCTGGATTTAACCCTGTTCGTCGAGAAATAGCACGCAGATCTCTTGAAAAACTTATTGCTGATGGCCGTATTAATCCAACGCGAATCGAAGAGATGGTAGCTCAATGTGAAAAAGAAGTTGAAGATATTATTCAAGAGTACGGTAAAGAAGCTATACTTGAATTTAATCTGCAGGGGGTTAAGCCCGAAATTGTGTCGTTGCTCGGTAAGCTTTACTTTCGCACGAGTTTTTCGCAAAATGTGCTTATGCACAGTAAAGAAGTTGGTTTATTTGCGCGTATGATCGCACAGGAACTTGGTCTTGATGGCGACATTGCTTTGCGTGCTGGCTTGTTTCATGATATTGGAAAAGCAGTAAGTGCTGAAGTGGAAGGACCTCATGCACTTATTGGTGGGGACATTGCCAAGCGTTGTGGCGAAGATGCCATTATAGTAAATGCTATTGCTGCTCATCATGAAGAAATTGCCTTTACTTCGGTATATAGCCCTATTATTATGATAGCAGATACTATTTCTGCATCACGTCCTGGTGCTCGACGTGAGACATTATCGGCCTATATTAAGCGTCTTGAAAAGCTTGAAGAAATAGCGCATTCTTTTGAAGGAATTAAAAAAGCATATGCTCTCCAAGCGGGACGTGAGGTACGTATTATTGTCCAAGAAGACTATTTAGATGATGAACATGCACTTATTTTGGCACGGGATATAGCACGTAAAATTGAACAAGAAATGAGCTTTCCTGGTCAAATTAAAGTACATGTTATTCGTGAAAAACGTGCAATTGAATACGCAAAATAAAAAAGGATATATCTATTATGACCAGTATACGAATACTGTGTATAGGTGATGTTGTTGGTGCTCCTGGGCGAGCCTTACTACAACGACATTTACCACAATTAAAAGAAACATATGGGGTACAGGGCATTATTGTTAATGGTGAAAATAGTGCTAACGGGCGTGGTATTACGCCAAAAATTATGCGTTTTTTTAAGCATCAGGGGGTAGATATAGTTACAAGTGGTAACCATATTTGGGCTAAAAAAGAAATTATAAGCTATTTTGCTGATCATAAAGATCTTGTACGTCCTGCTAACTTTCCTGCTGGGTGCCCTGGATCTGGTGTTGCTCTATTTCAGTATAACGGTATTGCCATTGGTGTTTTAAATATACAAGGGCGTGTATTCATGCGAGAATTGGTTAGCTGTCCTTTTCGGGCTGCTGAAACCGCTCTTACCTATTTACATGCTCGTACACGCACTATTATTGTTGACTTTCATGCTGAAACCAGTGCTGAAAAGCTAGCAATGGGATTTTATCTTGATGGTAAAGTAAGTGCTGTTGTGGGTACCCACACGCATGTACAAACGGGTGATGCACGCGTACTACCTGAAGGCACAGCGTATATTACTGATCTTGGTATGGTCGGGTCATTAAATTCAATGATTGGTATGCGTAAAGAAGGAGTGCTCCATAATATGCTTACTCAGATGCCGGTCAAGTTTGAAGTAGATACTGAACCACCATTTGTTTTGAGTGGCGTATGTATTGAAATAGACACAACTTCTGGCAAGGCACGTGCTATTGACCGCATATATCTTGTTGATGAAACACCATTTACTGAATCAGACACCTCTGAAGACTCGTGGTAAGCAAAGAAGAAGTTTGCTGCTTGTGCATCTGATGTGCAATATCTTTTGCATACTGTAAGCGCTGGTAAAGCGTAGGGTACATGCCATCGCCTTTATCATGCTTAATATATCTAGCATATAGTTTGTAGAGCGTAACACTAATATAGGGAGATGAAGCGTGTTGCTTAAGATGCGCTATAATATTTTTTTGTTCTTGGCGCGTTATACCGTTTAACGGTCGTGCTGCATAATATGCAGTACGAAACTGTATCTCTTTTTTAAAAAAGCGTTGTGCATGCCGTGCATCTTCTAGACTTATACACAGTGCAAGAATATCGGCACGTTTTTCAAGACAGCGTGATAATTTTTTATATTCTGCATATTCTTTATAACGTGCAGTAATACAAGCAAGTACTTCATCTAAAAGAGCATCACCATACTGTATATGCACTAACTCATGATATACAATAAATGGCAAGTACTTACACGAATAATGATGCGTTGTTACGCATTCGTAAGATTCAAAAAGTGCTGGTTGTAATAAAATAGTATTGCCTCGGGAACTATGACAATACTGATCATGTACTTTTAATAGATAATGATCAGGATTAAAGCCTTTTATGCGCAATGCCCTGCGCACCTGTGAGTAATATGGTTCAGGAAGATATGGTTTTGCTGTGTCTGCCTCTGCAATTCTCTGATAACAAGTATCACCATGTACTGCCCATATTAAACGCCATTGTAGCAGAGAGATATTAAGCCTACATAATAACGCATATAGAGCTTTATCTACTTTGCTTTGCATGCGCTTTTGCCAACATTGTGCTACAGGGTTATGCCGAAAGAGTAGCTCCTTTGGCGATAAGACATCCTTGGGCATAATACTCATACTGACCAGCATATGCGTACTAGCACTTATATACCAAAGCAGAAATAATCGATACCATAAAGGCATTGCGTTATTATATACTAATGAGGAAAATTATAGAAAATTAACTTATTTACTCTAGTACTTTAGCAAAAAGAACTGTATGTGTAAATCAGTACTTAACCATTACGTTATTTTAGCGTATACTTTCATTTTGAAATTTATTATGGATCTTTACATAAAGGTCATGATTATATGCTCGTAGTTATTCTTATTAACGCTTTATTTGCTCTTGTTTTTCCTTTAGGTAAACTTGCAATGACATATGCACCACCTTTTTTTATAGTTGGTACACGAATGCTGTGTGGTGGTATTATATTTCTTGTATATCAGTATTGGACTAATAGGCATGCTTTTCAGGTGCCCCGTGCATATTGGTGGACACTTTTTTTGTTAGCGCTCTTTAATACCTATATAAGTAATAGCTTTGAGCTGTGGGGATTACAATACATGTCTTCCGCTAAAGCATGCTTTATTTATAATTTGTCGCCATTTATTTCATCGCTTCTTGCATACTTTTATTTTAATGAACAATTTACGATTAAAAAGCTTATTGGTTTATTAGTTGGGTTTCTTGGGTTTATTCCTTTACTATACTTTCAAAGTCCTGAAGAAAGTACCATATGGCAATTTAGCTTTTTATCTCTTGCCGAAATTGCTCTTATTATTGCTGCAATAACTATTGTGTATGGGTGGATTCTTATGCAAGATCTTGTGCGTACTCATCATTACAGTAGTATTATGGCAAATGGTATCAGCATGGTAGGCGGTGGTTGCATGTCTCTTATACACTCTCTTGCAGTAGAACCTTGGTCACCAACACCAGTAACGCAGGTATGGCCTTTTATTGGCTGGCTTACTGTGTTAACACTTGTTTCTAATATTATCTGTAATACCCTTTTAGCACGGCTCTTAAAAAAATATACTGCTACGTTTTTATCATTTACTAACTTTACGAGCCCACTCTTTGCTGCTCTCTATGACTGGCTTATTTTTGGCACAAAAGTTTCATGGGATTTTTACCTTGCGACATTTATTGTGCTTATTGGTCTGTATATTTTTTACACAGAAGAGCTAGCACAGGGATATATTCGGCGTTAAGCATATGAAGCATCCTACAATTTCTAAATATATAATAAAAAAGCATATTCCTGACTGCTCAGTTGTTCTTGAGGCAGGTGCTCATCGAGGACGAGATACGCTGAAACTACATGCGCTTTGGCCTCACGCAACCATTCATGCCTTTGAACCAGTACCTCTTTTATATACTCTTTTGCGTACTGCCACCGCGGACATTTCTGCTATTCGCTGTTATAATTATGCGCTTAGCACTATAACTGGTGTTGCACCTTGTTTTATAAGTACGGGAAAACGTGATACCGTAAGCTCTTTGCTTGAGCCCAATCAACCTCATATCTATTATCCCGACGTCCAATTTACCGTACAGCAAGTACCCACTATTACCCTTGATGACTGGGCACACCGTTATGCTATTTCTCGTATAGATTTTATGTGGCTTGATATGCAAGGATTTGAGCTATTTATGCTTCGTGCTTCAACACAGAGCATAGCAACAGTAAAAGCACTTTATATGGAAGTAAATACTATAGAGCGATATCTTAATCTACCACTCTATAATGAAATACAAGCATGGCTTGCCAGTCAGGGATTTACTATTGTTGCAGAAGCATTGGGTATGCAAGGATGGGGCAATATTCTTGCGCTTAGAAAGGCTTCTTGAGTTCAAACAAGAAGCCTTTCATGTGTTTTTTATGCACGATATAGCGTAAAACCTGGCCAAAGACCAAGCATTTGAACTAAATATAATGCAAGCCCAATAAACAGCATAAGCATAATAATATCTAAAAGGCGTAGCCCAAAAGGAGCACGGCCATAAAGGGGGTACACAAAACCCCCAAAAAGATACCCTAATACTGTTAAGAGCCCTACAAAGAGTAAAAATGATACAATTATGTCTGTCATGATATTACCGTCGTCGTTCAGTTTCTCGTGCAGGAGTTGGTTGTCCTGTTTGTCTATATACTGTATATTTTACACGGTTACCTTGGGCGTCTTTCATACCGCCGTCACACGTACCAACAAAGTTTTGATCGCCACTATGATATACATTAACGTCTATCTTTTGATTACCGCGTGTTATATATCCAGTGCTATGCGTTTGTCCAGCACCACCACTGGTATTTACAAAGAGATCCCAATTATTATTGTTACGATCTTCAACGGTACACATTTTTGTATAGGAAGCGCCTGTAGTTTCTCCAGCTACTCCAATTGTTCTTTTAAAACCTTCCCACCAACCACCAGCATAGCTTTTACTTGCTATACCACCGGCTATAAGTACTACTAATACTAGTATCTTTTTCATACTCTCTATCCTTTCTTATGTTTATATCCCATGCTCTTTACTCGTAACATTTTTACTGTACCAAATTTTAATTCTAAATTTCAATATTTAGTAAATATTATTACAAATATTTATATAATATAATTTATAGCTTGAGAAAAATAACTATGGTATACTGTATATATAGTTTAGTATAAAAGGACAAAGACATGGAAACGGTTATAAAAATTAAGCTTGATGATATTGAGTTAATTAAACACACAGCTGCTTTTGGTGCTACAGAGCATGAACTAAAAGCATTTTTATATGTATGCCGTGAGTATAATTTAGATCCTCTTAAAAAGGAAATTTACTTTCTTAAATACGGCGGTAAAGCAACTATTTTAACGAGCCGTGATGGCTACTTAAAAATAGCAAATACTAACCCGCACTTTGATGGGCTTGAAAGTGATGTAGTATATCAGGGTGATAAACTTATGCGACGTGAAGATGGAAGTTTGCATATAGAATACGGCGAAGCCCATTTACTATTTGATAAATCGAAGCTAACGGGTGCATTTTGTAGCGTATTTCGCAAAGATCGTACAAAAGCAACTACAGTATTTGTAAGTATTAAAGACTATTTTAAGCGCGGCGCCCCTATTTGGGAACAATACGTGAACGCTATGATTCTTAAAGTTGCTGAAGCTATGGCACTTAAACGGGCATTTGCTATTAGTGGCTTAGTAACAAAAGAAGAAATAGAACGAGAAGAATTTGACGTAGAAAGTGAAAAATAAATAATCTACTAAAAAAGTGAGAAAGAGTATGGAGACAGAAATTTTACGGATAGAACAAGACACCCAAGGTCGTTACTTTATTGCTGACCATAACGACGAGAAACTGCGCGTTATTGCTGAGTTGTTACTTGATAAGCAGGGGAGAGCAGCAGCGAAGTCTCTTTTGCAAAATTCCCAGGCTTCTCATGTACGTGGGTCACGCTTTTATTTGTTTTTTATTGATAGTGTAACTATAGGCATTAAGTTTTATAAACCGGATGAGCCCCTCGACGAAGAAGATAACCCACTTATTATTGATATTAATACTGGTATTTTACGTGATCTTATTGATCGCGTTGAAGATTTGTTTATACAGCAACCTCCCGAGATTATTCTTGAACGCCGCCGTGACTCAGATATGGTTACACTTACCTATCGCCCCTTCTAAGACTGTATAGTATTTAGTATAGCTGTTTCTGGCTTTTAAAAATATTGCATTTTTATTATATTTGTAATTAATATGAGAATAAAAGGAGATATAAAATGCGTTCTATCGTGTATTTTTTATTTTCAGTCTTTCTTATGCGGTACTTCATGCTGATTGTCCTGATGCAGAGTTGATTTGTACTAAAGTACAAGCTAATTCTTTTCGTGAACATGATGGAACACTATGGTATATGGTAAAGACAGATCAAGGAGTACAAGAAATTAAACATACTATGGGAGATAAAACTGCTAATTGGTGGTATGTACCTACCAATACTAAAGTAGTACATTGTTGTGGTAGTTACTCTATTCAGCATCCATTTACTTTCTGCCATCCATGTGATAATGGTGCGGATGCTCAGGGATTCTGTAATTAAAATGGCTATTCACATGGGGTAATTAGTGGAAGCTTTTGCGAAATGATTTGGTAAGAGCTATTTACGCTATCGCATACTAAGCTTATGCGATGGTGTAAAGGCAAGAAATAGCAAAGTAATTGCTATGGTTTCTGCTGCTATGCCAATAGCTTCTAAATACACTAGTAGTACAAGTACTATAGCATTTGATTCAAGCAACTGAGTATTAGTAATCAAAAAAGAAGTCGGCTGCTGAGAAAGATAATATACAAGCGCTGTCACGAGTAAAATACTCAGATCAATAAACAGATCTATTCCTACTACTGTAGCAAATCTTTTTTTAAATAAACTTAATGCTTGGCGCATTATATTATAGAGTGACACTTTTGAGAATACCAGCAGTGGAAGCACAAACGAAGTGCTCACATCCCATAGTACAGACAGTATGTCACCTATAATTCCCAAAAAAATGATTATCCCCAAGACACCAAGTTCAACTAACGCCCAGGTCATTAATAGTGGTATACTTCGCGTACTCATGCTAAAACTTGTAGACCAAGAAATTGGCTGCTTTTGTATACGAGCAGCAGTAAAATAAATAAGCGCACTTTGAATAAAAAATAGAGTAACTAATTCACCACTATATACGAATACAAAAAATATAAGATATACTACTTTTGGTAAAGAACCAAGTAATTCAAAAAAAGTTTGATTAATGAGCATTTCGCTTAAAAAAAGACGCATAGAAAGTTCAGGAGCAATAAGCTGTAAAAGTATAATTCGTCCTAAACGCACCAAAGCAAAGCAAACACAAAACACAAAATAACTGGAATGCTCAAACACAAGAAGACGAATTATTCTTCGTACAAGTGCCACTCCTATACGTGCTCTAAAAAAACCTCTTGCATATCGAGCTGATCTCAATTTAATAAAAAATCGTAGCATACGTAAGCTTTTCACCTGTTTAAATAATATGGCAAATTTGAATATTATTATATTATTTTTTAATAAATTATTGACTTATAGAGTAATAATGATTTAGGCTAAAAAAAGAATATGGATAATAAACTTGTCTATTTAATACTAAGAAAGGAAGTAATATGGCAAGAACAAGAAGTCAAGCGGGATCCCGCGGACGTAGCTCAAGCAGCTCAACAGGTAATAGAAGTCGTAGCAGACAAGGTGGACAAAGCGGACAAGGTGGCACAATGTCACGTGAAGAAGCAGGACGTATGGGTGGTTTAGCACCACACGTTTGTCGTGGTCGTGAATGTAGTGCACAAAACCAACGTGGTTCACAAGGGCGTTCATCAAATCGTTCCCGTTCTTCCCGTTCAGCATTTGGTTTTGATGAAGATCTATTTTAGTCGCTAAATAATTATTTTCTCTAATAATTATTTTCTCTATAATTATAAACGGGTCCTCTAAGGACCCATTTTAATGTTAATATTATCGTGGATGATGACATTTGTATGCAGCCGGTAGCGTAGCAAGAAGTCCTAAACCAGAAAGTCCTACGAGAATATAGATGAGCTTTTCAAGAGCAGGAACAGCGCCAAATAATGTATGAACAAGATTGGTATCAAAAAGACCAACTAATCCCCAATTAAGAGCGCCAATAGCAGCAAGCAAAGTAGTAATCACGGTAAATAACTTCATATTTTCACTCCTTATAGTTAATAATTAATTATTCTTTTGTATACATTATCATATTTTACAAGCATGAATCAAGCTCAGACACTTACTAATATCTTTACTTTGCATCTTGCTTTTAAGTATACTGTGCAAAGAAGGATAATACTATGAGAAAATTATATATAGAAATTTTTTTATTATTTGCTAATTATTCTCTGTATGGTAGTAGCTGCAAACATTTTATTAACACAACAAATGAACCATTATATATTGTTACAGGAAAAACACATGCGCTGATTGCTCCTCATGAAGATATCTGGTTTACCTATGATGTTCCAGCAGGAGCAGATAATTATTTTCTTATTCTTAATAAAGACGCTCTACGACAATCATACTATGGGTTTACTAAAGATACAAAAAATGCCATTAGTATAAATTCAACCTTTACTATTGGCACCTATAACGGCAGTAGTTACCCTCTTGTTGCAACTAATCCCCCTCTCGACTCAGATGCCTGTAATAAAGACCAAAAAGCCACAAAGCAATCTACGAGCAAATAATTAATATAAATTAATTTTAATAATTGAAATTAATAGGTTGATTGCGATACATTAATATATAATATATATACTATAAAGGAGGTTATTACTATGGTACATTTTTTTATACGATTCTTTGTTATAATAGTGCTCGGTAGCGTACTCAACTTAACAAATAAGGCATTTTCTCATCAATTATCTGATACAGTTATGTGTCCTGAAAGTTTAATGGTTTTATCGTCGAGTACTTCGGTAGCCAAAGCAGTTCAAAATATACATACTCTTAATAATCTTATGGTGTTGCATGAAAAAATTACCCCTGTATTTGAAAAGCTTATTGGTGAACTTGCACGCTTTAGGCTTATTGAAGGGGTTGCTATTAATGCTGATAAAGTATCATTTGAAAAGCTTCGCAAGTATGCACATCAACTACATGAGTTTGTCATTGCATATAGTTCTCGTATGTATAAAGCTTTTGTTAGTATAGTAGGACCACGAATAGCACAAAAAATGGCTTTTAAACATGCATTAAAAATGTTGTTTATAGTAGAGCACGTAGAACTCATTGCGCATGCACTTGATAGACAACATAATACGTTGTCTGACGAAAAGCGCCATGATCTTCTGCAAGCACGTATAGACCTTTTATCTAGTGTGTACCTCATGCTTGAAAAGTTAGAGCTCCCTCGTGCGCACAAAGTAGCAAGAGAGCTTGAAGAACGTATTAGCTGTCTTCGTGCTCAAAATTATTAATATCGTGAAAAAAGCCTCTCTCTAAAAGGGGCTTTTTATTGTGTTGCATTAGCTTTCTCAAACGTGCTATTGTACGTAATTAATATATTATTTTATTAATTAAAAAGAGGAGAGAGTTATGCCTAATGTTCGTGTTCTCGGCATGATACTATTTATTTTTATGCCGGCACTTCTTAATGCTCGTAGTGCTGTCAAAGGATTGCAAGAGCTTGAGCAACGATTAGAAATTCTTGAAGAAAAACTAGAGCGTGATGCTGTGCATCGTAGTACTTGTTCTCCTACTTGTAAGTGTCCTTCTCCTTGTCGCTGTAATCCTTGTCACTGTGGTCCTCACGCGCCAGCTTCGTAAACTGGTATTGAAAGGTTGTTCATGAAGTATCGTTTATATACACTTGTCTGGTGTTTAGTTAGTATTAGTGTACTTAAAAGTACAGGAGTATTACTTACTCCTGATGTAGCTCGTATTATACAATTTAGTTATGAGATTGCACAAGAACACGAACGCACCCATTTGTTGCAAGCATTATACCAAGCAACACAATATTCCTATTGTGAAATAGACTCGGTTGCTCTTGCACATGGTTTAGAGACAACACTTTCTATTTTAGAAAATAATACAGCACACTTACCTGCTAAAAGTAATTGGGAAGTAATTAAAGAAAGCATTAGAAATTATCAAGAAGCGCTTGCTCGTAGTACAGATACTACAACGTTACCTCGTATAGGTTGTAATTGCAGTAATTGTAGATTTACTACGTAAGTTATACTCGTAATGTGCGGCGATTTTACTTAGCGCCGCACGTAGCATGTTACTGTACCACCTGAAGACAGAGCCTATTACGTACACGTAAAGCCAACATAAGGGCTGTCCAGCCGCTTACTATAAGTTCTATGCCAATAAAGGTACCAATAACCCATAGTCCTGAGACCGGCCATTGGCGTACAATTAAAATCCCAAGTAGTAGTGTTACTAGACCATTAAGCAGTAACCAACTCCAATGTTCAAAGTTATGTGTTAATGCACTAATAATTTTAAACAGGCCCGCAGCCATAAAGAAAGTAGCAAGAACAAGGGTTAATGAAAGCGCACTGGCACCAGGGTTAGTAACAAAAATTATACCAACTACCGTATTCAGTACACCGACAAGCGTATATAAAAAAAATCCATGCCAATTACGGGTAGATAATGACTGTATAACCTGCATAACTCCTGATACTAACAATATACTTCCCAGAAGTACTATACTTACCAAAGTGGTAAAAGCGGCACTCGTTAATGCTATTGCTCCTAATACGATAAATACTAATCCTACTCCCATAAGCCATGGCCATTGCGTACATACTGTTTTTCTTAATAAAGCTATGTCTCTATTCATTACAGCTCTCCTGATTATAAAAAATTACTTGTTACGTTGTATGTATAATAGTGCCATTAGCATCAAAATCAGTTTCCCAAGTAATGAGTGTTGATTTTGCTTGTACCGTTCCTCCCTGATACGAATCATAAGCTCGTTGTGCAGATACCATATTTTTGCATTTAGTATTTATATCACTCATATTGCATGGCCAACAGCCATAGAAATAATGAGGGTCACTCCAGCACGTTGGTACAGACTGGTTAAGCGGTATAGATTGTAGAAGGCTATTTATATCCATATAGTTACAAGTAACTTGTCCATTAGGACAAGCAGCCACAAGTGATAAAGTAAAACTCATACTTGCCAAAATAAACAATAATATTTTCTTCATAGAATAATATCCTTTAATTTTTAATATTAATCATCATAATAGTAACAAAATATGCATATATATATCAATAAATTGCTTATTGGTATATATGTATAATAACTATATGGTTTTTTTTATGGAGAGAGCATGAATTGTAAAGATACAAGCTCTATACTCAAGCGCGATAACGCTGTATTCAGTGTGACTGTACTTGGGTGCTGGCGCTGCGCTTCTTGTTGCAATATTTCTTTAAGAATTTTTTGGCCATTAGATGAAAGTAGACGACGAGCCATACTCTGATATAATCTAAACTCGCCAGTCCTATTAGTAGGGCTAGCATAGCGTTGAGGAATACGTATATTCTTCTCTGCCTGTGGTCCAAATGTTTTTTGAGCGTTCTGTACTATATCAAAAAGCTCACGTGCTGGAACCAACGCATAGTCAGCCTTACTATTAAGTACTTCGGGTCCATTTCTAAAGAGATTAATATCTTTATAGTTAACTTGCGCAAAAAACATAGTATAAGAATCTACTGTTGTTGCATACTTATTAGACAAACGTGATAAAAAATAATTAATAGATTTTATATAGTCGTAGTCGCCATCACCATAAACATAACGAGTCCCTTCAGTCGCCTTACGAGCAGCAGTATATTTTGTTGAAGTGTCTGAAGAATCAGCTGAACCTCCAAAATCACCCCAAAAATACTGACGTATCCCTTGGCCTAAAAGTATCCACATTTGATTATTATAAAAGATATAGGGAAGTATACCCGCAGCAGGCTTCTGTTGGCGCTGCGCTTCTTGTTGTAAAATGTTTGTGAGAATTTCTTGGCCTGTAGATGAAAGTAGAGCGCCCGCCATACGGTTATACATTCTAAATTCTTGAGTAGTATTTTTGGGACTAGCATATTTTTTGGGGATATATACATTATTTGGAGCGTCTGTTGCACCATGAATTCTTTGCGCTTCCTGTAGTATAGTAGAAAGCTCACGTATTGGTATCCATGCGTAATCAACCTTATCATAATGAGGTACGGTGGGACCATTTCTAAAGAGATTGCTATCTTTATAGTCAACTTGGGCAAAAAACATAGTATAAGAATCTACTTTGGTTGCATATTTTTGAGACAAACGTGGCAACAAATAATTAATAGACTGTTTATAGTTGCCATTACCATAAACGTAACGAGTCTCTTCAGTTGCCTCACGAGCAGCAGTATATGTTATCGAAGTATCTGAAGGATCAGCTGAACCTCCAAAGTCACTCCAAAAATAATTGCGTATCCATTGTGCTTCTTGACCTAAAAGTATCCACATTTGATTATTATAAAAAGCATAGGGAAGAATACCTGCAGGATTGCGGGAAACGCAAGAATAAAAAGAGAATACTAAAGATAAACTTACATAAAGTACTTTTTTCATCAATGCTTTTACTTTAATCCAAACTCTATGTTTTCATTAAAAACTAGTATAAAATATATTATTACTAATATGCAATAATATAAATAAATTAGGAAATAGGGCTATGAACGGTAGTATATATATATGTTTTTTGGTACTCTGTATGAGTATGCAAGCAAAAGAGTATTGGTGTGGTCCTGCATTAGAACGAGCTTTTTGCACTCAGTGTTGTGCTATGCATCATTGGCAAGAACGTGAGGACTGCACCAAATGGTGTTTTGAGGGATTCAAATAAGTTTTGCTTTAAATTATGGCTTTAAGATAGGGTAATTTGCCTAAGTCTCCTGCCTGTAGATCGGTCCTTGTTTTCCCTTCTTCAAGATGCACTGTATGCTTTGCTGAAGGCGTTATTTCCGTAATAATGCCATATGTATAATTATACATATTTGCTTTTGGTGTGCGAGGAACCAATACTAGTTCTCCTACGATAAACGTATTACCTGCTTGAAAGTTAAAGCCAGCTTGTTTTGCTTTTTCTTGCGGATGTGCTCCGGTATCAGAAAAGACAATCGTATTTAGAATATTGTTTAATTCTTTAGCAGTAGTAATAAGTAATACTGTAGGAGATACTTTAGCAATATTCTGTGCGGACGACTCTTGTTTAGTGTTTCTATCAACTTGTACTGTATAGGTATGGGGCGCGAGATTAGGTTTAACAATAAGACCATACCTAAATCTAGCAGTACCTGTAGTATCGTCTTGTACAATTACAAGCTCACCTCGCTCAAATCTAGTATCTTCTTTAAATACACTGGTTAATGGGATACGATCTATTTTTTTCATAATAACGGCTTGCGCTTGTAGTAATTTGTTTGGTAAAAGATACGTAGTTGCAAGATCAAACAAATTAAAGAGCGTAGGAGGAGATAGTATTGTATTTAATTGTGTACGATATACTTGTAAACGCCATTGGTTAAATTCTTGTGCAGTAGTCAACAAAGCAAAGGCGTCATAATCAAAAAAGGTACCCTCTCTACTATACGCTGTATCCGGGGAAACTAAAAAGGTACAGACAATACCATCCCATAGCTTATCTCCTGTGTCAGATTCCCAAAGCTTACTTACTCCACGATTTGGTGAATCAGGCATATTGCTATGTAGAATTGATCGCATCATATCAGTTGCTCCAGATGCATGTTGATGTGCACGAATTACGCCGCGTATACGATGTGTCTCTGTGCTTGCTTGTTGCAAAACACCTTCGGTAATAGCTTTACCATATTGGTATCCTCTACCATCTATATAGTCAATAGGTAAGAGGGGATCTACAATAAAATCATTCCACATAAATCCAATGGAACCAAAATAGTCTATTTTATCTATTGCTTCAAGATTTATATCAGCAAACGCTGGCGTTGGTTCAGGTATACTGCTCTTACGTACTTTTTGTAAATTTGCTTGTAAATCTGCAAAATTGTCATTTCGATTCAATTGTGTAAGCCATTGAAACGCTACAGCTTCTGGTTTTTCAAGCAGTTGAAGTGGTTGATAGCCAATTTCCATACCGCCATGGCAACACTGAATAAAATTCTGTTGTTTGTTTCCAGAGCCAAGGTAGAGTGCTACCGGCATAAAATCATATAAATGAGTTATCCTGAAGAAATATTTATCTAGTGATTGTTTTGTTAGCTGCTTAAATTTCGTTTTAACTTCTGTCTCAAATCCATACATACCATTTATAGATCCGTCTTCGTGATTACCACGTACAAGAAAAACACGATTAGGATTTGCAATTTTTAATCGTAAGAGCGTATAAATTACTTCAAGGCCATAATTACCACGATCAACATAATCACCTAAGAAACTCATATAAAAATTAGGATGAACTATCTTAAAGGCGTCTTTTTTATCTAAATATCCCTCCTTTTGTAAAAAAAGAAGATAAGCGAGCAACGAATGAATATCTCCATGGTGATCACCATGTAATGCTATAATACTATTAGTGTCGACTACTAGTTTTTGTACAAAAGCTTTATATACAGGAGTATTACCAAATAACTCGTCTGATGCTTGTGGTGAATTTTCAACCCAAAGATGAGGCTGCCGCAGCCATGAAGATTCTTGACGATGTACCTCAAAAAAAGCCTCTAAAGCTTTATTAAACTCTACTTCGTTAAGGGTAGTGTGAGCATAATATGTACCGGTTGCTATATATGCCGGTAGATTCTTATGACAAGCAGTATACCATTCTACAAACGTAGGATACATGGAATTAGATAGAGATAGAGGTTTTTGCATAGTAATTTTAATCTGCTGCTCCTGTGTATAACGCGCAAGAAGCTCAAGGTTTCTTTGTAAAAGTACAAGCGATTGTGTAAGAGATCCATACAGAATACAAGAGCTTAAAGCCGAGACAATTATAATAGTATATATTTTTAAAAAATTGTTCATTAGGTGATCTCTTATTTACTCATACATACGATTACCTTAACTATAAGCATACTTGTATAGCAAAGTTAAAGGCAATAATTTATTTTACCCATAAATTATAGATAAAATTTCTGTTATATATTTATATACAAAATCATGCTTATTTTTACTTATAAACATAGATTATAATTAGACGATAAAATATATTAACTATGTATAAATCGAAGATTATACACGCAATGTTAAAGCGTATTGTTTTGAATTATTGAAACAATATTATAATTTATATAGATCTATTATTTCTATTTAAATATACTATAGAGATACTTGGATATTAAAGCGTATTTAAGTAAAAACCTAGGTATTGTGTAAAATACTTTGAGCAACGCATTTTTATGGTGTTTTTTGCATGTCCATAAAGGACACATTACGGACATGCTCTCTTTTTACCAGCGTGCGTTACTAAGTATACTTGCTTAATAGCTCTATTTCTTTGGTTGACTCTTGCTTTGACTTATCTTTTGCTTAAGTTGTTTTGCTGCAGCAGAACTCAAATTGCAACCGTACTTGATCTGAAAACTGCTATCAAGAGTTACATTAGGCATATGATCTATACCTTGTTCTTTACACCATGGTAGAGATGTAGAATTTAATAGCTTACCTGATTCACCATCATATATAAAGATCTTAGGTTGCGTTTCTGACGCTACTATATTCAAATTCACCTCGCTACCGGAAGAAACATCCTTAGAATCACAGCAAAGATTAGTATATGAAGGGTGAAAAATTTTTCCACAAATACCTGCACAACCAGTCTGCTGTACTGTAACAAATATTGTCTTACCTGAATTATTGAGGAAGTCAAATTTTAGATGATAATAATCTCGTGCTGCTATATGAGCACTACTTGCTAATAGGCTACTTGATATTATTACTAAAAATAGTTGTTTTAAGAACATACTAATTCTCTTGTGTATTAAAGTTGTTTTTTTAATATTACATTTATTTACCTGTTTATTTCTTTATTTGACGCTCGCCTTGAGATGCCTGTTGCTTAAGACCTGTTTGAGACGCACACGTTTGATTGAGCTGGTAGTTGCTATTAAGGACCACATCAATTTCATCATTATCATGAGGACAACTTAAATTTTGTTGAGCTAATAAATTACCTTCTCTGCCATCATAAACATAGAGCGTAAGCCCTAAAGGTACTGTTTGCGTAAAATAGGTGCGTGGAGGCACGGAATCAGGAGTATCAAAACAACAACGATTAGTATATGAGTGATGGAATATCTCTCCACAGATAGAAACGCAACCGGTATGCTGTCCCGTAACATATACTGTCTTATTTGACTGGTTGTAAAAGTAAAGCTGTACTGCATGAGCATTGCTTGCTAATATATTACTTAATACTATAAAAAATAGTCGTTTTAATAACATCATAATTCTCCTAAGCATTAAAGTTATTGTTAAAATATTACAGTTTGAATAACATATAAGTCAATATTTAGTTATAAATTTCATTTATTTTGAAATATTCAAACTCTTTTTATCTTAAAAAGAACTTTTAAAATATCAGTGAATTTATTTTACTTGCGTTATTAACAATACTTGCCCAAGACTCACTCCATAGGCAAACTTAAACAATTATCTGTTTATTTCTTTAGCTTTAGCTGTGCCAACTTATGCACATTTTCCATTGAGCTGATTATTACTATCAAGTGTTATTTGAATATCATTGCTAGTGCAAGGATTTTCATATTTCTGAGCTAATAGATCGCCTTCTTCGCCATCATACACATAGAACGTATATCCACTCGCATAGTAACCTCCTTTTACCGATAACAAATCGTTATGGGTTTTATTTGAATCAACAAAGAAGGAAGTACAGCAGAGATTAGTATACGAAGGATGAAAAATCTTTCCGCAAATGTTATAACAATCATCGTGTTGCACCGTAACAAATACTGTCTTATTTGTATGATTAGTAAAGGTAAATGTTGCTGCTATACGGGTACTTGTTGCTAATAGGCTACTTAGCACTAGTGTTACAAAAATTTGTTTTAATAACATAATTAATATTCCCAAATTAAATATGCTTGCGTATAGCTCACTTATGTAGTGAGCTATACGCATTATTTATTAACTCTTGCTCTGATTATTGATCTTATTGTTTTAAGTACTTGCTGGCCACGGCATACACTTTTGCTGGAACTGATAATTGCTATCAAGAGTTACATCAACCCAGTCACTAGCGTTAGGACAAGACTCTATAGTTTTCTTAGCTAATAACTTGCCTTCTTTGCCGTCATACACATAGATAGTAAGCCCCTTCGGTGCTGTCTCAACTATATAGTGCTTTTTACGAATAGTGGAGCCAAAACAGCAAAGGTTAGTATATGAAGGACGGAAGATCTGCCCACAAATCCTATGACAACTAGAATGTTGTCCCGTAACATATATTGTCTTATTTGTATCATTGCTAAAGTAAAGCGGTGGGACGTCAAAGCGAAATGGTGCCATTGCATGAGCACTACTTGCTAATAGGCTACTTGATACTATTACTAAAAATAGTCGTTGTAAGAACATACTAATTCTCCTATGCATTAAAGTTATTGTTTTAATAGTACAAAATGAACTATATGCGAGTCAATATTTAATAATATATTTCAGTTATTTTATAAATACTCAAACAAATACTCTATACATATAAGATAATTATAGGGTTTATTAAGACTGCAAGCAAGTATAATTAGGCGCGTATATATCCAGATTGTATTAAATAGCTTATATTATTCGTATATATTTCTTAAAAGAAGTAGATATCTGGTTACTTCTGGTGCCTTTTTATTATTCTATGCACAAATCATAGTTGTAAGTTGACCATCACAGTTACTGAGTATTTCACCACCTTATAATAAATACTTCATTGCTTTCCCTTTTTAGGCTTTCATTAACAGTTGCCAACCTTAAGTTGACCATTACAGTTATTAACTTGTTCGCCACTTCGTAAGTTAAGATTAATACCTGCACTAACCCAACGACCATCTTTATCTTTGCAGCCGCAATATAACGCATAAGCTTGCCGTAAAGGATTTGAAGAGAAATGAGGCACTCCAATATAGCTTTTTATAAAACATTGCTGCGGTAAGTTAGGATAAAGTAATGAAGGAGGATTACTACATGTTTGTTGATAAAAACCTGAGGGCATAACGCCTGTACAGCTACCATATACTAAGCCTCCTGAACAATTGGCAATATCTTCTTTTTTATTTGGATCAAGTATTAAACCTGACTTAATATATTTAGAGGATCCTGGAGTTGGACAGCTACACCATAAAGCTCGCTGCTGTAAATCGGGAACATTGACGACAATGCAATCTTTACACGATTGTGCATAACTTCCTGGTGGTAATAGTTCTGCCTCTGGACATGCGCCATACTGAAGCACACCAAGGCAATTGGCAATATCTCTGGTATCTTTTGGGTCTATTATAAGGTAGGTCGGATTAGGTGCAACGGAATCAGGATATGAGCAATAACAAATCAAATAATAACCTATCCTAATACACTCGTAACAGCTATTTTGATAAGACCCTTTTGGCAATTCTGCACCACCTGCCCTTATTACTTGACCTTCACCTAATAATACTATCACTAGGCCTAAAGATAAAACTAATAGTTGCTTCATGGTTTTCCTTTTAATTATACATTTCTATTATAATAGTATTATATTTATTGTTTAAATTGCAATATTGTAAATAGTAAATAAAATGCTTTGTTATTATCTCTACTTGCCAAAACAAAGACCCAGTGTCTTATTCTATTTTCAAGGCCTTTTACCTATTCTAATTTTAAAAAATATTGCAGCATGAATAATAAATTATATATATTAAATGTATTAATTAAATAATAAATTTAATAATTATAAAAAGGCAAATAATGAAGTATTTATTATTATGTATAACTCTAATAGGATTGATAGGGAGTGCTTTAAATTTACGAGGACAACTTTGGGATATACCTCCTGGTTCTTATCACCAATCATGTTCAGGGTGTTCTATGGAAGAAAAACTCTTACAATGTGATTGCGTTAATCCGCTCAAAACCACCTTAAAAGGTAAGTTGGACCCTCAAATAAGGTCTATAAAATCTCAGTTAGAATATTATCCATATTTAATATCAAATAAGTACGACATTGCCAATTGTTGGGGAGCTCTTAGATATTTCGAACCTGGTAAGGGTTGTGATGATTTTATACCTAAGGGTACTTACAAAAAGACGTGTAACTGCCTTATTATTGGTCACCCTTATTACCTAGATGAAGTAGGAGAACTATATTGTTTATGCAAAAATCGAGCAGGTCAAAATATACCATCGAATTTATATATAAAAGGTGGTGAAACGGGAATCAGTAACTGTAATGGTCAACTTAAGGTTGGCAACTGTTAATGAAAGCCTAAAAAGGGAAAGCAATGAAGTATTTATTACTTTGTGTATTATTAGTAGGATTAGTGGGTAATAACCTACTAGCAGGAGGAGCAGTAAAAGCTCAGCAACAAGCAGTAACCAGGCAGGCAGCGGCAGTAAAAGCAGCAGGAACACAGCAACTTAACCCATGTCCTCAACATTGTCCTTCTGGTTCTTATCAAAGTACTTGCCCTTTATGCTCTACAGATGGTGTACTACTTTACTGTCTATGCAATTACAAAGATCAAGCTAAACCAAATTCTCTTCTAATTAGAGAAAGAGGAGAAGGCGAGGATATTGCAAATTGTTCTGGTGTGCTTAGATACGGTCAATGTATTGATTTACCCAAGGGTTCTTATCAAAGTACCTGTTCTAATTGTGGCATTACTAATAATAAACTTTTCTGTTTATGCAATTATCCTGATGAGTCTAAAGTTTTTCTAACCTCTCTTACAGTAGACCCAAAGGATACAAGGGATATTGCCAACTGTTGGGGAACACTCAAATATGGTCAATGTATTGATTTACCCAAAGGCTCTTATCTAAGTACTTGCTATGATTGTAATGTAAGTAATAATAGCCTCTCTTGGCAATTGCACTAATCAAAACAATACTCGGGGAGTATCCTCCGTATTGCTCCTTGATCCCATAAAAGAGAAAGAGGGTTATGACATTGCCAATTGTTGGGGAATTCTTAGATATTTCGAACCTGGTAAGAGTTGTAATGATTTTATACCTAAAGGTACCTATAAAGACACTTGTCACGACTGCTCTATTGTAGCTGCAAACGTGGGCGGTCAAGATGTTAATTCTTATTACATACTGAATTGTACCTGCAAGAATATGGCAGGTCAGGATGTACCATCGTTATTGTCTATACAAGGTGGTGAACAAGTTAATAACTGTAATGGCACACTCAAAGTTGGAAATTGTTGATGAAAAAATAGAGAAACACTAAAAGCAACGAGAGATCTACCTCTCTAAATACAAAGCTAATAAAGTATGATCACATATTTATCATAACTGGTAGAGCTGTATATCTTTAGGCTGAGTTCTATGTAGTACTTAAGATTTAGCCTTCGACTTCTATTGAAATTTAGATAAAAAATATAATACTATTATAAATATATTATTATAATAGAAATTATATAATTAAAAGGAGAAACCATGAAGCAACTATTATTTTTATCTTTAGGAATAGTGATAGTATTATTAAGTCAAGTAATAAAAGCAGGGGGTGAAGAATTGCCAAGAGGCTCTTATCTCCATGACTGTACAAATTGTTACATACATAATAAAAATGTCTTGGTATGTCCTGCTTGCCGTACGCAAAACACCAATCCAGCTTATATGCGATCATCTTATTTAATACTTGAGCCAAATAGAGGAGGAGAAAATATTGCCAATTGTTGGGGACATCTCATATATGGTAATAATTGTGACGATTTTATACCTAAAGGTGCCTACACGGAAACTTGTGGAAATTGCTGGATTGGTTATCCGGATGGCCTTACTAGCAACGGCCTAAAAATAGGATGTGTATGTAGAAATCGAGCAGGTTCAGATATTAAGACACAATGGCCAGGTGGTACAGAAAGTCTACAAGGTGGAGAAGTGCTTAATAACTGTAACGGTCAACTTACACCTAGTAGTTGTTAATAAAACAATAGAGAGGCACAAGAAGCATCTAGAGACTTGCCTCTCTAAATAGTATATAAAAAGGAAAGCAATGAGATACCTAGTACTGTGTATATTATTAGTAGGACTAATAAATAGTAATCTATTATTACAAGCTGGAGTCCATCAACAAGCAATAACCAGGCCGGCAGCAACAGTAAAAGCAGCAGGAGTACGACAGCTTATGCAGACTCAAGAGGCTCTACCTTCTGGTTCTTATCAAAAAACATGTTCAGGTTGTAATATATGGTTAGACCCAAAGACTCAACAAAATTTCTTAGAATGTATCTCTTGCGCTACTCAAACGAGCACTCGTGGGGCAATGACCATGTTAAAAATTGATCTAGATCTAAAGAACAAGGGTTTTGATATTGCTAATTGTTGGGGAGTTCTTAAATATTTCGCACCTGGTCAAGGTTGTGATAATTTTATACCTAAAGGTACTTATTCGCAAACATGTAAGGACTGCTTTATTATAGCTGTAGACCCACTAGACATTATGAATACTTCTCATGTACTACATTGTTCATGTAGAAATATGGCGGGTCAAGATGTGCAAACTCAACTCATTTTTACAGGTGGTGAAGTGCTTAGTAACTGTAATGGTCAACTTAAAGTTGGTAATTGTTAATACAAAGAATATAAAGGTACCTATAAAAAGGAGATTATAATAGCATAGATAGGCTATATAAGTATCTTTATTTATGTACTACTTATCATTCAAATGTGAGTTTATGTATATTCTTGCATTATACAATATTTACATTACTCTACTATTAGAGATATTGATAAGCATATGAAAAAGGGTAAAAATGCACAACTATAGTATTGGCTATCAATTAGCTATAAGTATTTTAGCATGCTATACAACAGCAAGCATCGCTTTAGAAAACCAAAAAAATCTAGCAATAATGAAAATATATCCTGTAAAAACTTTTACTGAAAAGCATAAAGATTATCCTGATCGATTCCCGGTGCCTAATAATAAAAGATCATGGGATGTTCCCTTTCCTGAGTACAATCCACCGTATCCCCTCTTTGAACATTTGTCTGATAAACCCTGGCGAAAACCTGAATTAAAAGATTTAACCCATGCTCCCAAAAACCCTTATGGACGTACCGGTATAGAAGGTCGTGGTATTCTTGGAGAGTGGGGACCAAATTATGCTGCAGATCCTATTATCACTCGTTATGATCCTACAACAGGAAAGCTACTGGTACTTTTGATTATGCGCGGAGATACCGGAGAATGGGCAATTCCTGGTGGTATGGTTGATCCTGGTGAGAAACTCAGCGTGACAGCAAGTCGAGAACTACAAGAAGAAACTGGTATTGCTATTGCTATGGACGACGCGAGACAGATTTACCAAGGGTTTGTAGATGACTGTCGTAATACTGATAGAGCATGGATGGAGACGGTGGTATTTCATAAGCATCTTGATAATGATCTGTCGCTTAAAATTGAAAAAAACAAACTCGTATCACATGATGCTCATGAAGTAAAGAGTATCCAATGGGTACCGTATGATGATAAAAGACTATTAAATTTATATGCAAGTCATACAGCATTTATTAATGAGGCATTAAAAGACTTACCAACGCGTATTGCTCCTTTTGCGCAGGCAACAGAGATTATAAACTAAGCCTTATTAAAGATTGTAAAATATAAGATGCTTCAAGTATTTTACAATCTTTATAATAGTATATAAATGAAATATATAATAGTAGCAAATTCTTAATGTTTATTAGATATTAAGAATTTTTTATTAAGAGAAATTGCTCTCAATCTAGATGCAGTTTTGCAAAATATTGCAATATGTATAATTAAAGGAATAAAATTATAAATATAAATACTATTGTATAAAATAAATTTGATTGAAAGGAAAAGTATGAAGCAACTATTATTTTTATTTTTAGGATTAGTGCTCGGTGTAAGTCAGGCTATAAGATCAGGTGGTGAAGAATTGCCATCAGGCTCTTATCAACATACGTGCATTAACTGTTTTGTACATAACAATATACTATTTTGTCAATGTTCTTATCCAGATCAAGCTGAATATAATGATACGCTTCTTAATCTAGCAAGTGGTACCGGAGAAATCGTAAATTGTTTCGGTATACTTAAGTATGGTCAATGTGGTGGTGATCAATTACCTGCAGGCCGTTATAAGCAAACATGTAAAGATTGTGTTATAGGTACTCTTCCCCATTCAAAGCAGCAAGCTTTATGGTGTAGCTGTCCGTTACCAGGTACACTCTTGCGCCGTGCAAAGTATATTAAGTCAGGTTTATTACTTAACGATAAAACAACAACTGCTATTAATGTTTGTTCCGGTAGTCTTGTATACGGTACCTGTGATAAAGTAATGCCTTCAGGCTCTTATCAACGATCATGTACTCAATGTTATATAAAAGGAGCTTTAGATCTTACCATACAAGAACCAAGTTGGATTTGGAAGCAAATATACAGCTTACATTGTAATTGCAAGAATATAGCTGGCAATGTTACTCCTACCTCTGTTGATATTACTCTCAAAAGTAACGAACAAGTGCATAACTGTAATGGTCAACTTAAGGTTGATAATTGTTAAGAGAAAGCATGAAATACTATTTTTGTATATGTGTATTGTTAGGACTAAGTATACTCTTTGGTAGTATTCAAGCTGATTTACCATCGGGCTCTTATAAAAATAGCTGTCATAATTGCCGTGTCATTAACAATATACTTTCTTGCCTATGCCCATATTCTGAACAATTTGAAGATAATGAAACGTATCTTGCTCTTGCAAGTGGTACAGGAGACATTGCCAATTGCGTTGGTGTGCTTAAGTACGGTAAATGCGAAGGTGATCTTGCATGGAAGCCTGATGGATCTTATCAAAAATCGTGTAAAGATTGCGTTGTAGTTACTGTTCCAGGTTCTAAGCAGCAAGCTTTATGGTGTAGCTGTTTGCCATATCCGAGTAGCATACTTTCATCCACTCATTATATTAAATCAGGCTTAATACTAAATGAAAATACGACAGAGGATATTGCCAGTTGTTCTGGAAGCTTAGTCTATGGTAGTTGTAATGGCGTTATGCCTGGTGGTTCTTATCAAGCATCATGTAATCCCTTGTTGTTAGATAATCTTCATGGGTATTCCTGTTTTATGAAAAGTTCTATAAACCCAACGGATGACGAAACAAGAACAAGTTGGAAACAGGCTTATAGTTTGCACTGCAATTGCAAGAATAGAGCTGGTAATTGGATTGATACATCTCTTGATGTTAATCTTAAAAGTGGCGAGCAAGTTAATAACTGTAATGGTCAACTTAAAATTAATTGTTAAAAGGTAAAGACAAAGCTATGAAGTATTATTTTTTATTTTTATTAGGGATAGTTTTATCATTTGGTAGTATTCAAGCTGATCTACCGCCAGGCTCTTATCAGGGCAGTTGTCATAATTGCCGTGTAGTTAATAATAATATATTATCTTGTCTTTGCTCTTATCCAATGACTGAGTCAGTAGAAACTAAGGGAAATATTATTTATAATAATAATGAAACATATCTTGATCTTGCAAGTGGTACAGGAGATATTGCTAACTGCTTTGGTGTGCTTAAGTATGGTGTATGTGAAGGTGATGTTGCATGGAAGCCTAAGGGATCTTATACAAATTCTTGTAAGGATTGCGTTATAGTCAATGTTCCAGGTTCACAGCAAGACGTTGTTTTATGGTGTAGCTGTAAAATTTACGATCAGGGTTGGGATGTTAGAAAACCACCTACCGCATATATTAAGTCAGGCTTACTACTTAATCCGAGAATGACTGCTACAACTGACATTGCTAATTGTTCAGGAAGTTTAGTATACGGTAGCTGTAATGGAGTAATGCCTTCAGGTTCTTATCAAGCATCATGTACCCCTTCAGTTTGGGACTATAAATATCCTTGCTTTATGACAAGTACTATGCAACCAACGGATACCGCATGGAAAAGTTGGAAACAAGTGTATAGTTTACAGTGTAATTGCAAAAATAGAGCTGGTGATTGGGTTGCTACGTCTCTTGATGTTGATCTTAGGAGTAGTAAACAGATTAATAACTGCAATGGTCAACTTTGTTAAATTATACTAATGTAGAGATTGTAAGATATCTAAAATTATCTTACAATCTCTAACAGATGAAAACAAGCGTAGAGCACGTTGGTAGTTAAGCGATTCTAGCTTAGTATTAATTAATAGTAAATAACACACTTATATATTAAGCACGTTTCGCAAAAGCGTTATGTTTTCGTAGACTTCTTCTTTATAGGTATTGTCTGTTGTCTCATTGAAATGAGTTACTCTTTGCAATTCTCTTAAGAGTGTACAAAGAGCAATCGTGCGTACATCTAATTTTTTATCAGATAGTTTTTCGTACGTATCTACCAGCGTTACAAAGAAAAAGGGCGTTTTAAAACTTTTTTTGTAAAACCAAATAAAATCTTCATGAATATTACTTATATGCATAAGATCAAAATCAAATACACCTTTTATTTTTTTGGTGCTAGGATCAACGAGTATATTTCCACCATGTAAATCGCCATGAATTAGACCGATATAGCAATTATTATTGTTAGTAGAGAGCACTTTATTATACTCGCTCGCTATATACTCGGCAAGATAGACTATATCTGGTGCATATTTTTTATCGCGTAAAAGATTGGCTATTTTAGTAGCACATGATAGAAATACTCTTATATTCACCTTAATGCTCTGTGCATATTCTGCTATAGTACTACTGTGAATTTCTGCTAGAAAGCGTGCGATATCTACAGCACAAAGCGCTTGCTCATCGCTTGAAAGATCAGATAATGAAGAAAATAGTCCTCCTGCAATTTTTTCATATCCTATATATAAGTAATTTTTGCCTTCATATATTATATTGGGAATCTGTACCGCAGTTATCTTATTTCTTAAGTACTTAAGAAGAACTACTGATTGTGCTAGTTGCTGAGCATTATTTTTTTTAGAAAATCTAAATAATAACGTGTTATTTATCTCAAATATTTTATTAGAGTGACCTTCATCATAAAAGTGTGCAGTATTAATTACTAAATCAGGATACTCTTGTTTGATAATTTTAATTAGGCGAGAGCTTTTATTTATAGATCTATATGGTAGTTTATAATAAATGCTCTGGCTTGTAGTAGCAAAGAGCATGAAAAAAATACTTACTATAAGAGCATAGCGTATAGTTGTCATACTATTTCTCTCCCTTGTTTTCGCTCTATTACTTAGAATATGTCTTCTCTATATAAAATACTATTAAAGGGTAAAGTTACATTACTAGAGTCTTATATCTTAATTTTTGAGGTAGTAATGTGGTAAGGTAAACTAAATTTAAAATAAAAAAGAGGTAAATAAGTATGATAATAAGAACAGTAAGTATAATGGTAGCACTCGCATCGGTTGTAGTTAATGCAAACGAGCTACACATGAGAACGCTCCAATTATTAAATAATGTTTCTACAAGCAAAAAGAAAACTTTAATTAAAATTCTTCAACAAGATTATCCAGAACTTAAAGTTAATACATTACGCTTTTATGATCAAGGTGGAAATAACATTGTTTTTGAAGTTAATGATACACTGTTATTTAGATTTTCGGTAAAAAGGAAAGCTTCTCAATTTTTACTAAAAGAAATAAATATATTAGATTATCTAAAAAATAAGATAACTGCGGTACAAATTCCCGAAATTAAATATACCGGTAAAAAATATTTTTACATGGGATATGAAAAAATTAAAGGAGAAACTTTTAATACTCATTTTTGTTATTTGCAGCTATCTCAAGATCAGCGTAATAAGATTATTCAGCAGTTAGCTGCTTTCTTGTATGAGCTTCATACTGCTTTACCGGCAGCTAAAGGAAGAGAGTTCGGAATTAAAGAAGTCTCAGTACTAGATACTATACATAAGATAGCTACTAGATTAGAAAAGGTAAAAAATATTGATAAAAATATTGTTAAGCTTGCGTATCATGTTGAAAATCTCTGTAAAAAAATAAAGCCTCAAGAGCATGAAATAACCGTAATACATGGTGACTTACATAAAAGAAATATGGCTTTTGATCCTGTTACCAAAAAAATAACTGGTATATTTGATTTTGATCAGCTGCAAATAAATGATATCCATAAAGATTTTCGCTCTTTTTATAAACTACGTCCTTATAATAGAGACTTTTTTGCTACATTAGCACAAGCCTATGAAAAGCTATCTGGTAGAAAGCTCGATCGATGGCGTATTGCTCTTTATGCCCTTGTAGAAGAACTTAATCATGTTTTAGATATAACTGATCAAACTCCCGAAAAGCTCAAAAAACGCTTTTATACGAGCATTGCTATTTTAGTTAAAGATCTAGGAATACAAATACCTGTCACTGTATAATGTTACAAACCAAGTTCACGTTGTAAGCTTGCTATAGTTGTATAAACCTCTTGTTTGTACTTCTTATCTTTCGAGTCTCTATCAAAGTGTGCTACTCTGTGTAACTCTCTTAAAAGGGCTATTCGTGCCATGGCGCGTAGATTTAATTTTTTGCCAGTTAGCTTCGTATACTGTTTAACAAGTGCGTCAAAGAAAAATGGAGCGCTTTGTCTTTTTTTATAAAACCAATTAAAATCTTCGTTAATATCACCTATACGCAGCTGGTCAAAGTCAAATACCCCCTTTATTTTTTTGGTAACAGGATCAACGACTATATTTCCACCATGTAAATCACCATGAATAAGTGCAAGAGAGGAATTTTTATTAGAAAGCGCTTTATACTCATTAGCTAGACGTTCAGCAAGCTGGGCCATATTTGATGTAGATTTTTTGTTGCGTAAAAGCGTGGCTATTTCAACAGCACGTAACGTCCAGTTTCTTTTCATTGCTTTAATACTATATGCATATTTTAATATAGTACTATCGTGAAGTTCAGCTAAAAAGCGTGCTACATCTATAGCAAGAAGTTCTTGTTGCTCTTTTGAAAGAACACGTAACGACAATAGCGGGTTTCCTTTAATTTTCTCATATCCTATATATAAATGATTTTTGCCTTCATATATAATATTGGGAATCTGTACCGCAGTAATTTTATTTTTTAAGTACTTAAGAAGAGCTATTGATTGTAATCGTTGTTTAACATTATTCTTTTTTTTGTAAAATCTAAATAGTACTGTGTTATTAACTTCAAATACTTTATTAGAGTGACCTTCATCATAAAAGTGTACGGTGTTAATTACTAAATCAGGATAATCTTTTTGGAGAACTTTAATTAATTGGTTGTTTTCAGAAGTTATTGGTTCTCCTTTAGCTGCCCTAAGCTCTAATAAGTTCAAAAAAGTAATAGCAATAAGAATATACTGTAGTATCTTCATATATAATTCTCCCCTTTGATATTTTTTATACTTTAACAAAAAAATACCAGGTATTTGTACAAAAGATTAATTTATTAGTAAAAACTACTCTGTAAGGGACATAAGATATTAGTTATAATATCTTATGTCCTAAAAATACTGTATTTAAGGAGCAAGACGGTGGGGATCACGAGGAAAAATAGTTGCTTCTTTAACATTATTAAGCCCAATAATTTTTTGAGCTAAACGTTCCAACCCTAATCCAAAACCACCATGTGGTGGCATGCCATATTTAAAAGCTTGAAGATAATAGACATATCCTTCATCTTCAGGATTTGCGCCAATACTAGTAAGTTGTTCAATTAATTTTTCATAGCGATGTTCTCTCCGGCTTCCCGTACTAATTTCTACTCCACGAAACAGCAGATCAAATCTATCAACAACATGAGGATTTGTTGTATTGCGATAATGATAAAACTTCATATCACTTGCAGGAAACTCAGTTATAAATACGGCATCACTGTTCCACTCTTTTAAAGCATATTCACAGATCCAGCGCTCCTCAAAAGGTGATGGGTCTCGTTCCTGACGAAAATCTTGACCTGTTTCTTGATAACATAGTTCATGTAACTGGTGCAGTGTAATTATAGGAAACTGAGATGGTAATACTGGTTGTGTTGCTTTAAGTGCTTTTAGTTCACGTCCATTAGTTTCCCAAATAGTCGTACAGGTAAAAATAAGAGCTTGAGCAAGCAGGTGCATTACGTCAGTGACATCAGTAATAAATCCCATTTCCACATCAACCGTAATAAACTCGGTCATATGACGTGTAGTAACACTGGTCTCTGCACGATAGGTTGCACCAAACTCAAATACACGTTCATAGGCACCGACCATAATTTGCTTATAAAATTGTGCTGATTGGGCAAGAGTTGCTAATTTGCCAAAATAATTAAGCTTGAATACCTCTGCCCCCCCTTCGGTAGATCCCGCTAATAACTTAGGGCTGTGAAACTCAACAAACTCTTGCTGTGTTAAAAAAGTACGAAGTGCATCGCCAACACCAGTTTGTACTTTAAAAATACCCTGCTCAACAATATTACGCATATTAAGAATGCGATAATCAAGCAACGTAGTTAAATTTTCAGGAGTATGATCAATAGGCTTATCTATTTCAATAGGATTTACATAAGAAACTGCTACATTAACGGTTATCTCTGGCTGGTGAATCTCAAATCCTCCTGGAGCAGCAGCTTGCTCCTGTACTATGCCTTCAATAGCTATAATAGATCCTGTATAGATATTTTTTAACTTTTCTGCTTGTAGCTTATCTTCAATAACTACTTGTACTACACCGTGTCGATCACGTATAAGAAGAAATACTAGCTTGCCAAATGAACGCTTTTTATGCAGCCAACCTGATAGCTGTACTTTTTGATTAATATGCAGAGATAATTGAGAGGAAAGCACACGATGAGCTATAAATTCTTGTGTCATAATAATCTCGCGAAAATATGTAACCCTACTATTGTTAACTCTAGCTAAGGGCGAATAGTATCGCGGTGCCACCTTATTTTACGTATATATTACTATATACGCCTTAATAACCATGATTACCTGGTTAGGTGTTATAACGGTCACCTTTCCGAAGAGTTCTACTACTTGTGTATCAAGGTTCTTCTCTTAACTCGGCTGTGTCTGCAGCGTCTTAGTCGTTACTAAAAAAATTACTATAAATTACTAGTAAGTCAATAGCTTTACAAAAAATGCTTTTTTAATTACTATGTAATACAGTTTGAGCATAAAAAATTAAATCAGGGTAATTTAATGAAAAATTTACTAATTTTTATACCTTTACTTTTGGCTTATTCTCTTTCTTTGTATGGAATGGAAGAGAGTGCAATGTATGCTCATGTTAGAGACTTTGTTAACGCTCAACTAGAAAATGTAAAGCTTAACTCTAATTCTATACCATTTAAATTGCATGAGAGAGACTATAATAACATTCCATTTGATTTTGGGTGGCAGGCAACACCAGGCTCTTCTACTATCATGGCAAACAAATACAAGCTATTTTTTTTAGAAGAGGTTATTAAGACAGAAAAAAATAAAAAAACGTATCGCTCACTTTTATCAAATAATAACAATATAATACTTAACTTTATTTTACAAAGTATCTCGGTAGATGATATACCCCATCCTGATGCTAAAACTATGAGCAAGCAAGAAATTATTTTAAATAGTGCGGCTATTGCAGTACGACATGAAGTAGGACATATATGTAATAAAGATCATATAAGAGATTTTTTATATAAGGTATTACTTATCGGCACACTGTGGGCAATAGAAAAATTTATTTTTGGTAGTACTATACTGAAACCTAATTGGAAAATGGTAGCGAGAGTAGCGGCGGAAGCTACGGTAGCTCGTGGTTTCGATCGAATGCTTTCTCGTAGAATGGAGAGTCAAACTGATGATTTTGCTATTGTACATACTAAAAACTCTCGTGAGCTTTTAGCTGCAGCTATTATATTTAAAAATTATGATACTCTTGAACGTAGATCTTCTTTAGTGACAAAGTTTGGGGATATCTACCAATATGTTTTTGCAACCCATCCAGGTCATTACTCTCGCTATAAGAAGTTTTACGAAGCAGCTGGGCAGCTCTATAGCCAACAAAGTCTAAAAGTATAGTAATTATTCACATATTATACATATTTATAAGAAGTGACTACTGCACAATACAATTAAAAGGTAGATGTCATCTCAAATATAGCGTAATTTTCAACAAGTCCGAGTAAGATCTTAACATAAAAAGCAAGATCTAAGCCCTCATTGCCATCTATATCCTTTTTCGTATACCATGGATAAAGGGGAGTTAGTATTATACTACCCCTTAATATGCTCACTTCTGCTCTATTTTGATTTGCTTTAATGTAAAAAGTAACTATAGTATTATTTTGTATACCTTCATGTAATATATCTATTGCTTTTGGTATAGAATAGAGCTGCTTACATTCTTTATCTTCAAAAAAAAGACATCCGCTTACAAGAATACCATTCCAAATTATAGTTTCAGCACATTGCTTATTATAGCCTGAGCTTATATCCATATACAAAGTGTTAGCATCTAAATAGTATTGGCTAAATTTATCAAGCTCAGCATCTATACTAAAATTAGTTATGCAAAAATTTTGAACTAGATTTAATAATACACGAGTAAAACGAGCGTTATCTAGCATTATTTTATCATATTCTAACTCTCTGTTCCATGCAACTGAAGGGCCACCTAAAGAAACGGTAAGGGAGTTATCATCATTTTTCAATGTAAATAAAGCAAAAGAGAGGTCGTATAAATTTACTCTTACTCCAGGTATTTCCTGTTTATCTCCATATAAAAGATACTGTAAAACAGTATCGTTTGATAAGTTCATAGCAAGCTGACAGTCAGGGTTATCACTTGCTTCACGAAGGCAAGCGAAAGGTCTTTCGCTATAATGAAAATCTATACTTCTTCCTAGGTGTATTATTCTTTTTATATTATGCTCATTAAAATCTAATTTAAGTTGTGCTGTAAGACTGTAATAGGTACTCATAGAATATTGTTTCTCTGCTTAATTTTTAAAATAACTTATTAATTAATATCTCTTTTAAGTTCAAGCAAAACTCTTGCTTCATGCTATATAGTAATAAATAATGTATATAATTAAGTTTCTTAATTTAGAAAGTCGACGTCATCTCAAATATAGCGTAATTTTCAACAAGCCCGAGTAAGATCTTAACATAAAAAGCAAGATCTATGCCTTTATTGCCATCTGTATCTTTTTTCATACGCCATGGATACAGCGGAGTAAGTATTATTCTATTGCTTAACTTGCTCATTTCTATTGTTGCTTGATCTGCTTTAAGATAAAAGGTAACCACATTACCAGTTTGCATGCCTTGATGCAACACATCTATTGCTTTTGGTATAGAATAGAGCTGCTTACATTCTTTATCTTCAAAAAAAAGGCACCCACTTACGAGAAGACCATTCCAGATTATAGCTCGCGCATCTCGTGTACTATAGCCTGAGTCTATACTTATATACAAAGCATTAGCTTCTAAAGAACATTGCCTAAATGTATCAAGCTCAGAGTCTATATTAAAGTTAGTTATACAAAAATCTTGAACAAGACTTATCAATACACGAGCAAAACGGGCGTTATCTAGTACTATCAGACGTTCAAACTCTCTTTTCCAAGCTACTGAAGGGCCACCTAAAGAGACTAAAAGAGAATTATCATTATTTTTTAACGTAAATAAAGCAAAATAGAGGTCATATAAAGTTACTTTTACTCCCGGTATTTCCTCTGTATCTCCATATAAAAGATACTGTAAAGCAGTATCATCTGATAAATTAATAGCAAGCTGACAGTTCGGGTCGTTGCTTGCTTCATGAAGATAAGCGAAAGGTCTTTCGCTATAATGAAAATTTATACTTCTTCCTAACTGTATTATTCTTTTTATATTATGCTCATTAAATTCTAATTTAAGATCTGCTGCAACACCGTAACATGTACTCATAGTTATTCCTTGCTTTCAATAAAAATAATGCCTTTATCTTTAAACCATTGCTTCCATTCTTCTGGTATTGGATTACAAGATACTATTTGAAATGATTTATTAATCTTAGTAGCAGTTATCCGTTGATCTGGCAATGTTTCTTTTAACTTTTTGATACGTTCTGGTATAAGATGTTCCCACGCTATATGCTTACACTCAATTAGGTGAGTTACCGTTTCAACATCAAACTCTCGCCCTTTGTATCGGCTACTGAAATTTAATACTTGTTGACCTTGCTTTTTTAATTGTAACCCAACTTCAAGTTCAAACAAAGCTCCTCGTGCAGTTGTTAAGTTATCAGATAAATTACCTTGTATACCATGCTCAATTGATTTATACAGTGGGCTATCTTTGGAAAGTATATTAGGTAGATCTTTAAATTCATGAATGGCCTCTTGTAATGCTTTAAGATTACCAATAGAAGGATCATACTGAGAAAAATCAATAGGTGATCCCTCTTGCAGTAGTCTAATATTTTCAGCTCCTATTTCTTGAGCACGTGTTTCTTCAGGTGACAGCTGTTTTTTCTGATACGCTTGAGGGTTATATTTTTTAGAATGCTGTTGTTTAGTATCAAGCATGCTATTATGATGAGCAGCTTGAGGAAATGCTGCATAAGGACTTGTAAAATGCTTAAATAATCCAGCGGTAAGTGGCATAGTAATGCTTTCTTGTATATGCCCAATGCTCTCTGCTATATGTTGCACCTCAAGCTTACTTAACGTTCTGCCCTTAGTTTGCTCAAGAGCTCTAACATAGCCTTCTAGCTGCTCTGGTATTGCTATTCCTGATATGGCGATAAGATTAGTATTATTAACAGTAATTAATGAATTAAGACTAGCGCTTTCACGCAATAGTGTCGTTCCTAAAGATTTTAAATTTTTAGAAAGACCAGTATAATGAGCAATTTTCTTTGGGCCTACTATACCGAAAGCAAGTTCAAAAATATGTCGTGATTTTTGATCAACGGGTAAATTACGCCACCAGATATCAAGCGATGCAAGTTGTTTACCTTCAGGAGAATCAGCATAGAGCAAGCCCTTACCAACGGTATATGCTAACCTGCTTAAAGGTATCACCTGCGTATACAGTGCTAACCCAAGACGAAGAGGAATACTTACTGGTGCACCGGCAGTATGTGCTATGACATTAATTGCTGCATTAAGCATACCATCTTGAGCATAAGCAACTGCTACATTACCAGCAGCTTCAAGCGCTCCTTTTGCGATAAGACCTGTTGTTATGCACGTAGTATGCAACCAGTCTGATAACGAATGTGCCATGTCAGTAAACAGAACACTGTCAGTGGCATTTCCTTCTTGCACTGCTTGAAGTGCGGCATGACTAAAACTGCCTAACGTTTTACATTGTTCTTGCAGTGTATCAGGCAGAGCAGTACAACGTCGTAGTTTTTCTAATTTTTTTAAAAGAGAACAATTTTCAGCAATCATATGCCGCTGAAATGCATCACCAAAAAGATTTTGATATTCGCCTATAGATATTCCCAGCTCTTGAGCGCAAGCAATTACTTGAGGAGTAATAGTAGCCTTAACTGGCTTTTGAGTATGTTGCTCGTGTAGTGCCGATTCAAGCGTTTCTAAACGCTTATTTATACGTACATTTACATCATCAGTTGATACGCTTGGCTCGGACAACGGTGTACTTTGTAATTGCTGCATAAAGTTCTCTTTAAGCAGGCAATAGTGAACACGGCGCGAAAGACGTGCAAGGGATGTGCTTGTAAAAGCAGAGAATACCGATTTAGATGGTGTTTGCTTTTTTTGTATATGTGGAGGCACTTGTATACGACGAACATGAGTGTTTTTGTATTCCCTATAGAGAGCACTATCACCAGATGATCGAGAAGATGAAGAGTTTCCTGACGCACCAAATGATGTTGAAAATGCAGTAAGCGTTACGGTTATGTTGCCTTGCGGTGAAATATTTATTTGTATGAGATCTTGTAATCCTAATGTCCCCTCTTTAAAGCCTTGATGCCAATTATAAATGCCATAGCAAGCACCAGCAGCACATATACCTACTTTTAGTATATTATTAATTTTTTTGAGTTTTTGTGCATTTTTCTGTATAAGTACTCTATTAGCTTTAATTGCTTCTTCATAAACTGCACACGTGATCATTAAACTTTTTTTACTTACTTGTATTTGCCGTGCAGCTATACGCAATGCTAAACATTCACGCATACGTTCATATGCTACATATGGTTCAATAGTTTTATGCAATTCCTCTTCATTATGCATTATATCGCTATTAATAGCATCATAATGATCCTGAGCGAGGGTAATTAAAGTAACGAGTGTGTCTCGTGCATGTATGAGATATGGCGTAATCTCGCGTAATACTTGTGCATGGCATTTTTCAGCCTGGGTTATATACGTAGCAATACACTGTATAGCTTCTCGTTTACCAAAATAGATCTTCTGTTCTATAAGCATATTAACAGTAAGTAATTGTTCACATAACTGTTCAAGATCAAAGTAACGTAATGATTCTTTAAAAATAGCAGGATTAGTCTGCCAGCAGTGATTTCCTGATTTTGTATATTCGGCAATAATACGTGCCGAATCATCGACTTGGGTAAACTTATCAGCATAGTATATAAGTTCCTGAGGGTAGACTTGCTGAATAAGCTCAGCAATAAAAGTACTCATTTCTTGATGCGTGTCTTCAGTGACATATTGTAAAAATCCTTCTGGTGTTTCACCATACGGTAATGCGTTCAAAAAGAGTGGTTGAAGATCCTGTAATGTTTGGTAACTATCAAGAGCATAATAACGCTCACCAACTACAGTGTTATATAACCAGCCTTTAGTACGAACATACGGATATGCTACTGTGGCACCAAGCCAAGACCGCGTACCCCATCCTACTTTTAGATTGTGTATTTGTGCTATAGAACCAAACCGTTGCTCTATAGTCTGCGCACAGCGCCTGATTAATTCTTTATAAATACCCTGACGCTTTCCTTGTACCGCTAAATAGACAAGCTTTTTACGATGATTGCAGGTCAGCGCTTCATATTCAATAGGCTTTTCCCTTTTTTCAAATAGAGGCAAAGCTACACGCTGCTCAATTTCACTATGCAGTTGAGCGAGTATATCGGTAAATTCTACATGCCATGAACTTTTTTTATCAATGCTTGACTGCACTGTTTTATTGGGGGTAAAAGAAGGCATATAAAAGCCATACATATGCTGTTGTGCCGCTAAAGACATATAAGCAAGTGCTTTTTCAGATTGTCCTTGAGCGTTAAGTAGGCTGGCAGTAGTAATATCTTGTAAAAGAGCACTTATACCAGTACTATACTGCTGCTTGGTCTCTTGGGGTAAAAGAGTACTAACGGTAAGAGCACGTGCTGCAATACTAATAAGAAGCTCATGTGTTTTTTGCTGAAGCTGATTTGCATAGGTACATACAAGATTTCCCAATTGCTTAATAAAACAGGTATTGGTGTTATACCTGAGCGCATAATATATATATCGTGCAAGTAAGAGATAACTATCTTGGGTAGATGGATAACAAGCTGCATAAACACAGTATATAATACCCTGCTTTATAAAAGCGTTATACTCTGGAGAAGGGGTAAGTGCAAGCAGATGATTTAGACAGGTACGTATATCTGTATACGCTTCTTGATTAATTAAAACAGGAATCTGCTTAATAAGCTGCACATAATCAGCTGAGACTGGTAAAAACTTTAAAATACCCGAGGGTGTATATAAAAAAGGGCACAAAGCCTTATAGACAGCATGTGAAGTATCATCAGTAATAGGCGCAAGAGATTCTATAAGCTGGTAACGATCATCAAGTTTATCAAGAAGGGTATATAAGAGCCTTCTAACTTCAGTTGCTTGACTGGTAATCCCAAGAGCATATGCAAGCTACTCAGCAGCTTGAGCGCACTTTAAGTCTTGGGGCTGAATACTGAGGTTTTCTTGAGCACAGATTTTGCATAATGTCCATACACTAATTACAAGAACGTATTTAAACAACCTATAGGTAGCTGCTGATTGCATTATGCTGTATCTTATTTTCTTATGCTCAGTAAAAAACTCTGTGTATTCTATAGACGTATATAATCCTGTCAAGAAATAACAACGAAAGCGCAAGATACTATGTAGTAGCTAGCATCTGCTAATGCGTGCTAGGATTAAGTTGAACAGTGTTTTATGTATATAATTCTAGTTTTTTAGAATATTTTTTTACTATAGTCTATAAAAAATATAGGTATATCTTTTATGAAAATAGGTTATCCATGCATTAACAGGTCTATTGGCTGTTGTCCGCAAAAGACAATGCGCCTTGCCAATTATTCACCAGAACGACTTATTGCTCTTATTAGTAATAATATTGCTTGCTTGCAACACATTCTTACCTATAACGTGCACAATAAGTTATTATTTTTTAGAATAGGCTCAGGTGTTGTACCATTTGCTTCTCATGCACTTTATACTCATACGTTTGACTGGCAAACCTATTTTAAAGCGCCATTACAAGAACTAGGTGCTTATATTATACAGCATGATATACGCATTTCTATGCATCCTGATCAGTTTGTGGTACTTAATTCTCCAAATCCAGATATTGTTGCCGCAAGTATACGAGAGCTTGAGTATCATGCAGCTTTTTTAGCAGCGCTTGGGCTTGATACTACGGCAAAAATTCAAATACACGTTGGTGGTGTCTATGCTGATAAACCTGCTGCAATACAGCGCTTTATTACCACATATTACACACTGAGTTCTACCGTTCGCGAAAGACTAGTAATAGAAAACGATGATCGCCTGTTTTCACTGCAAGACTGTTTAAGTATTTTTAGAGAAACAGGAATTCCTATTATTTTTGATACGTTGCATCATGAATGCTTACATAATGGCGAATCGCAAGAAAAAGCTTTGCTACAAGCACGTGCTACCTGGCAACCAAAAGACGGAGTACCTATGATTGATTATAGTAGTCAAGCAGCAGGAGAACGTATTGGCAAGCATGCAGCTACGCTCGATACTGTTCATTTTACGCATTTTCTTACGAGAATACAGGCATATTCTAGTGATATTATGCTTGAAATTAAAGATAAAGAAAAAAGTGCAGGTACAGCAGTTGCTCTAGCTCGTAGCTTAAACTTAGTGTAATTAAAAATTAAACAGTAACCCCCCTTTGCGCTAAACTAATTTAGTTGTACACTGGTTTTATTAAGAAGAGTGTAATTAAGCATTTTTTATAGGTACGTTATATCACACAACCTGAAAGGATGCATATGAAAAAAGTTCTAGCACTCATACTTACCTGTGCTGTTGCCAGTACTCAAGCACATGCTATTCGTCCTCATGCGGCAAGAATACAACAACGTCATTACAATCTGCTGCTACATAAGATAGAAAAAAGCACGCACCCGGGAGATATTAAAAAGCTATTAGCACACCACATATTTACTGATGTACAGCTTGATAACGCGCGTGCCCTTGCTCGTGAAGTTGCTACCTACCGTCAGCATATGCTTGACGAGCTCGAGCAAGATTATCGCATAAAAAGAGTAGTTAAAAATGCAGTGCACAAAAAACCTTCTTTCTTGCGTTCGTGCGCAGAAGTTGGTGCAGGAATTGGTATGATTTCTGCTTCAGTAGTATCAGGAGGTCTGCTTGCTATTCCTGGAACTATTTTATTAGGCTGCGGTGTTAAAAACTTTTCAGCACGTCATAAGCATGCAGTTCGTAAACATCACCCTTCAGTTTCTGCTGAAGTAGAACATGCACATATTAAATATGGGCATGCCTGTGCTATTGAAGCACTTTTAGAACAAACGGCAGTTAACGCATAATAACTAATAAGCAGGAATACGGTCTAGTAAATATCCGTATTCCTGCTGAACACTATATAATCTTATTCTAAAAATTCATCAATTTTCCGTTCAGGTGCCTGCTGTATACGATTAATATTATGTGCATAAATAAGCGTAGTATTAATATCTGCATGGCGTGCCAGCGCACGTGCTTCTTGGGGAGTAGCTCCACCAAGTAAACTAAATGTTATAGCAGTATGGCGTAAACTGTGTGCCGTTAATCTACTATCATCAAGATCAATAGCGCGCAAGCGTTCTTTAACGATACGAGAAATAGAGCGTGTTGTAAGCTTTTTACCATGATTTTTAGTGCTATGCGAAGCAAACAGCGGGTCGGTATCACGTATTTTTCCCCGTGCTTTTAAGTATTCACGAATAGGTCGTAGTGTAGGCTCGGTAAGTAATACCAGCTCGTCTTTACCATCACGACCTTTACCATGGATTAAAAGTACCGCTTCACCAGTTTGATGTGTTATGTCTTCTTTTGTGGCGCGAACAATCTCAATCGTACGTAGTCCCGTACGTATCATGAGATTTAATAGTGCGTAATCACGCTTACCGGTAAGTGTTGTGCAATCAAGAGAGCCAAGCAGCTTTTTAACTTGTGCTGGCGTAAGAATATCTTTCTTAAAGCCACGCTTACGTTTTGGACCGCGTATACCCTTGGCAATATTAGGGTAGATCTTCATAGATTCAAGCCACTCGAAAAAACGTCGTACTGCCGTAAGATAACCGCCAATAGTAAGGGATGAAAGCGCTTTCTGCTCATTAAGAAACGTTTTATACGCAAGCAGGTGTTCTCGCTCAAGTACAGGTGATTGAGCATGGGTATACCATATTATAAATTCTTTAAGCTGCCGCTTATACGTTTGACGTGATGAGTCACGAATATCTAGTGATTTGATAAATGCATCAAGATACTTTTCAAGCGAAATAGCCTCTTGAGGGGCAACAGGTACGGCAAACATAACTTTATCTTTCTCTTATATCCAGTATTACAACGTATTAATTTTCCATTCATTACCATATTTGTCAATATATACGCCAAAATAAAATGACACATAGATAATAGGTCGTTGCCACTGCAGCGCCTTAAAACGAGCTACAAGATACATTAGTCTACTTACATAGCTCAGCTGTAGCCAAAAATCATTACACAGTGCTAATATAGGCATATTAGTATAAGTATCATCTTGCTGTTCATTAAAAAATATTTCTGAGCATATATACGGCACTACAAAAAGATCAGGAAGAATCTCCCAGCTCGGGCGTGACTGCGTAGACAGCGTAAGCGGTGCACTATCTTGAAAATACAGCGTACGAAAAAATGTGCAGTCCCATGCAGGAGCAAGGCGTTCAGTAAGCAGCATACCATGCCGCTTATCAAACCATGTTTTAATAGCACCGTTATATACCCAATAGAGCGTATTAAAACGCAGTGTTCCATCCCAGCGGGTACCCCCTATAATAAGACTTATGGGCTTGCCTAAACTTTTGTTATCCCAAAAGGCAGCAAGTTCTGGTACTTCTATCAAATTACAGGGAGAAATAGACCCTTCTGGTAACAAAATAACGTCAAGAGCAGGATATTTTTTGATAAGTGCAGCACTATACTGTGCTATAATACAACCCATTGGGGTAAGATCTGATGGATAATAAAATCGTCCTGGAAGATAGGCTATGCGAGAAAGCCAAGCAGGTGCTGTACTTGCTGTAGCATGCGGTGTAGAGCAACTAAATACCCAAGGAGCAAGTGCGCACACAAGCAATATACCTCGCTGTACTAATGAAATAAAAAAAAAGCAGAGCGTAAGTAATGCTGATGTACTGCAGAGTATCAGCGTAAGCAGTACTTTACCAAGAGCCGGTAACAGTGCTAAAAGGCACGCATGTGTTGCAAGCGGTAGCAGTGGATGCATAAAGAAATATCCTTCGCAGATACCAAAAAGCCATAAGCAGTATTGATCCATCCAGTAAAAATAAAGCCACATACCAACAACCCATAGTCCCAGTGTGCACAGAAAAGACGGACGCGTAAAACGTATAATAAGAGAGAGTAGCCAAAACACAAGACCACTATAGAGCGCCTCATAGATTATAATAAAAAGAGCAGGAATAAGACGATATATATAAGGCCCTTCTGCCATGAGAATAATAGAATAGAGTACACCACTTAAGTGCAGCGTAAGCTGTATAACACCCCATATATACCCTTCTTTAAAAGAAAGCGAATAATTGAGAGCACTCCAATAGAGCGGCACCAGAAAAATAAACGTTACCCACCAGAGCGTAGCGCTAAAAAAGAAGGGAAGACTATACAAAAGCGCAGAAAGACTAATCAACAACCATTTTTGGTACTTCATAGAGAATGTGTTCTCCTTTTCTTATAAACCTAGTCATTTCTTGCTCATAACACAATAGTTCATATATCTCTTTAGAAAATAATTCAAACTAGAAATTATTGACTTTTTTATTGCATATATTTTAACATCGTAAATAACAGAGAGAAAGAAATAAGGAGAAAAAATGTCTGGTATACGCTCTATACTAAAATACATGTGGGTACTTTATATATTTGTATATGTTCAAAAAACTATAAGTATTGCAGAAGTATGCACGCCATCTCAGGATAATCCTCTTATAGCAAGCTGTCTTGATAATCCTACAACTCAAAAATATGCATTTAGGTTTCTCAACTGTACCGGTATTGCCTATACAGGCCCGGATAAAGGCCTTATTATGAAATTTTTTGTTAAAAATAACGCTACTGGTCAGTACACTAAACCGACTGATCTTACGATTCAAGGAGCGGTCGATATTACCGCACAGGGCTTTACTCCGGGGTTATGTATTGCGCCAACAGGTGACTATACAAAGGTTATTAAAGGGTCATACCCTTTATTGCTTACTCCTATGCAACCCTTATACACAGTATTTTTAGAGCCTGATCCTAATAATCCTGCTATAGATAATCTTAAAATTTCAAAAACGGCACCAAAAACATATTGTGAGGATCCTGAGTTTATGAAAACAGCACTTGAGCCTGATTTAAGTATTCCTGATAGTGTTTATGCAGCATGTGGTAGTATAAAACCCTCACTTAAAACTTTAAGAAAGGAAACCTAGTATGAATAAAAACATAGTATATATAAGTACGCTCATTACTGCCTTTTTGCTCACTCATAGACTTTGCAACGCTATCCTCGATTGCCCTAATATTCCAGCATACTGTTCTTACACCAAAGTAGTAAATGATGGTCTAATAAAAGATTATAAGGAAACTGCGCCTGTTGTAAATACATGGACTTCGGGAAAATTTCTTGATGCAACGTGTTACCCAAAAAACAAGCGCTCGTTCGATCAAGCGCTTAAAGCATGCAACAACATAGAACTTGGAGCAGAAGGCGGTTATATACAGACTCCTGATCATTTGGGTGTTGCAGGACAAAGGTACGGTTTTAATAGTTTGGGCCAGTGTACAAACTCTGTTACTCAAGATGCCCCTTTAGCTTGTGGGATTCCGGACTAAGTTTGTTTAAAGTATATTTTTAAGTATAAAAGGAAACTTATGAAAAAATTACTCTCTATTTTGGCACTATATGCTCTCGGCATACCAGATGCTCTTTATTGTGCATCTGGGCAAGATCAACAAACTATCTCACCAGTACAAGCATGTGCAAACGGTAACATAACTGGTGGTTCAGTGATCATTTGTGTACAAAGTACTATTGTTACACAAAGTGGCTGTATAGGGGCAAGTTGTGAAAAACAAGTATTACTTGCAGTTGGCGATCAAGCAACACAGGATACTCCAGTACAATTTGATATTAAAGACGTTCCAACGGTTAACTTAGGTCGTATAGTACGAGATACTCATTTTACGTTTTATATGCCAGCTCCAGGCTCGCAACTGCTCTATACGTTCACGCCAATAGCAGGAGCTGCTGCAGGCAAGAGCATAGAAATATTAGTTGCAATGGAAAAAGCTCATCGTCCAGAGTATGTCCAAGCAAACAAAGAAGAAGCATTTGATCCTGACGCCTATGATTTACGTCTCTATAAAAGAGAGCAAGCAGGCTGGAAGAGTATTGGATTAATTACCCATGTACTTAAAGATCTTATGCAGCCTGATGCTCAACCATTACCGCTTACATTAAGACGTGACGGTACCATTGTTATACCAGTACGGGATAAACAACCGTTATTATTTAACGTAGCAAAACTATAAAAGGAAATAGTATGAAAAAATTACTTTTTATTTTAGGAATATTCACGGGGATACCATATATTGTATATGGTGCAGCTGGACAAGATCAACAAACTATATCACCAGTGCAAGCATGTGCAAATGGTAATATAACTGGTGGTTCAGTAGTAATCTGTGTACAAAGTACTATTGTCACACAAAGTGGCTGCATAGGAAAAAGCTGTAAGACCGGTGATGAAAATGGAGGAATATTTGGTCCTCAAGCTCTAGCAGTTCAAGATGATAAAAATGGCAATGCCCCAGTACAGTTTGCTACTAAAGATGTTCCAACCGTCAACTTAGGACGTATAGCACGAGATACCAAGGTTACATTTTATCTACCAGCACCAGGCTCGCAAATGCTCTATACGTTTACGCCAATAGCAGGAGCTGCTGCAGGCAAACGTATAGAAGTACTACTTGCAATGGAAAAGTCGCATCGTCCCGAGTATGTTCAGGCAAACAAAGAAGAAGCATTTGATCCTGATGCCTATGATTTACGTCTCTATAAAAGAGAGCAAGCAGGCTGGAAGAGTATTGGATTAATTACCCATGTACTTAAAGATCTTATGCAACCTGATGCTCAACCATTACCGCTTACATTAAAACGTGATGGTACCGTTGCTATACCAGTACGTGATAAACAACCGTTACTCTTTAACGTAGCGAAACTATAAAAGGAAATAGTATGAAAAAATTACTTTTTATTTTAGGAGCACTTATTATAAGTTTACCTTCTCTACTAAACGGTGCTGCAGGACGTGATCAACAAGTTATTTCACCAGTACAAGCATGTGCCAACGGTAACATAACTGGTGGCTCAGTGATAATTTGTGTGCAGAGTACTATCATTACGCAAAGCGGTTGCATAGGAGCAAGCTGTAAAGCAGGTGGTGAAGATGATGGCATATTTGGTCCTGAAGCTCTTGTAGTTCAAGATGGTAAAGAGAGTGATGCTCCGGTCCAATTTGCTACTAAAAATATCCCAACGGTTAATTTAGGACGTATTACACGAGATACCCCGTTTAAATTCTATCTACCAGCACCAGGATCGCAAATGCTCTATACGTTTATACCGACAGCAGGGGTTGTTGCTGCAGACAAGCATATAGAAGTATTGCTTGCAATGGAAAAATCGCATCGTCCAGAATATGTTCAAGCAAAAAAAGAAACGGCATTTGATCCTGACGCCTATGATTTACGTCTCTATAAAAGAGAAAAGACCGGTTGGAAAAGTATTGGATTACTTACCCAAGTACTTGAAGACTTTGCGCAGCCTGACGCTCAACCGCCAGTGCTTACCGTAAAACGTGATGGGTCAATTGTGATACCAGTTCAGGACAAGCAACCTATGGTATTTAACGTTGCGAGACTCTAATGCAGTTTATAAGAGTTATTTTAGGAGGGAGCATGCTCATGCTCCTTCCTATACTACTTAAAGGTCAAACACATACCAACGATAGTGGTGCCTGTAGTGTGGTGCAATCATGTGCGAACGGCAGTATAAACAACAGTATAATAATTTGCGAAGAATCCAACGCGTGCAACTGTACTGCCACTAACTGTAATGTCGTACAGTCTTGTGCTAACGGAGTAATTAGTAATAGCGTAGTTGTGTGTACTATGCCTGCCCCTAATTCTATCCCGCACGTTTCTGGAGTAAGTTTTTTAGAAGAAGATATTCAAGCTATACCAAGTCTCAACGTGGGTGTTATTAAACAGGCTATTACGCTCAATCACTATGAATTGCCAGCATTACATAAGCAGCTACAAATAGTATTTACTCCATCTCAGGGCAAAGCGCAAAACAAAGAACTGAGAGTGTTCTTGGATCGTCAAGCAATTAACGATAATCCAACACAGCATATTTTAAAAATACACACAAATATTGATACCGCAATTGCCGTATTTGCGATTCCTAATACAGCTACTCATGTTGCTGATATATTTCCCGGAAGCACGGTATTACTATCGCCAGCAGGCGAACTTACGGTAGTACATCCACGCCCTAAACCACTTGTTATAGATCTTAGTGTAAAGGAAAAATCATGATAAAAAAGATAAGTTATTTAATTGTATTGGTAGTAACTGGCCTTCTTGTGCAGAGTACGTACACTGGTACCCAGCCCAACCAATGCGCTACTAATTGTCTTGGTAGTCAATTTGCTACTTTCTACAATAAAATAGGTTCATGTGTTGATTCATGTAATCTTAATGGTTCATTACAAGAATTAGAGTTATGCATAGGAAATTGTTTACGTGCTAACTCACCAGTTACTCTTTGTGCAACAACAGTAAAAGATCCCGACACGCAAAAAAGTTATCCTGATTGCTATAGTATGGACTGTCAAGAATATTGTATAGAAACGGGATTAGGTGATATCTTTTTGCCTCCCTACGGAATAGCTATTCCTAAAGGTTGTACAGGAAGTAATCCTCCTGCAAATTGCTATCAACTAAGCGCTTTATTCCCTCCTGAAAAGATATGCGGTTTTGGCGGCTTAGGCTTTGCAAGGTGCACAACACCAGCAACCGAAGCAACAACAAGGGCTGAGAGAAGGTTGCGATGAATCTAAAGGCATTTTTTTTTGTAGGATTAGGAGTAATTTTTCTACATAATGCTCTAACATATAGTGGAGGGCCTACATGGAGTTGCCCTCCGCAACCCCATATTCAAAAACCACGACAGTGTGCCTTTGGCTGTGCTGGTTGCATGGTAAAGCAAATACCCCTATATCTTGCAATGATTGAAACTACAAACCCACAAACGTGTCTACAAACCTGTGCACAGCACTGTGACACAACGTGGCCATGCACGTCACATATTAAACAGTGCCCGTTTGATAATAAAGGTGCTCAAGAGTGTAGCTGCAATCTTTTAAATAATAATGAATGTAATTGCAATTCAGCAATGATCGCAAAGAAGCAGTGTACTACCTGTCTTTGTAACCCAAGTATGAGCAGCTGTAACGCTAATTATAATTGCAAAGCAGACTGTTATAATAAATGTGCTTCTCCTAATGCTATTGCAGCGTTTCAAGAAGCAGTAGCTAAAGGGCCTATGGGTATCTGTGTTGCCATGGGATGTCCTGACTGCTATCTACAAAATAGCTGTATAGGGCCTGATTGCAGTAGCTGTATTCTTATGTATAACTTTAGTAATTTACAGACTTGGATGGATATTGTTAAATGTATTACCTCATGTTCTTGTGAAGAAAACGCAAGTTGTACAAAGGATTGCACATGTACACCAACAGCAAATTGTGATTGTGTTACCTGTCAGTGTGCTCCAAGTAAAGATTGCCTTACAAAATGCCTGCAAAATGCTCCACAAAACGCACTCGACTACTGTATTAACCAAAATATTCAAGATTGTATTGCGCCGAATTGCTTAGCGCAATGCAATAAAGATCATCCCTGTAATTCAACGTTTAGTGAATGTCGGTATAGTCAACCTACCTGCTCAGATCCTAAGCGATGCACCTGTGATCCAAGCATAACCAGCTGTTATACTAACTATCAGTGCAAGCTTACTTGTATGGCTCAACCAAGCAAGTCTACAGCAGTAACCACAAGTGCAACTTCAGCTCTACACACGGTTAAACAGAGATATGTACAGAATGCATTTATAAAAAAATAAGGAAGAAACCATGAATAGTAACAAGATTTTTATACTCAGCGTAATGCTCTACGCTGGATCAAGCATACTTGATGCCCAAGTTAATTTGGCGCGTGTACCGCTTGATAAAATTACTCTATCACCAACAGCGAGTGAAAACAAGATTACTTTACAACTTCCCCCTGCAAATAGTAACGCGTATCGGCTCTATCAGTTTACGCCTACTCGCGGTCCTGCTCAAGGAAAGCTAGTTACGTTATTTATTCAAGGGGTAAATCATATAGGATCAAACCCACGAGATACTACCAAGCCAGCTGGCTATAATCTGTTTTTAGTTGCACCAAATGTCGATTTAAGTAAACCAGTACCGGCAACAATGGGTGGTACTGATCAAGGAGCAGGCTGTTTTTATTCTATTGCAAGTATAATGTGTCCAAATGAAACTGCTTGTAAAGGAGATATTATGCAAGGTAATTGGCAGATGCCTGGTGTCACGTATCCGGTAACTATCACAAAAGAAGGAACGCTTTTCTTAGATGCCAATACGATTGAAGCGCTTGGCTGTATTGCTGCTGATCCAGCAATTTTACTATGTAAGCAATAATTAAAAAGGAATCACCATGAATAAATATATACTACTAATATCGTGTATCTCTACGTATACGCTTGTTGGAGGCGGACCTATTGACTACTCCAAAGATAATTATGTAACGCGTCAAGTGCTTGCTGCGCCAATAACGCAAGATACCCAAGTATCAATTAAACTTCCTCAGTATAATCCTAACACCGGTGAGGGTGATAACGGAGCTTTATATTCATTTATGCCGACCGTGGGCTTCCGTGCTCAAAGATTAACAACTATTTTGCTGATACCATGCAGTACTGGTATGTGCGCAAAACAGCAGACAGGATTTGATGTTATGCGTTTTGCAGATGGTATTGTGCGTAGTACTAATCCCGATGATAAATCGGATCAGAGTAGATTAGCAAATACTCCCGCTAACTGCGTTTTCTATCTAGGCCATCTTGATGATCCGGGAAAAGCCACCCAACAGGTTACGATCACTAATGAAGGAACTGTGTATATTCCAAGTACTGAAGGAGGCGCACAAGTACCACTACCTTTAGGATGCTCACGTGATGAGTGTAAGCAGGCTGGCGTTCCAGAAATGACCGCAGCAAGAACTACACCAACACGACAACGCCAACCTACAACAACATTGGTACGCCGTATAAAATCACGTGTACAGGAATAAATAGCTTAATTGAGTGCATCCCATACGCTTGCAAATTTAAGCAGCATAAACTGTGGTACCTGGGCTATAACCGTACCAGTACTATCAAGTACAGAGAGTGGGGTAGCATTAAAATATGCTGCACGCAGGTCATCGTAGGTGGCAATATTTTTGTAGCGTTGAGAAAGAGTCAGGGTATGTACTTTACCGTAACCACGTACATACCCTTGGGATTCAATAAGCTCGTTACGTTCGAGATTACTAATTACGATCGTATGACCTGGTGCCCAGATAATATCTCCTTCTTCAAGAATATCATGCTGCTGTAGTGGTCGCAGGTGATGCATTACCGTAGTAGTATTTTTATACGGATATGGTATTCCTACAATTTGCGCGGCACGCAAAATAAGCCCCGAGCTATCAAATCCGCTATAGGGAGGGTTTAATGTAGGGCGCAGCCAATATGCTACCGGTTGCCCATAGCGCGTGCTTTTAACGAGCGTATAAGCAGCATAGGTACGTGCAGTAAAGCTTATGCCACCCCATACATAGGGCACTACACCTTGAGCCTGCTCTGTTGCCCATAAAGATAACAGAGCAACAAAATCTTTTTGCTGTTTGCGAGGATTACCGGTATATACAACATGTCCTAATGTTCGCGGAATAGCACTCGTTACCTGCTGTTCATTTTTTGGATTATAAAGCATAATGCCATACGATTGAGTAGTATCGTTCTTGATAGACCGTACAAAGCGTGTACCAGCTGAGTATACCGTACGCGTTACCGGATCTCGCCAGGGTAATTTAAGCGTAACTACTTGGGGGTTAGTAAAGCTCGTTGGCAAAGTATACTCAAGAGGCTCAGGAAAAATAGTCTGTGAAACTCCCTGTGCTTGCAGCTCTTCTTCTGTTACGAGTGCATGTTTTAGGAGCCAAAATAATGTGTGTGGTTCTGGATCTGCAGGACTATCATAAAAGCAATTAGTAAGCTGTACCTGTACTTCATCGCCACGTTCTTGTACTATAGTTACTTGCTCATTAAACAGTCCTTGATGTGCACGGAGACAGGCATATTCTCCTTTCTCAGGAGAAGCGGACAGCGTAGTATAAAGATGGGCAGTTTCTTCAGCAGAAGCACCAGAGTATGATTGCAGCGGTTTCAGTACCATATCAGCAACGGGTATACAGATATATGCCGTTTGGCCTGCATATACTTGTATCCCTACTGCGAGTATTAGTAAACATGCAGTTCTTATATAAAAAAGCACTCTTTGTAACATGATACACCTCTTTTTTGTGTATAGGTATAGTTAGTATATCTAGATGTTAGTCTACTCCGAGAAAAAGCTCTTTGCAAAATAAGTATATTATTTTAACACCTGACCGGTCATATAGTGCCATATAAGTAGATCAAGCTTATCAAGCGGTATGCCTGTCTGCGTCAATATACGCTCAATAGCATAATAACGGTGTCGTGATAGCGTGCTAGGTATTTCCGGGATAAGCTGATGTATATATAAAAATTTTAGTACATGACGGTCTAATATAGCAACGTCATGATAGCCTACATTACGCAAAAAATGCGATGCTTCTTTATAGCCAATACCAGGAATATGTTGGACAAGAAACTCACGTGCTTCATGCGAAGATTTTCCTTGTAATAGATCTTTAATACAAACGTATTGCCGTGCTTGTACAATAAAACGTGCTTTATTATTATAAAAGCGATGACAGTGTTTGTATAAAATAGCGGTTAATTGCTCCTGGCTGTAGCATAAAAATCCCTCTTTGCCAATTTCTTGTTGAAGAGCTATAGCTTTTTCTGCACGAGCGTTAGCAGTAAGAATACAAAAGCATAATTCGCTAAACCATGCAGTAGTATCTTTTGCATGCAGCTCTTGAAACTCTTGTAACCGCTTTTCAATAAGTGGAGAGGATGTTTGCATTAGGTGAGAAAAAATATCCATGAGATGCTTAAATAAAAATTGCTTAAAAACATATGATAGTATACGCTATCTTACATATTTTGGATATAGTATAAAAGCGTTACCTAAGAGGGATACTATGCATATACCGAAAAAACACAAGGCTACCTTTTCGCTTTTTTTATGCATAAGCAGCATTTATTCTCTTAAGGCTATGGATCACTCAAAGTCACATTTGGGTGAGAGCTCCAGTGCTCTATTTAAGAGATCTTCTGAAAATTTTGATACTGATACTGAAGGAGCAGGTAGTAAAGATAGAGCTGCACATTACTCTGCTCCACCAATTGATAACCCTTCTGATACAAAAGATACTGATACTAATAGGCAACTGAAAAGACAACAGCGTAAATCGCTTTTACAAGGAAATCCGCGTCGAAATGAGATAATCATTGGATTAGGTGCTGGATTGTTAGCAGCTATGATATATGGCATAACGCGCATTGTTAAACATTTCCGTAGAGCACATTAATTCTGCTCATAGAGTGGGTAGGTGTACTTGCTTAAAAGAGCATAGACTGGTACAATAATTACATAGAAAAGCACCTCTAAGGCACACGCATAGAATTTAAGTTATTGATTGCTATGGCACACCAATTACCTGATATTACAACGCATTTTGCAGACTGGTATAACGAAGTTATTTATGCAGCAGAGCTGGCAGATCTTGCTCCAGTACGTGGCTGTATTGTTATTCGGCCCTATGGCTATGCTATTTGGGAACATATTGTTGCCATTTTAGATAAGAAGATTAAAGATACTGGGCACCAAAATACAGCGTTTCCACTGTTAATTCCGCTGTCGTTTTTACAAAAAGAAGCGCAGCATGTAGAGGGATTTGCGCCTGAAGTTGCCGTAGTTACCCATGCAGGCGGCAAAGAACTAGAAGAACCATTAGTAATACGTCCTACTTCTGAGACTATTATACATGCTATGTTTGCGCAATGGATTAAGTCTTGGCGTGATCTACCTATGAAGATTAATCAGTGGGCCAATGTAATGCGGTGGGAAACACGTACGCGGCCCTTTTTGCGCACTAGCGAATTTTGGTGGCAAGAGGGTCATACTGCCCATGAAACTGCCAAAGAAGCAGAAGACGAAGCACAGCTTATGCTTGCAGAGTATCGTGATTTGATAGAAAACTATCTAGCCATTCCCGGTGTTGTAGGGGTTAAAGCAGAAAGTGAAAAATTTGCTGGTGCTGATAAAACCTATACTATTGAAGGGCTTATGCCTGATGGCAAGGCATTACAGCTTTGTACCTCACATATTATTTCTCAAAGCTTTGCACGTGCATTTGGCATGATGTACCAAGATCGTAACGGAGGATTATCGTATCCCTATTTAACCAGTTGGGGAGCTACAACACGACTTATTGGAGCACTGATTATGGTACATGGTGATCAAAAGGGTCTTATATTACCGCCACACGTTGCACCAATACAGATAGTTATTATACCTATTATTAAGCGTGGCGATGCTGCTGATGAGATCTTACGAGTAGCTCGGCAGCTAGCACAAGAGTTGCGCACGCCACGACGTAATCTTTGTTGCAGCATGTCCGAGACACGTATTGAGCAAGGGGTACGAGTTATTGTTGATGACGACGAGACCAAGACGCCCGGAGCTAAATTTTATGCCTGGGAATTAAAAGGGGTGCCGTTACGTATAGAACTTGGGGCACGGGATATTGCGCGTAATAGTGCAGTATTGGTTAATAGAGTTACTGGAGAAAAAGAATCGGTGCTTTTGGATGCTCTTATACACGAGGTGCCAACGCGATTATATGAACTACAAAAAAGTTTATTACAGCGCGCACGACAGCGACGTGATGCTCTTTGGTATACCCGTGCCAAACTGGTAGAGTTTGCTCATGAGCTTGAAGAACGAGGTGGGTTTTATCAAACAGGATGGTGTGGGCGTACTGAATGTGAGCAGCAGATTAAGGCGCATAAAGCAACAATTCGTTGTCTTTTAGGACAAAAAACGTTCTCTCATTGTTGTTGGTGTGATCGTGAAAGTACTGAAGATATTCTTGTAGCAAAGGCATATTAATACTATGAGGATTCTTGCTGATTTTGAGCAGTATACGCGCAACCAGCATGCTCCTGCTACTTGTACGGCGTATAAGAAAGACATATACGAGCTTTTGCACTTTTTAGTAGAGCATTACCATATTATTCCAGAGCAGTTGCCGCGAGGACTGACTGGCGAACGGTTACGTGCTTTTGTTCAACAGGTACAGAAAACGCACAGAAGTTCTGCTACGCTGGCACGTAAAGTCTCGGCAATTCGTTTTTTTTTAAGGTTTAGCGCACAGGTATATGGTTGGGATACCGGTAAATTACAAAAACTATTGCCTAAAATAGATAAGTCACTCCCTTCGTACTGTTCCAAAAGGCAATTTTATGAGCTGCTGCAATGTGCTCAGCGTGATACTTCGGTAACTGGTATACGCAATAGTATACTTTTGTATCTTATGTATAAAATAGGCTTACGTCCTGGAACTATACGATATATTACCTTTTCTGATATTCAGCTTAATCTTGGTATTATGCGTGTCGTACATAAAAAAAAGGGAGCGCAGATTATTGAACTAAGTGAGCCGTTAGTGCGCTATTTACAGGAATATGAAGCAGCTCGTAAAGATCGGATCTCTGATTATCTATTTACAGCGATATATGGTAAGAAAGAACGTCCTCTTTCGTCGCAAGCTATTTTTACTATACTAAAAATGCTCATTCGTACAATGCAACGCCACACTAAACGACACAAACACCAGACACAGCAATGGCAAACATCAAGCGTTTCTTCTTCTGAATTACAGAGCGATACACGAACTATCTATGACAAAGTGCACCCGCGTTCGTAAAGGCGTATATTTTTCTTTAGGCACAAACAGCGGTATACTAAGAAAAACAGGTTCTTCTTTAGGTAATTGCGTATATGGAAAAAAAATTTACAATTGATCAAAAGCAATTTCTGTCTGTGTTGGCAGGCTTACAGCCTATTTGTACTAAACGTACAACTATTGATGCCACTACAACTATTCTTTTTCAGGTAAGTCTTAAAGAACTTATTGTTAAAAGTACTGACTTAGAAATTAGTCTTCAAGCAAGCTGTCCTCTTACTCAAAGTTCGCTGCGTGATACCGAGCAATTTTTGGTTTCAGGAAAACGTATTTTTGAGGTAGTTAAAGAATTAGATGGTACTATTGAATGTGCTCTTACGGACAATCAATTAACACTTGCAGCAGGTTCAGTACATATGGCGTTGCATATTAAAGATTCTCAGGAGTTTCCGCCATTTCCAGAACGTATTGAAAACTTGATGCATCTTGATGCTGCTTTTTTGCAAGAAATGCTTGATAAAGTTGCTTTTCTTATTCCTCAGCATAACGCCAACCCTGCCCTTAATGGGCTTTGTATTGAAATTGGCCCTGAAACTATTAAGATGACCGCAACTGATGGACATTGTTTGGCGCAAATACGTTCTTCGCTGTATACACTTGAAACACCACGTACGTGGTTGCTTCCCCGCCGTGCAGTGTTTGAGCTGAAAAAAATTATTGAAGGTAGCGGTGATACGGTTATTTTTTTGGGAATCTGCAATAACCAGATTGTATTTTCAGGTGCTGCCTTTAATTTTTTTGCAAAAGTTTTGGTAGATACATTTCCTCAGTATGCTGCTATTTTGCAAAAGGACGCATTTTATGCTGCAACCGTGGATCGTATGCGCTTTATCAAAACGCTGCGTCGTTCTTCGTGTCTTTTATCAGGACAATTTATTGCAACTCAATTTACGTTTGCACCACATGCAGTTAAAGTATCTTTGCATAATAAAGAAGTGGGTAATCTTGAGGAGGAGCTCCCCGTATATGGCTTTGAAGGAGCGCAGTTAACTATTAAGTTTTATGCTCCTTATTTGTTGCAGGGATTGCAAAATTTTACTGAAGGAACTCTACAATTTTTTTTAAAAAATACGGTAAAACCTATTATTTTTGAAGCGGCAACTGAGCGCTATGCAATGACATTTCTCGTTATGCCTGTTTCTTCAGCACATGTGTAACTCTCGTGGTAGTACGTTCTCTTACGCTTAAACAGTTTCGTTCTTTTACTTCATTTCAGGTAGCTATTAATGCACCTGTTGTTTTTATTCAAGGGCCTAATGGTTCTGGAAAAACTTCGTTACTAGAAGCACTCTATTACGCCTGTTATTTGCGTTCTTTTCGTGCTGCTTCCCCTCGTGAACTTATTAGTTTATCTCATGATCATTTTTTTATACGGCTTTTTCTCGAGAACGCAAGTATTCAGGGACAGCATGAACTACAGGTTGGTTTTTCGCCCCACAAACGTTTGGTAAAAATAGATCAAACTCCTATTACCTCGTATAAAGAGATTTTTGCTGTGTATAGAGCAATAAGTATTATTGAAGATGATCTTGTATTAGTACAGGGAGGACCTGAAGAGCGACGTTTTTTTATTGATCATGTATTAATACTGCTTAAGCCTGAAGTTGCACTGCTATTAAGCAAGTATCGCTCTATTCTTGCACATCGTAACGCGCTACTAAAACGTGGACATATAGATACTACACTCTATAATGTATGGACAGAACAACTATTTGCGCTATCTAAAGCGCTGACTATCGAACGGCAATGGATACTACAACGGCTTGAGCAGCATATTTATACGCTGTTTACTACATATATTGATCAGCAGTATACTGCTGAACTACATCCTATTACGTTTATATATACTGCTCCTCGTTATACTGTCGAATTAACTGGCGAGTATAGTGATTTTTTAAAAAAATATCCAAAACTATTAGACGATGAACGGTGTGCAGGACGTACGCTATTTGGTGCACATCTTGACGATATAGTTGTCTATTTTAAAGGTAGACTGGCACGCACCTTTGCATCACGTGGACAACAAAAGCTTTTAGTAGTATTACTTAAAATAGCCCAGGTACTTGAGCTGCAGTATTGTCAGCAGACTGCTATTATTTTACTTGATGATTTTACTGCCGATTTGGATGATCAGCGTATAGCACTCCTGCTTCCGCTATTGCTTGACCTTAAAACGCAACTTTTTTTTACTATTCCTAGCACACGCAACATCCTAGAAGATTATCTTCCTGCTCATGTTATGCGACAGACTGTCTCTCTTTAATTTTCTTCCAATTTCATCTGCTACGCGAAGCTCTCAATTGCTGCAAAGCTCTTATATAGATCTAAAAATGTTACAAATAGAATATATAAAATCAGCTTACTAGGCAATTTCCGTAAAAACTTCCTTTATGTATGCATAAAAAGCTTAAAACTTATTTGACATTTTTGAAATTATCTCCATACTAGTAACTGAATGTGATCGAAATTATATACAGTATAGTAACTCACATTCATTTAAATTAGGCTTCATTACTACTCTCCTTTTTTCCATCGCATTGATTTCGGTCAATGCGATGGTTTTTTTATTTCTTTACTATAACATACCCTCTCAATACTGCACAACCAAAAACTAAAGTATGCAATAATTACTGCGATAATACATTAATACATTTCTTGTAGAGTACGCGCGGCGGCCGGAAGCGGCCGTCCTGAAAAAACGATATTATTGAGTTATCAGACTTATTAACCCCACTCTATAGAACTTTCTATTTTTATAGAGCTTGCTTTTTTAGTGCGCGTGCGCAGGAAGTATAAAAATAATAATTGGTATACGAGTAGGTAAATTAAAGTCAGTTATTTTTTGGGCAAAAAGAGGATACCACTGTTTATGACACAAAAAGGGAGAAAGTTCTATCCATAAAAATTCATAATAAAAGCTATTAAGGAGATATTCTTCTAAATCTTCGGTCTTATAGGTATTAAATATACCTGAAAGATTAATAATATCTTGATTAGGCAGTTGTTGCTCAATCAAGCTAACATACGCAAGCGTTGAATAATAATAGAGTGATAAAAAGGGTAAAAGTAGCTCACGTACTTCTTTATGTGAATTTACCGGAACATAATGTATACCTCGTGTCAGAAATGCGTCACTAAACGCTATAATAAGAGATTCAGGCCACTGTATACCTGTATGCTTCATACGTCTTCCCTTTTTTTAAAAGACGTTTACTGCTCTTTTATATCTACTCTACTGTAGCACACACAGCATATACAAGAATTTAACAACGAGAAGAGCTTGTTTGCTGCCAGAAACCACATAAGGCAACTGCTAAAGCATCAGTAATATCAAATTTTTTAGAACAATACTTAATTTCTGGTAAGAGCTGCTTAATAATACGCGCAACCTGATCTTTATCCGCACCACCAAACCCGGTAACTGAAAGTTTTACTTGACGTGGTGCATATTCGTAGAGAGTTAATTGATAACGATGAGCTAATAAATAGAGTATACCACGCAAATAGCCTAATTTTAAAAAGCTTTGCGTATTTTTACCAAGAAAAGGAGTCTCAAGAGCAATATGTGTTACATGAAACTGAAGAATCTTTTTTTCAAAGAAATCGCAAAAATGTGCTATACGCGCACTAAGCTGCGTAGTAGCTGAAAATTGTAGTTGTCCATAATCTACTACGATAACTTTTTGATGTGCTTCTTTTTTTAATATGCCAAAACCACTAATAGAGAGTCCGGGGTCAATACCTAAAATAATCACGTGTTGATACAATAGAATACTAAAGACGTATATTAAGCACTAAAGTCTACCGAAAGATAGATTAAAGATCAAGTTTACTCAGCATCGTCAAAACGCGTAAGCTCTCGTATAAAATTAAGGTGAACCGTACCAGTAGGACCATTGCGGTGCTTACCTATAATTAATTCAGCATCTAACGGATGCTCAGTATGTGGATTATAAACAATATCACGATATAAAAACATAATAAGATCTGCATCTTGTTCAATAGCTCCCGATTCACGTAAATCTGAAAGTAATGGACGCTTTTCAGTACGATTATCAACAGCACGCGAAAGCTGAGATAGAGCTAGAATAGGAATTGAGAGCTCTTTAGCAAGTGCCTTAAGAGACCGTGAAATTTCGGAGACCTCCTGATGACGGTTTTCATGACGTCTATGCGAGTGTAATAACTGTAAGTAATCAATAATAAGCAAATTCATGTTATGCTCTGCTTTAAGCTTACGTGCTTTTGCCCGTATATCCATAGCACTCTGAAAAGCAGTATCGTCAATAAATAGTTTCATATCTGCAATTTCTCCAGCTACCTGAGTAAGCTGGATCCACGATTCAAAACTAATAGTACCGTTACGTATAGCTTGATGCGGCAGCTCTGAAAGCATAGAAAGTAAACGAAGCGTTAACTGTTCTGCAGACATTTCAAGTGAAAAAAAACCAACAGTACATCCTTGTTGAGCAGCACGATATGCCAAACTTAATGCTAAAGCAGTTTTCCCCATAGACGGACGTGCTGCTAAAACAATAAAATCGCCATTTTGAAACCCTGAAGTCATTTCATCAAGTTTTTTATAGCCTGAAGAAATACCGGTAATACCCTTACTATGCCCTTTTAATGTTGATAAGTGTTCAAATGTTTTTTTCAGCCAAATATGTAACTGAATAAAACTTTGTGTAGTTCGTTTTGTTGAAATTTGAAATATAATCTTTTCTGCCTCATCAACAACGGCCTCTATTTCTTTATCCTTTTGATTATAACAGTTGGTAATAATCGTTGCTGCTGAGCTAATAAGATCACGCAAGATAGCCTTTTCTTTAACAATAGCAGTATACTGATCAAGAAGCCCTAAAGACGGTAACTCTTCCTGTAGCGCTATAAGCGCAACTAATCCTCCAATAGCTTCTAATTGACCTACCTTTTCTAGCTCATCCTGTAACGTAATAAGATCAATACGTCGTCGCGAGTGATTAATGGTAAGCATTGCCTGATAAATAACTTTATAAGCAGGATAGTAAAAATCATGTGCTTGTAGCTGTTCTACCACCGTATCAATCATTTGGTCATTAAGCAAAAGCGAGCTTAATATTGCTCGCTCTGCTTCTTGATTAAATGGCAAACTTCTTCCAAGGATTTTTTCAGTGATGGCAAGCTTATCTTGCCGACTGTCGCGCTGCTCTATCGGCATTATTCAGGAACTACTTTTAAGGTCAATTGCGGTTGTAATTTAGAAGATAATTTAACGGTAACTAAATAGGTGCCCCGCTCTTTAATAGACTTATCAAATGTTATTTGATTTTTTGAGACACTTACTCCCTTATGAGCAAGTAAATCAACGACTTCGTGAGCACTCACTGATCCGTACAGCTTGTTACCTTCATGCATTTTGCGTTTTAGCACAAGCTCAAGTGAAGAAATTCTATCAGCCAGAAGTGAAGTTTTAGTAGCAACTACCTCTTTACGATGTTCCATACTTTCAGCACGTAGCTTAAACTGCCCTTCATTATCAGCAGTTACCACTACTGCTAATCCTTGAGGAATCAAAAAATTATGAGCAAAGCCATCGGTTACTTTTTTAATTTCCCCGGCACGTCCTAGTCCCTTAACATCTTTTTTTAAAAAAACTCTCATACATAGCCTTATATAGCAATAGATATACTTATAATATTATATAAGTATACCGTAAAAACTTATACTGGTATAGTATAACAGCTACCGCTCGGGGTAATATAAAGAGCATAATAATATGAAATATACAGCACTCCCTTATGCCAGAGCAGTGCTTTAAGGCGTGCAGTAAGCATCATTAACACTCGTTGATACGTACAGGAAAACCACATGTCGTTAACCAAGCATACTATTGTACCCTCAGGTGTATTACAGACTGGCTCACTAAAAAACAAATCTGAGCACAAATAGGGAATTAAAAAACCACAATGAGTAGTATGAAAAACAGGTCGTGCTACAAGAGACTGGGTAAAAGGCACTATAAATCTTTTCATACCTGTCCATAAAAAAACCTGCTGTGCCCACCAAGGAACACGTTCTACAAAAAAAACACCATGCACTTTATCATACCAATGTGCAACTCCTCTATGGGTAAGTATATAGAAACAATTATAAAGATCATTATGTTGCGCTCGTTGTCCTCCTAAAATTACCATATAGTCTTGCTTGAGTATATATTCTTGCCAATACTCAAGAACGTCAGAATACTGATTTAACGCAAATGCAACCGTTGATTCAGGCATAAAAATACAGCGTACTGCTGGATATTTACTTATTAATTGGATAATTACTCTTTTAATTTCATGTGCAGCATCCCATATATAGAGTCGTTTTTTACCGGTAATACGTGCGCAACCTATATGAGAAAGCCATATTGGTGTCTGTGCTTGCTCTCTGTTACTTGTATGCAGATACCATAAGGCACCGTACAAACATCCTATACTGAGTATAAGTATACTGCTAAGAGACCAAGCACGCATGTATACTATATAAGCTATAGTTGCTTGAGCTCCCAGTAATATCCCTACCATTGACTGTTTGCCTACTCGTAGAATTAATACGTGCATAGATGGGTATACCATTAAGGGTACAAGCATATGAGCAAGACTATAGCCTTCAAGAAAACCAAAAATCCATAAAAAACAATAATCAATTATAATACTATATAACCAGAGTAATAGTATCCATATCAGTAAACGCCATACTTGAGAGTATACCGGTATTATAGCAGATATTTGTGAGGCTATCCAAAATATACCGCTGCTATACAGTGATGCATATACTACTAAAAAAAACCATGCCATGCCTCCAATATATATATTTATAGTACTATATTCGAGAATTGCCCATAATATTGCTATACTATGTAGTAACCAAAATAATATTCCCCATATAAGCCCTTCTTTAAATCCAAGAGAAAAATAGAAAAGACTATAAAAAAGTGGAATAGACCATATAAAAATAAAACAGGCACAATTATCGGGCAGTATAAAAGCGATTCCATATAATAATGCTGAAATTACTAGCAATAACCATTTTACAAACAGTGCCATTTAGTAATAACCACTGTTTTAGCCTGTTTTTGAATACTACAGCTTAGCTTATCTACGTGTACATTATTATCAAGTAATATAGCTTGTATACCAACTTCGTTAGTAGTATTATTACATGTATATTGTAATATTCCTGTATACGGTGAAGAAGCACTATGCAAAGGCCACTGTTTAATATATTCTTCAACAACAGCATGCTTTTGTGTCCGTGCTTGGTAGGTAAAAAGTGCAATACCATATTCGAGTAAGCCAGTAGTAAGTAAGCGGGTAGTAACATGCTGCTCATAGGTGCGCGCTGTATGACTTAAGTACATGCTTATTTGTAACTTTTGCATGCATAAACTCATAAGTACCGCAATACATATAATTAAGATGAGCAGTGCAGAACCAGAACTTGCTTTAAAAAACCACTTCTTGCTGAGTGCCTGTATACCGAAAACGCGGAATATGAGTATCATCCTTCTGCAGTGATTCTAAAAACATAGTTTGAGGGCGAGCAAAGAATGGAATTGCACAGTCATATAATGGGCGATATATAATCATATCTTCTTGAGTTTCTGTATGTCGCGCTACTGCTACAATCTGATAAAGTTTACCGCTATAATGTTCATAGATGCCACCTTTTATAATCATAGTATCTCTTTCTTATACTAAAATAGTATTTTGCAGTGTTGCTACTAGTGTGCAAAAGCGTTCCCCGCGTTCTTTATAGTCTCGAAATAAATCATAGCTTGCTCCCCCTGGCGATAACACTATTTGATCTCCTACGTGTGCTAAAGCAACGGCATAGGCAACAGCGTCTTCTAATGTTTCATGTATCGAGCTGGGAAAGCCGTGACATTCAGCAAGAAGCGCGATCTGTTTTGCTTCTGCGCCAAAGCATACTATGGTACGTACATGCTTGTCAAGGCGTGCTATACATGATGCACGATCTACTCCTTTACTTATACCACCAAGCAAAAGAATAACTGGCCGTCCTTTTAATTTATTAACTGCTGCAAGAGTTGATTCCGGTACTGTTGACTTTGAGTCGTTATAAAAATCTATAGTACCTATCGTAGCAATTTTTTGTAATCGATGTTCTGGTAATTGTATATCTTCTGCATGAGCAAGTAATTGTAGTACTGGCAGCTTTAAAATATCAAGCACTGCAGCAGTAATCACCCAATTTTCTTGATAAGAAAATTGTGGGATCTGATCTGCAGCTATTACAAGCGTAATAGTACCTTGATACCATTTATATAGTGATCCTTGAGTATCACAATAAAATACGCTATCGCTCGAACGAAGTTGTGTAAACAATGTATTATGAGCGTCAAAACAGGTAGTAGTAAAGAAATAAAATGTTCGATTATGGAGCTGATCATAATTATAGAGCAATGGTAATAATGTCAGGGGAACAAGCGCGTGCTGATTGTCGTTTTGATGTAAAATACTCTGTAGTTTTGCGGTAAAATACTCATGTTCAGATCCATGCCGATCAAGATGATTAGGATAAAAATTAGTTATGATCGCAAGCGAAGGGGCAAAGTACTGTGTACGCTCAAGCTGAAAACTAGAAACTTCTATAACTGCAAGCGCAGTGCGATCTTGCTCAAATACCAGATCTACTACTCCCTTGCCAATATTTCCACCAGTTGCTATTACACCATAATGCTTTTCTAATACATAAGACAAAATAATAGTTACCGACGTTTTGCCTACCGTTCCAGTAATTGCAATACAAGGTTTAGACCATTCATAAGCAAAAATATCAAGCTCGCTATACCATTTGTGCTCATATTGCTTATATGGTCGCAGGTCAATACCAGGACTGGGAATAATACGATCACTCCACTGTAAAAATGCATCATGCTGCTCAGGATTAAAATAGGTAATAGCGTTATCGCTTAAAAATGCAATTTCTTGAGCATTAAGTACTCGTTGATCAAAAACAGCAACATGCTGGTAAGAGCTACGTATACAATAATTAATAAGCGATTTGCCGACAATTCCAAATCCCCATATCCCAATGCGCTTATCTTTGAGACTCATAAATTTATTATTTACTTACTGGATATTTTTCTGCATTAAGCACAATTTTACGTTCAAGAGCACGCGTAAGATCAATATTATAGCGTCCACAAAATTCTAGAAAATTAAACGCTACTGCTGCAAGAGCATCTTCTACTTCAGCACGTTGCTTAGTAAGTATCTGCATTGATTCTTGCGTATCAGACCAAACAAATAATTCCATAATTTTCGATGCTTCAATTGCAAGATGCATACTTAGATTTTTAGGAGTATTCAGCTGCTGCCAACCACGTTCTTCAATAAATTGGGTAACTTTCTTTTGCAACGATGCTACTGTTGTTGTAGTATCATTATTTATTGTTTTCTCGTGTTTTACGATATATATAATATTTTCCTTCGTCTGGAGAATCAACAAGACATATTCTCTTAAAGTTACATTTTTCATAAAGCTTTTGAGCTGCTCTATTAGTAACTGCAACGTGTAATTCTATAGTAGGACAACCACTTGCGAATAATTCTTGACATACAGCATGCAGTAATAATTGACCATACCCTCTTTTTCTATATTCTTCACGTATACCAAGCCATTTTATACATGCTTTTTTATACTGAATATACCCATACTGGCTATCGGTTTCAATGTGACACAGTCTTTTCTCGTAAAATGGGTCTTTATTGGTACCTAATGTAAACGTAACCACTTTTAATAAAGCTTTCTCTTGTTCGTATACATGTGGCATTATTTCGGTTGACGTCATACCATATGCTGGTACACAAAATTACATAAGAAAAATAGTAGTACTATCAAAAACATAGAGCTTCTTTCTATTGTAAATACAACTCATTAATACTCTTGTATTTTACTCTTTTCTTGCAAATATAACAATTCTAGACATACCATTAAACAATAGTGTGAGTAAGAGAACATAACAAGGTATAAAAGCTAATGTTGCGTAAATTATTACTATTATTAATTTTTTTTAGCAATATACGTATACATGGAGTTGAAAAACCCCATGGTTTAAAAAGTCCTGAAAAAAAAACATGGGGAAATATCTGTTTTATTAATGCAGTTATCCAATGTATGTACGCTATGGATAGATTTACCAATACATTGCTCCAAAATCCTCTTCCTTATAAAGCAGGGAGTGTAGCACAAATATATAGTACTCTCGTAAAAGAACTCAAAGAAACACCATCTGGTAAGCAAGCTGATCCGGTACCATTATGCGTTAGAGCATGGGAAACCCTACATGCACGGCCAGGTACACAGCAAAGCGCACTTCAAATATTACAACTGTTATTAAATAGTGTTACAAACAATGATGTCGATATAAGCCGCCTTCCTTCACCAGAATATTATCGTGACCTCCCCCTCAGACTTAACACGCCACTTTCTCGTCTTGTTACTATAATAGAAGAACAATCTGCCTTAACTACACAAGACATAGTATTAGAAACAAAATATGTATCTTTTAATAATCTTTATCTTCCTGTTTTTCCAACTACCCGTACATTGCAAGATTGTCTTAAAAACTACTTTATGGGAACGCCTAGGTCATTATATATTTGGCAGGGTAAACGTTTTCAAGATGTACGGCGCTCTAAGCGCTTACAGTATCTTCCTGATTATTTAATTATATCTCTGAGCCTTGAAGATTGGAAAGACCCTCAAATAATGCGTCCATATTATGTTTCATTTCCCCTTGATGAATTAAGTTTCTCTGAGTTTCTTGCATCTGGTACATCTCAAACACTCTTTAAAAATACTCAATATACATTACGAGCATGTATAGTACGAATTGGCCAAGGAATGACATTTGGTCATTTTATTGCTTGGGTAAAAAGAGATTCTACGTGGTATCATTGTAATGATGCTATTATAAGAGGCTATACAAGTAAATATTTTCAAGGTATAGCAGCTCAAGGATATGATGATACACCACCTTTAGATAGAGGATTGCCATATATTTTATTTTATGAGCGTGCTTCTATTAGTGAGACTTTTGAAGAACATGATCTACGTGTCAGGAAAGCTTTTGAAGAACATGATCTACGTGTACAATTACAGCAGTTACAAACAGCGCTAACTTCGCTTAACTCTTATTTGAAAAAATAGAATTAGTGCTATACTAAATTAAATATACTTAAATTAAGGAGCTTTGTATTATGCATGTATTAGTTGGCTACTTTGCTCTGTCTTATGTGTTCTTCTATATGGTGAGTATTGGGCGATAAGCCCAGTTTTTAGTTTTTTTACTTTTTTATCTACCACTTAATTCTCTCACTCTATAATGCGCGATAAGGATCTGTCATGACACCTACTAACGAAAAAGATACCGTAAGTTTTAAAGACACATTAAATTTACCACATACCGATTTTCCTATACGTCCTAATGCTCAAGTAGATGATACTCAGGTACTTGAGCGCTGGCATAATCAACACTTATACGAAAAAGCATTTACCCATAACAAGGGTAAAGCTACGTATATTCTGCATGATGGACCACCGTATGCCAATGGGCATATTCATTTAGGAAGCGCCTATAATAAAATATTAAAAGATATTATTACTAAGTATCGCCGCATGCGTGGATATCATGTACCGGTAACTCCCGGATGGGATTGTCATGGGCTGCCTATAGAATTAAAAGTAAGCAAAGAAAATCCTGGTATTTCGCCATACGAACTTAAAAAAGCATGTAGAGCATATGCTGAAGATTGGGTACATATTCAGCGTGAAGAATTTAAGCGCTTAGGTATTATCATGCATTGGGATAAGCCCTACATAACTATGGCACCTACATACGAGGCAGCTATTATGCGCGCTTTTGGTATGTGCTTACAAAAAGGTTTTATTGAGCGCAAAAATAAAACAGTACCGTGGTGTTACTCATGTGGTACTGTACTGGCATCAGCTGAAATTGAGTATAAAGATCGTAAAGATCCTTCAATATATGTACTTTTTGAACTTGAGCCTGTGTTTGTTGATAAGTATATACAACAGTTAATTGGAACACCGGTATATATGGTCATTTGGACGACAACGCCTTGGACACTGCCATTAAATCGCGGTATATTACTTAATCTTCATGAGACCTATCAGATACGATACAGTAACGGTACCTATTTTATTATTGGAAAAACCGTACATGCGCAACTTGATCAGCAGCTGGGATGTACCACCCAACTTATTACTGAAGTACCAGCCTCACTGTTTACTCATGCCTATGCTCAACATCCTTTTGTGCATGATCTTACTGTACCGTTTATTTTTGATGACTCAGTTAGTGTTCACGAAGGTACAGCGGCAATACATGTAGCACCTGGTTGTGGTCCTATAGATTATGAAATTGGCATAAAAAATAATTTAGAAATCTTCTCGCCTGTAAGTAGTAACGGGCGATATACCAGTGGTATTAAGCCAGCAGAGCTTGAAGGTATGTCTGTACATGAGGGACAAGAATGGGTTATACGTACTCTTACGGCATCTAACAAATTGCTCTGTGCAACTACTATATATCACGCATATCCTCATTGCTGGCGCTGTCATAGTGGTTTAATTTTTCGTGCAACCCGTCAATGGTTTCTTAATCTTACGCACCGTGAATTAAAACAACGAGCAATACAGGCACTTAGTACTTTACAGTTTTTGCCCCAGCAAGGGTATAACTTTCTTAAAGCAACTATTGAAAATAGATGGGAATGGTGTTTATCGCGTCAGCGCATTTGGGGAGTACCAATTCCTGCTTTTTTATGTACATCATGTGATTATATAGTTATTTCCCCCGAGCTTGTTGAAAAGGTTGCCAGTGGCGTAGCGCGTGAAGGTATAGAGTACTGGGATACTGTTGACACTGCAGACCTGCTCTCCTCTAAACTTCAAACATGTCCTAACTGTCCTAATCAACAGTTAGTCAAAGAACAAGATATTCTTGATGTGTGGTTTGATTCTGGTATCAGTCATTATGCCGTACTTGTAGGTAATCCTGAGCTTGCGTATCCAGCAGATATATATGCTGAAGGAGTAGATCAGCATCGTGGTTGGTTTCAAAGCTCACTTTTAACCAGTCTTATTCTTGAAGAACAACCATGTACCCGAACTATTTTGACCCATGGATTCACGGTTGATGCCACGGGACAAAAAATGTCTAAATCATTAGGCAACGTAATAGCACCACAAGAAATTATTACGCAGTTAGGTACTGACGGTCTTCGTTTATGGGCAGCAAGTATAGATCATGAAGGTGATGCTCCTGTTTCACCAGTACTTCTTCAAAATGTTGGTGAAGTGTATAGAAAAATACGTAATACCGCTCGCTTTTTACTGTCTAATCTCTATGACTTTGAAATAAGCCGTGATCAGGTATCATTTGATCAATTATTACTTATTGATCAATACGCTCTTGAGCGATTATACGAATTACAAAATTCTATTTTAGCAGCCTACGAACAAACACATATCACCGCTGTGTTCCATGAACTCAGTGACTATTGCGCTGCAGAATTAAGTTCGTTTTATTTAGACAGTATTAAAGATCGCTTATATGTTGAATCCGCACAAGGTCGTTTACGACGCTCTGCCCAAACTGTCTGTTGGTATATTTTAGATGCTCTTACCAAGCTTATAGCACCTATTTTAAGCTTTACTGCAGAACTACTCTCAGATTATTACCAGCAATCTAAAGCAATGTCTATACATTTACAAGACTTTGCTCAACTTGAGAGTATATACGAGCATCTCCAACGAATTTACACTCAAGATACAAGTACGGTACTACGTATAGGTAACCGTAACCCTCAGTGGCAGTTTCTTAAATCACTGCGAAGTACTGTTTTAAAAGCACTTGAATCGTTACGGGCCGATAAAATTATTAAGCAATCGCTTGAAGCGCGTGTTACGCTCTTTCTTGATACAAATAATCAGGATGTAGCATTGCTCGAGTCACTGTTTGCACGCGCTATTCAAAATGGTCAATCACGTGAAGAGTTTTTAAAAGAGCTTTTTATTGTTTCCCAGGTTACGCTTGCAGCAACTAAGACAGATCTTGAATCAACGGCGCTTGATGGTGTCTTTTTAAGTGTTAGTAAAGCCGAGGGCACAAAATGTCCCCGTTGCTGGCAATGGGACATAACTGAGCATATCCATGGTCTTTGCAAACGCTGCCAAAAAGTGCTTAATCAATAATAGTACAAAATAAAAACGCCAAAGGCGACCGATTATTGTCGGTCGCCTTTTTTATTGCCAAACGCTTTTACTAATGTTGCTTGCGCCACCATAAATTTTTTAACATCGTCTTGGAAACGCTTAAAGCTATCACCAGAAGCTATATTAGCTTGATCAGGTTGATCTAGATCTATTTGCTTACTATAATGCGCATATTGCTTATTAATTGGTATATGCTTTGATTCAAGCGTTGCTATACGTTGTAACGTACCAAACAATTCTTTATGGCGAACATACAACCGCTTCATCATATCATAATAGACAGCACTCTGTGCTTTTTTCTCTACAATAGCATCTTGTATAGATTCAAGCTCAACAGTAAGACGTGGCAACTGTAGCTTTTTAGTAATTTCTGTAATAACGCCTTGTACTTGGATATCTTCAATAACATCGCTTTGTGTTGTCATATAGTGCATAAGAGCACGTAAATGATCAAGCGCCAACGGTTGCGGTTGCTGCTGCGCTGGGCCACGAGTCGGTTTTTGGCCATTAATCATCGGCTTTTCTTGTTGATCAGCACCACTTAACAGTTTATCATATGCAGAGATACGTTCAGTTATAGCATCACGTAGTTGTGGTACCTGCTCTTTCTCTTTGCCTTGCTCTTTTTGTTCAATCGGCTTTTTAGCGTCCATACCTGGCAGCTGTTTTCCTGATGGTTGTAGAGCACCTGGTTTTTTTGCGCCAAACTTAGCAGCACCACCAGCTTTACTTTGTGCGTCCTTATGTGCATCTGTTGGCAGAGGACTTATAGGCTGCTGTTGTTGACCAGACGTGCCACCGGCAACAAATTGTGGTTGATATGATGGATAATATGATGGTTGATAATTATATCCGCCATAGCCATAGCCATTGGTATTTTGTACCGGAAGCGGAGGATTAGGTTGCACTTTCTTTTTTTGATATTCCTCAATCTCTTTAGCAGCTTTTTCAGCTTGTTGCTCTCGCTCTTTGTATTCTTTAAGCGCTTGCGTGCTATACTTCTCTAAGATTTTTTCTATTTGCGGTAAAAGATCATGCGTTACTAATGCTTCTTTAAGCACTTGTGCAACATCGACTCGAGCATTACGTAGAGAGCCTTCTCGATTATTACGTTGTACACCACGTGCACTAAGTATACGGTCTATTTGTGCTCGTGTTTCACTATCAATTAGAGTATCATATGCTTCAACAATAGGCTTAAACTGTAGCTCGGCACGCTTTATTTTCTCAGTACATTTTTCACCAGTAATACCCTGTTTCTCAAGAGAGCAGCGTATTTTTTCTGGCGACCTTTCAGCACTCAGACGCGCAAATGCTTTTTCTATGTCTTCTGTACTTGCCGACGGCATAACCCCCAAAATCATATACGGATTATATTCCTCAAACTCTTTATGTTCTTCATCTCCATGAGATACCTCAGGATCATAAAGAGCAAGTTTTTCTTTTAGTAGTCGTAAGCGCTCAGACACTGGTTTAAACTCTGCTGATGCAAGATGTTCTAACGTTACTGGTTTATCTAGCATATTAAGATAGGACACAAGCTTCATGAGTGAATCTTTCCATGGGCTTAACGCCTGATCACCGTAAACATGTGCCTTAACTTGAAGTACACTTAACGAACGCACCAGTGATCGCAAGGTACGCTTAATTGCCTCAAGTGTATGTGGTTCTGCTTCTTCTTTTTTTTCACTCGATTTTTTAAGATCTTTAAGATCAGCTCCTGATATGCTTGGTGTTGGTACTATTGGCGGAGTATACGTAGAAGGTATTGTTGGCTGTGCAGGCGTAATCGCTTCAGGTGAAAAATTACCTTCAATGAGTGCCTTTTCAAGCTCTGCCGGATCAATCCCTTGTTGTCGCAATTCCTGTTCAAGACCAGTTACCAGCTGATCAAGCTCTTCAGGAGGCATATTAAAGACATCCTCCATTAATTTTGTAAATGCTTCCGATTCTGTTTCAGGAACATTTCCTACAAGAGCATCCCAAGCTACTTTTTCTTCTGGATTAAGTGAATTTACAATTTGACCATAGCTCATGCGCGGTTGTGCTTGTTCAGCTACTACATCCATTAGTATCATGCAGCTCAGTATACCCATTAGCGATATATTATATTTCATGAGCTCCTCTTTCTTACAGTATATACTTTTAAAAGAGCATATGTTATAGAGTACCAGTGAGTCTAGAATACTGATATCTAACAGTTAAATAAATATGCCTATTTTTAATTTTAAATTTATTGTCAGTAAAAGTCAATTTGTGAAAGGGTATTTATTAATTGAGCTTGCTCTTGTTATTCTTGCAGGAGCACTTACATTTCTTATACTTAGTCACATGGTAACATCCATTATATCGCACTACACTAGTGTTACCAAAAAATATCAGCTTTTGGCCGATGTACAATCGCGTTTTGCGCGCTATCGTCTTGAAGCTGAACTTATTCGTGAACGATCATTTAGTCTTGCAGGATATCCCTGTACCCTCCACGTTACGCCAGTATTAGCAGGTAAGTACCTCTTGCTTGACCTAGAGGTGCATCTTTCCTCTACTGCTTCAGTCAAGTTTACAACGGGCATGCTTGTATGAGATGCATAAGTCCTGGCTTTACATTACTTGAGTGTAGTATTTACTGTGTGTGCTGTACGCTTACTTTTTTATTTTTATTACATAGCATGGTATCTATATATACTATTTTAAAAAGCACTGCTCAAAAAACCTATATACTCACCGAGCTTATGAGTGCTCAAGAACTACTTTGCACCGATCTTGAACAAGCTCCCGCTACAGGCACTCTCTGGAAAAAAAAGAGTATGTCTGAAATTGTTTTTACGAATTCTACGGGTAGTACTACTGTAGACATTGGCTGGTCGTTACACAATAACACACTTGTACGCACACTCGGTAGATTTGATACAAAAACAGCACAGTGGCATGCAAAAAAACAAAACACTGTTGCACGTCACATTGCCCAGCTTATATTTACTTTCTATACTCATGCTGGAAATATTCATGGCGTTTCTTGTACGCTCATAGGCAAAATAGTACAAAAAGAGTACACTAGTTCACGTTTAGCTATGCTTAAAAATCGCACGTATACATCATAAATAAATAGTATTATACCTATGCATGTGCTTATTGGCTTGCTTGACATAGAAGCAGTACGTATACTACAATTTCTTTATGACCAAAGATATTTCGTACTATATGCTTTTTTTCCTAACTATAGCTGGCTCCCTCACTATTATTGGACTTATATTTATCTATTCATCAAGTTCAGTATATGCCCTTGAACGATTTCATTATGCTCACTACTTTGTAAAAAAACAAAGTATAGGCATTGCTCTTGGCGGTATAGGGCTTATTATAGCGCGTGTGTTTCCTCTGTGGCTTATCTATAGATTAACCCCTTACTTTTTTTTCAGTACCCTTACTCTTACATTATGTACATCTTTTGTACCGCGCCTTTCATCCGTTATTCATGGTTCAAGTAGATGGCTTACGCTCGGTCCATTATCATTTCAACCAAGCGAGCTGTTACGTATAGCATTTATTTTATATTTTGCCTATCTTATACATAAAAAAGAGCATTGTGGCACGGTATCACTCTGGCACGGTTATCTTCCATTTATGTGTATTCTGGGCGTTTCAGCGTATGCACTTCTGCGCCAACCAGACTTTGGCCTCACAGTAACACTCTGTATTACTGCTTTTCTATTGCTTTTTATTGCTAATATACCATTACGCTACCTGCTTACAACTATAAGCGCCTCAGTTCCTCTTTTAATAATTCTTATTTTTAAAAAACCGTATCGCATGCGGCGAATATTTACTTTTTTGGATCCCTGGAAAGATCCACATGGTGCTGGCTTTCAAATCATTCAGTCGCTTATTGCTATAGGTTCAGGTGGGCTCTGGGGAGTCGGTATTGGTCATTCAAAACAAAAATTTTTCTACTTGCCTATGCAACACACAGATTTTATTTTCTCTATTATTGCTGAAGAAACTGGCTTTTTAGGTACACTGCTCCTTTTAATACTCTATAGCCTATTACTATATACTGGTCTTAAGCTTGCATGGCAATTAAAAACAACATTTGCTACCTATACAGTGCTTGGTTTTGTTATTATGATTAGCCTCCAAGCAGTTATTAATCTTGCAGTAACTACCGGATTAGTTCCTACTAAAGGTCTAGGCCTACCATTTGTAAGTTATGGTATGTCAGCACTCTTATGCAATATAAGCATGCTTGGTCTTATAATTAATTTTGCTTATGAGTAGAATAAAAAGCTTGTTCAATCTCCTGCATAGTACGGCCTGAAAGCGCAGAGTAATCGGCAGATTCTAGAGAGATATTTGCATACTTATCACGCATTTTTACTAAAAGCCATTGTCCCCGCTTTTGCATTTTAATAAGTGCATATCCTCCCTTAAGCTTAGTTCCGGTAAGCCATACTTCTATACGATCAGGTTCACGCTTAAGTAAGCTATATTCACCAATATCCCAAACCATAACTATACCAGCACCATAGTTACCTGGCGGAATTACTCCTTCAAAATAGGCATACTCAAGGGGATGATCTTCAGTAGGTACCGCCAGACGCTTATCAACAGAATATACACTAGGTCCTTTTGGTACCGCCCATGATTTAAGTACACCATCTATCTCAAGCCGAAAATCATAATGTAAATGGCTAGCTGCATGCTTTTGCACCACAAAAAGAGGTTCTTTTCTTGCTATATGACGCATACCTGATGATGGCTCTGGAGAATTATCAAAATGGCGTTTTGATCGATATTTTATCAATAAGTCTTTAGGATCTTTAAGCGTTTTATGCATACAATACACAGTTTCTAATAGTCCTAAAATAAGCACTATATAATTACCTTTTCTCATGTATACATACTACTAAATACTCTATTAAAATGTATATAATTTATTAATAAAAGTATTAATAACCCTCGGATAGTACTGAAAATATACAGTAATACTAACGAGCTGATCATAGTTTTACCTAGTATATCATATACTAGAGCTTGAGTTAGCTTGTTAGTATTTATAGGTAATTTGTATCACCAGTGCATTAAGAGCTCAACCAATAAACGCACGCCGAAGCCGCTTGCTCCCGGTCTAAAATAACTAATATCGGGAACATTAAATGCAACACCAGCAATATCAAAGTGTGCCCATGGAACATCATCAACAAAATTTTTTAAGAAAAAACCTGCGGTAATAGTTCCTGCCATATATCTTGGGTTACCAATATTACATATATCGGCAATATCAGATTTAATAGCTGCTTTATAATCATCATCAAATGGAAAGCGCCATACCCTATCTCCCGACAAACGAGATGCATCATAGATGCGATCTACAAGAGCATCATGTTTACTTAGTAAAACACCGTAAAAATGACCCAACGCATTTGCTGCAGCGCCAGTTAGAGTGGCCATATCAATAATAGCTGTCGGATGATACTGTCTAATAGCATATGACAGTGCATCTGCTAAAATAAGACGACCTTCTGCATCAGTATTTTTAACCTCTGCCGTTTTACCATTATAGAACCGTAAAATATCACCCGGTTTTGTTCCCGTACCGCTTGGCATATTTTCAGCAAGTGGAGCAAGAGCTACTACATGTACTGCTGGTTTTAACTGAGCAATTGCTTGCATAGTTGCAATAACTACAGCAGCACCAGCCATATCATCTTTCATTGTTTCCATAGCTTGAGCAGGTTTTAGGCTTAAACCACCTGAATCAAACGTAATACCCTTACCAACAAGAGCAATACGCGGCGCATCAGCTTGCTTGGCAGTATATTCAAGAATAACGAACCGGCAATCTTGTTCAGATCCACGTGCAACTCCAGCAAGGCCGCCCATACCCATAGCAATAATGGTAGGCTCATCAAAAATCGTGCATTTTAAACCATAAGTATCAGCAAGTTCTTGCGCCTTATCGGCAAGTATTAATGGCGTTAAATCAGATGGTGGTGTATCACACCAAGTGCGCGCTTTATTAACTGCCTCTGCAATAATAACTCCTTCTTTAAGGCCTTCACGTATCTCTTGCAAAGCTGCATTAGTAGTATTTTTGTTATACTCAAGTACCAATGTTACCTTGACTGTATGTTCTCTTGAACGTTCAGAGCTTGTAATATAGGCATCAAAGTGATAATCAGCCATTTGCAATATAAGAGCAGTTTGTTTTGCAAGATATGATAGTGTAACACCAAAAAGCTGTTCTTCCGGGAGCACACAGGCAAGACTTGCAAGTTTGTGTCGCTCAGCAAGACGTATAACAGCTCCTAAAGCACGTCGATAAAACTCAATATCCATTTTATCGTGAGGTCCTACCCCATATCCTAAACCGACAAAAATAAGATGCTTTGTATGCTTTTTATCGATACCAGTAATTAAGACACCATTGCCAAGAGCACCGGTAAAACCGCGCTCTTCAAGTTCCTCTTCAAGTGGTGGAAAATAACGCTGAGCAACTTCTTTAAACTTCTCATCAAATGCAAAAGGAGCTTTGCAAAAAAAACTAAACCCTGCGCCTCTTGTTCAAGAAGGGGTTTATTACTCAGAGTGATGGTAATCATACATTTACTTTCATATATAATAGCTATTTTGCTTCTTTAAAGCTTACCTTGCCTCATAAGAGAACTCAAGAAGATTGCGTGTTATCATGGTACAATATTACAAATATAAATATATTTACTGAATTTTATTTTATTTATTGAATATAATAAAATGAGTATGATATGATAAAAATGCTTACTCTACAGATAATACAGTAACATAGGTTATTAAAATAAATCCAAGAGGAGGTTACAGATGAAGGGTAAAAAATATATAATTTTAGTACTCTTTAGCGCCCTTATTGCAGCAGATAATGCTGTACTTATTGCTGGCCGTGGCGGCCGTGGTGGGGGTGGTGGTATGAGAGCTGGGGGCGCTCGTGGTGGCGGCGGTATGCGAGCTGGCGGTGGTATGCGAGCTGGTGGTGGTATGAGAGCTGGTGGTGGTATGAGAGCTGGCGCTGCTCCTCGTGCTTTTGGCCCACGAGCAACTGCTCGCTCAATTACGCCTGGTCGTAGCATAACGTCTGCTCGTCGTGCTCCAGGAGCATTGAGAACTTCAGCGCTTCGTTCACCCCAACCAACTGCATTAAGAACAGGCATGGGTCCTAGAAGAGAGTTAACACAACCTCGTACATTTCAACGTGCGCAACAGCAACGACGAGCGCAACGAAATCTTGCAGCTACAAGGCAAGCACAAAGATTAGGTAGATTTAGAGATGATGGTCGTAGATTTGACAGATCTGGATGGCGTGGCCGTAGGCTTGACAGATCTGGATGGCATGGCCGCAGATTTGATAGATTCGGAGGCCGTGGACGCAGGTTCGATAGATTTGGACGCCGGGTACATCCTTACTGGTGGCGTAATAATTTTAGACATATACGTTACTTTAATCCATACTTCTTTACCAACTTCTTTTATGGTGTAGGAGTACCGTATACTTATTGGACTTTCCCTGCATTCTATGACTGGCTTGATACCTATCCAACATACTATGCATATCCACAGGTATATGAATATCTTGTGTATCGGCGCCGCGAAATAGAAGCTGAACTTGAAGAAGCATATAGAGATAATTTAACCGAGCGTATTGCTCAGCTTGAAGAAGAACTTGCACGTCTGCATCAGCGTATAGCTGAAGCAGACGCTTCTCTGGCTAACGATGAAACATCTGAAGAGTAATACTATCTTACTCAGTGCAACAAGCAGAGGTACAATTCTGCTTGTTGCATATATGTTTTCTATATTTTAGTCCAGAACCATGTTCGTAAAGTATTTTAAAGTTTTTAATAATAATATCGCCAATATATTTATAAAGCTCTTCTTCATTACTAACAGCAACCATACCAATATTACCTAGAAAAATATCTAATTGATCGAGATACCCTTTTATTATTAAAAGCTGATTTCCTTTTTCCGTAGGTTCACTGAATATACAACGACCGGTGTTATAGAAGCTGTCAGGCATAGTATACATATCTATATTTTCTTCAGTGGTAATAATATGCTTCAGTTCTGACTCTGTTTTTTTCAGTGCAGTAATCCATCCTAAACTATCATCAAATTTCTGTCCCTCCTGACTAACATTTATTGGCACATGACAATCATCTTTCATATCTTCTAGCGTAATATAATCTATAAGCTCTAATGCCATTTTATATTGCAAAAGAACTAACTTGTAAAGCTTTATAGAGGCACTCTCGCATATACTACGTACTATAGTATCAAGCTCTGCATATCTATTGTCACGGCAACAACATAAACAGATATTTTCAAGCATTTCTTTTTCAGCAAGAAGCATAAGCGAGGAAAAGCACGGATTAACAGCAGAGCAAGGAGATTTTTGATGTAAAATTCTTGTTGCTAAAGAGTAAGCTTCCAAGTGTGTTTCAGGTGATAGTGAGATAGCGGCATAATTAAACAGCGTTATAAGTACTTTATTTTTATAATTTTTAAAAGCATAATCAAGTGGAGTCTCACCTTTATGATTAATATGATTAACGTTTGCTCCGCCTCGTAGAAGCCATTCTACAATAATAGGACTATTGCTTCTTACTCCATAATATACAATATTATTTCCTTCGCGATCGAGTGTCTTAAGTGAAGCGCCTGCTTGTAGCAATACAAATACTAGTGCTTTCTTTTTATGCTCTACTGCTAACGACAAGGGCCAAAAACGTGTATTAACGTTAGCCTTTTTCTTTAATAGACTACGTACGATATCCAATGAACCATATGGCTGAGATACAGCATAATCGATCGCAGTAATATAGCGAACTGATGAGTCTAATGGTGATGTATAATCAACAATAGCTCCTTCTGATAGCGCTTCCTGCACTTTAGCTTTACTATTAATATAGGCTGCCCATAACAACTTTTCATTAACATTTTGTTGACGTAGCTTTGGATTATTAACACCCAAAGGCTCTTTGAAATTTCCTCCTTGTAAAAAATTATATAGTAAAAAGAAAGGCAACAGCGCAATAAACAACAATCTATACTTCATAAGTACACTCCCGCATTTATAGTATGTATTGTCTTTTTCTGAGCTTTTTGTTAATTTTAAAAATGTGTATCTAGTGTAACAAGCACCTCTACAAAAGTGTATGAAAAACATAAATGAAATTCTCTTCAATCTTTTTTTTCACGCTACGCAAAGCGTATTCCCTGAAGCTGCAGAGCATTTATTAGATGGAGGATCGGTAATTACACATAGTACACAACCACTTTTTGGACACTATCAGTTTAATAGTGCCATGCGACTTGCAAAGAGCATGCACTCCACACCTCGTGCGGTGGCAGAAGCATTAGTACAGTATATAAATACACTTCCTACCGAACAAACGCAACTTATTGAACGCTTAGAGATTGCAGGGCCTGGATTTATTAATATTACCCTTAAGTCTGCGTATATTGCAGAACGTGTATCTGCTCTTACTCATGATCCCCATCTTGGTATTGATATTCCTGCTATACCACAGCGTATTATTATTGATTTTTCTTCACCAAATATTGCAAAAGAAATGCACGTTGGCCATTTACGTTCTACTATTATTGGTGATTGTCTAGCACGAGTGTTTGAATTTCTCGGTCATAATGTTATACGCCTTAATCATTTAGGCGATTGGGGCACGTCATTTGGTATGTTAATTGCGTATATAAAAAAATATATTCCAGAAATACTATCTCATAATCGTTCTATAACTCTTTCTGAGCTGATGGCATGGTACAAAGTTGCCAAGCAACAGTTTGATCAGGACCCTCATTTTAAGCATGCTGCTCAGCAAGAAGTTGTAGCCTTACAACGTGGTGATCCTTATGCCCTTACTATATGGGAACGTATATGCGCTATTTCTCAAGAAGCCTATCAAGAAATTTATGATCTTCTTGACGTTAAACTTATATATCGTGGTGAATCATTTTATAATCCGTTTTTAGCTAACGTTGTAGCTGATCTTGAACAAAAAGGGCTTATTCAAGTTTCAGATGGTGCTAAATGTGTATTTGTTGAAGGTTTTTCTCTGCCGCTTATGGTACAAAAATGTGATGGAGGCTATACCTATGATACTACTGATTTAGCAGCTTTGCGTCATCGTATTCAAGATGAAAAAGCAGATCGTATTATTTATGTTACTGATGCAGGACAAAGCGTACACTTTGCACTGGTTTTTGCAGTGGGTAAAAACGCAGGGTATATGCAGCATCATGAAGTACGCCTTGATCATGTTCCTTTTGGCCTAGTACTTGGTCCTGATGGCAAAAAGTTTCGCACACGTTCAGGGGAAACAGAACGGCTTATCGATCTGCTTACCGCTGCTATTAATCACGCTGACCATATTATTCAAGAACGTAATCTTGACTTAAGCAGAGAAGAAAAAGAGCATCTTGCACGTGTACTTGGTATTGGGGCAGTAAAGTATGCAGATTTAGCATCACACCGGGTAAAAGATTACATTTTTAGTTATGAGCGCATGCTTAAGTTTGAGGGTAACACGGCAGTATTCTTGTTGTATGCGTATGTACGCGCACAAGCAATTCAACGCCGTCTTGGTATACCACCTACAGTATTTTTAAAAAGTACACTTACGCTTACTCATCCTTCAGAAATTATTCTTGCACTTCATATAGCGCAATTTGGCGAAATCCTAGAACTGGTTGCTGATGAACTTTTACCGCATCGACTTACTGATTACTTATATGCTCTTGCTGAAAAATTTAATGCATTTTTTCGTGATTGCCGCGTTGAAGGATCGTCACATCAAAGTGAACGATTAATACTGTGTAATATATTTAGTGCCGTTATGCAACAAGGCCTTTTTCTTCTCGGTATCTCTACCGTTGATCGTATGTAATTACTGATATTGTTTTAAGTATTGTTCAGCATCAAGCGCTGCCTTACATCCAGCGCCAGCAGATGTAATAGCTTGACGGTAGCGATGATCTGCAGCATCACCTGCTGCAAATACACCTTTAACCGAAGTTACACTTGTATCATCTTGAACTATAATATAGCTAGCGCTGTCACGAGCAAGCTGGCCAGCAAAAAGCTCAGTATTTGGTTTTGAACCAATAGCCATTATAACGCCATAGGCCGGACGCACATCTTCCATTCCTGTTTTTTGATTTTGAATACGCACGTGTGTTACATGCTTACCATCACCTTGGATTTCTACTACAGTACTAGTATATAAAACAGTAATATGGGGATTTGCCAATAATGGTGCTGCAATAGTTGGTGATGCGGTTATCGCACTTAATAATTGTACTATAGTAATAGTATGCGTATAATTTAACATAAATGCTGCTTGTTCAAGGGCACGGTTTCCGCCACCTATAATAATAACTGGCTTATCTTTAAAAAATGGTCCATCACAAACACCACAAGTAGTTACTCCTTTACCCCAATACTCTTGCTCTCCCGGTACGCCAAGCTTTTTAGGAGTTGCTCCTGTTGCTATAATAAGCGCCTTTGTCCATAGCTCAAGACTACCTTGCGTTTTTAAGTAAAAAGGGCTCTTAACACATTGCACATGGTGTACTTCGTGCTCCAAAAAACGGGCACCAAACAATTGTGCATGCTTACGTATTTTTTGTAATAACTCAAATCCTGAAATTAGATGCTCACCAGGCCAATTTTCAACATGGGGGCTTTCAATAAGCTGGCCCCCTGGCATAGGTCCCTCAATAACAAGAGGGTTAAGTCCAGCTCGTGCTCCATAAAGAGCAGCAGTTAATCCTGCTGGACCTGATCCAATAATAATAAGATCTTCTTTACTCTTAGGTTGCGCTCCGTTTTCATACATAGGTACCCCTCTAATCATTGATTACCAGCTGAATAGAGTGTACCGAAAGTATAAAATATATTACAATAGTTATATAGTTGAACTAGTTAAAGCATGCTGCTGTTTAACTTTTTCGAGCCATGGAATAAGCCGACAAACTTCAGTATAAAACTCTTTCCAATAAAAAGTATCTGCTTGCGGAGCGATCTCTTTTTTCCAACGTTTACACAGATCGAGGGCGCCATCTAAACAATCAAGTTCACGTATAATACGGAGTGTCAGTTCATTTCTTTTTCTCTTTTTATACAGCGTAATAAGAGGCTTTTCAACACACAGTTCAAATAAAAGACTTTGTACCAGCGTTATACCAATACGCATATTGCGTGATAATGAATATCCAAGTTTATATACATAATTATAAGTTACATAAGCCATACCTGCCTCACAAATACCTAAAGCACCACGCATACTATACCACCTTCTGTCATAGGTATTCGACAACAACTTCCCATCTTTGAGAGGTAGCAAACAACGACCTAGTGTATATCGTTTTTCTGATTCTGATAGTACACTAAACCAATCTTCATCAATAAAAATAATGTTATAAGGCATAAGCGCATATCCATAGCACACTACCGGTGCTATTTCTTTATAATAAACTGAAGGCTGAACAACTTTAATCTGTTGCGTAATCCCAAGATCTTGTGCCATATTCTTTACATACTGTTCAAGATCACTAGATACTTGATTACCAATTAGAAGATTCAAATCAGCACGACAACTGAGCATAGCAAAAAGCGCACATAACATTCCCCTAATAATAATAGTCATACCTGTCCCTTTCACAGAGTTGTAGATTGAGTTGTAGATTTTTCTTGTGCTTTTTGTATTTTTTCAAGATATGCAATACGTTCTTCATTTGAGGGATGTGTACTAAAAGCCTGACGCACAACACTCCAGCGTGATGCTACTGTTGGCACCAACAAAGATCGTTGACGCAATAGCTCAATCCCTCCTCCAGCACTGTTTAATAATGCTACAGACTTAATATCTGCACGTCGCTCACATTCTCGCTGTATATGAGCTATACCTAATCTATAAAGTAACCACGAACTTACACCAATAGTTGCCTTTTTCCACCATGGCTGCTGTGCATTTTTAGCATACGTATAGTAAACACCTGCCCCTATAAGACCCATACCATTAATTATAGTCATTATTAAGGAATGTTTTTCGTCTATATGTATAAGTTCATGACCTATAAGATATGTTTTTGCGTCCTGTGATAATTGATTGAAATACGATTCGCTAATAAAAATATGGCCAAAAATAGCTACTGCGTTATGCCATCCCCATTTATTCAGTGCTCTTACGTTCATTTTTTTAAGTACTACACCTCTAGATTCCATTTTCATTTTTTTTTCAATAGAACGTATATATGCTTCATTTTCTGGAGTCAGATTTTCGGTGCCAAATGCGCTTTCAATGAGCGTATTAAACCGTACCCATGTTGCTGTATAAGAATTTTGTACCGCACATACTAAAAAAAGAGCGATAAAGAAACGTATACGCATTGCGTGCGCATTTATACAAAGAAGCATTATTTTTCTCCATTTAAAGTGTTTTTTAAAGTATAAAGTAAATTAATCAAAAGACAATTGTATTGTATATATACTATTGTTTATGCTATGCCTAACTATATAATTAATTATAAGGGAAATATATGCTCTATACTACATGTTCCTGTCAATACCAAGCATGGGCGCTTTTTATAGTACGTCAGATTTTAGGCATTACGTTTTTAGCTCATGGCGGACAGAAAGTATTTGGTTGGTTTGGTGGTCCAGGTCTTACCGGTTTTGCTCAATGGCTCAGCTCACTCAATGTATCTCCTTGGCTTGCTTATACCGGCGCTTTTAGTGAATTTCTAGGAGCAGTATTATTAATACTCGGTATTATTCCCGAACTTGGAGCACTCTTGGTAATGGGCGTCATGGTAGCTGCTATTATTCTTGTACATGGCAAACAGGGATATTTTATTCAAGATAATGGTTTTGAATACGCACTTAATCTTTTATTATTTTCTTTAGTATCTATTGTTGGCGGTCCAGGTACCCTCTTTCTATGGAATCCATTAGATAGTTTGCGAGCAGCATTATTATGTCGCTCATAGTTTTTTTGGATCCGGAGAATAACGGTGATACAAAAAAAATATAAAAGTTGGGTACAAAAGGTACAAGAAACATCATTTGCTCTTGATCTTCCTCCCGGTCTTTTTACCCGCTCTGCACGAGAAATTGCTCAAGGACTTAAAGAGGCCGCTCTTGCTAGCAGCCGTACCAAGGGTACTAAGTTTCAATCGGCTATGTCCATGCTTAATTTTTATATAAATCGTGCTGGCAAAAAACTTTCCCCTGAAGCACGTGCCCGTTTAGAACAAGCTAAAATTGAATTACGTAAAATTTTTAATAAATAATATTAAAAAGGAGAAAAACATGAAAAAAATAGTATTTCCTGTTATGTTTATTACGTTAGGCTCTATCTATGCAGGAACAAAGCACGCAAGTGAGACCTCTAAAACTCTTCTTGATAAGCTATACACTAATATTAGTGGCTTTGGTATTGATACAGAAGAATCACAACGCATCACTGAGCAAGGTAGTTCACCTGTATATGGAGAAATTACCTACGACTCTGTCGATACATTACTTAAAGAGCTTAAACTTAACAAAAAAGATGTATTTTATGATTTAGGATGTGGTGTAGGCAAAATGGTAATACAAGTATATCTCACAAGCCCAGCAAAAAAATGCGCTGGTGTTGAGCTCTCTCCTACACGTTACAAATATGCCCAGCAAGTTAAAGAAGAACTAAAAAAAGCAGGGAAAGTACAAAAACGACGCCCTCTTGAATTTCTAAATCAAGATATGTGTGCAGTATCACTTGATGACGCAACTGTAGTCTATCTTGCCTCAACCTGTTTTTCAGATGAGCTTATGCAAAAGATTACGAACAAACTTTCCGAAGGAAAGCCTGGATTGCGTGTTCTAACATTGAGAAGACTGTCACCCCATAAAAATTTTAAATTAGTAAAAGAATATCAATTGCCTATGACATGGGCGCAAAATGTTTCCGTATATAAGTACCAGCTTATTAAATAAAATAATAACTCAAGCTGTGATGCCACTTATAGAGCATCACAGCTTTTTATTATATGCAGTAAAACGTCGGCATTAATGCCGAGGATGTAAGGTACATAAAGATAGTACTTATACTCTCTGTAGTGTATACTCGAAATATGAAAATAATACAAAAGACTTTTAGCTATAGACTAAAGAATACATCTACACTATCCCAAGTATTTGAGCAATATGCAGGTAATGCTCGCTTTGTATATAATTATGGCTTAGCCGTAATTAAGAGAGCTCTAGAAGAAAAGAGCAGATTACCACGTTATAGTGAGCTTACTCATATATTACCAAGACTAAAGAAAGAGGAAGCAACAGCATGGCTCTCTTACACTCACTCTCAAGTACTATAGCAATCTTTGCAAGATTTAGATACTGGCATACAGCAGTTTTTAAGGGGAGTGAAAAAGAAAGAAAGCAAAAGTAAAGAGAGGATTGCCTCACTTTAAGAAAAAGGGCATACGAGATTTTTTCCGCTATCCTCAAGGCATTCACTGCCATGAGAGTAAAGTATTTCTCCCTAAGATTGGTTGGATTAAGTATATAGACACACGACCTCTTGAGGGACAGATTAAACAAGCTATTATAAAAAGAGAGAGCAAGCATTGGTGTATACCTATAGTATGTACCATAGCAAAAGAGATAGCGTTAGTTCCCTTGTGTGAAGATAATGCTATAGGCATAGATGTAGGACTACGTTCATTTGCTCATATCTCTAATGGACAGACTATTGCTAATCCTCGTTTTCTGAGCCATGAATTAAAGCACTTACGCTACTTACAAAGAGCATATGCTCGTACACAAAAGGGAAGTAATAACAGAAAGAAGGTAGTAGAAAGAATTACTCGATTACATAGTAAAGTAAAGAATAAGAGAAAAGATTTCTTGCATAAGGTATCGACTGCATTAGTCAAAAGCCACGACATGATAGCAGTAGAGAATCTGAACGTTAAGGGTATGCTGAGCAATAGGCGTCTAGCGCGCTCAATAGCTGATGTTAGCTGGAGCATGTTTATACGCTTTCTTGAGTATAAGTGTTACTGGTATGGCAAGCACTTTGTCATGGTAGATAGATTTTTACCGTCAAGTAAAGCATGTTCACGATGTAACACACTGCAAGATATGCCATTAGCTATGCGCACATATCACTGTAGAGCATGTGGCTTAGAGATTAATAGAGACTTTAATGCAAGTAAAAATATCAGGGCAGCGGGAATATCTGTCCTTAAAGCTTGGGGAGAGCTCGGCACTGGCCTGCTCAATGATATAAGAATCACCGGAATAAGTACCGGTTGAGATTCAATTAAGCTCTATTTAACAGTCAGAGTCAATAGTAAATCCAATAGTAAAGCCCCCGCCTGGATAATACCATGGATCATAAGCGTTATACCAGTATGGCCAACTTGCACTCCAACCCCACGGCCTGTCCCAGCCCCAGCCAAACCCCCAATCTAAATAAGCATTAATACGATCGTAATCATAGTCATAGTCACGCGATTGGCTACGTTTAATACATGTATAGCGAGATCGCGCACATGGTCGTGACCGGGTCATTTTACACGCAGGAAGAATATATATAGCACTGCATAGGTGCAGTAATAGTAGAGTAAGCCATATATTATATATTTTTTTCACTGTTGCTCTACTCCTTTATAGTAACCCAAAGCAGCATCTTCAATTATCTTGCTTTGTACCCTCTGCGTTAGCGTCCCTTGTAGAAATTTTTTGCTAAAACTACGTACTTTATAGGTATATTTTATAGGATCATAAAAATACGAATCAAAATGACGACGACCATTAGTAATCCATAATCGTTTATATCCACCTGCACCATCATAGACAGCGCGTACCGCGCTTACTGGTGCTTTTTTATCATTTTTACATGCTATAAAAAATGTAGGCACGGTAAGCGTTTTTATTGATTCTTGTGGAGAAAATGGGCATAAATTGGTTACTACTTGCGTAACGTCTATTTGTGTAAATGTTTTTAAACCAAATTTTAATATAGATTGAACATAGGGATGATAAGCATATTTTTGAAGAAAAGAACGGCCTGGCAAGCTAAATTCATAACCAAATAGACTAAATTTAATTTCTTCAAGGGCACGCTGCAATAAGCCTTCAGTTGATTCAAATGGGCAATCAAAAATAGCACAGTCATAGAGCGGACCCTTTCCCTCACGTGCATACTCTGCATATGCTTGAATTGCTGCAACTGCTCCCATAGAAAAACCATATACAATAAGCGGTTTGTTTTTAAGATCAGGATGAGATTTAATAAACTTAACTGCTCCTATAACGTCATACGCTTCTTCATGACCAAAGGTACAATACTGATTTGCAACATGTTCTCCATGTGCTCTAAAATCAAAGGTCATAATAGTATGTCCTTTAAATATTTCACGCATAAATCCTATATCACGCTTATCACACATAAAGCCATGGCACATAAGTACGGTTGCAGAAGCATTCTTATTACTTATGAGAATGCCCTCACGCATTATTTTTTCTGATGATCCTGCTTTTTTAAGCGCATAAAACGTTATGATTTCTTCTTGTACTTCACCGAGATACTTTTTTTTACGATCACGTTCACTCTTGCCAGTGCCATAAGAAAATTGCAGCATTAAAAGCATGATTATGCTTACTAGTACCCCTATGCCATATCTCACCCTCATGGGCTACTCTCCCCTTTTTAATTTAAAATGCAATTCTTACTTCGCTTATAATTTTAATAATTTTAAATTGCATTTTGCAACTATATCATAAAAAAAAGTAGCTTATTCCTGTAGGTGCTCGTTTTTTACGTACGTATATTAAATAAGCTCTTGAGCAAGTTGTTCAAGTTGCTGTTGAGTAAACGCACGCGCATATACTGCAGTGCGAACACCATGTTTAAACACCATAAGTACAGGTAGTGAACTGACATCATATGCAGTTGCTATTTCGGGAGCTGTACTAATATCAACCTTTACCACTTTAAGTACTTGAGCAAATTGAGCAGTAACGGTACGCAATGCTGGCATCATAGCCATACAGGATGGACAGTATGGAGCATAAAAATCAACAATAACTGGCGTAGATGCATTAAGCACTTCGCGCTCAAACTCTGCAAGCGTGGTAATTGCATATGGTTCTTGTTGCGGTTTATGTGTTGTACTCGAAAAATAATGTGGTGCAAGTAAGCGGCTAATCTCAGGATTAAATCCTATTTTTATAAGAAATGCAGCAGCATCTAATCCTGCTTTGATACCATCACCTGCAGCAACCCCTGCTTGTCGATAGAGAGCATCAACTACATCGCCTGCAGCAAATATTCCTTCTACTGATGTTTGTTGGGTAGGATGTGCAACCTTAATATAATAGTTTGGTGTAGAAGCTAAATAGGGTATAAATAGCTGTGTATTAGGTACATGACCAATTGCTAAAAATACACCATCTAGAGATAATGCACTCTGTTCATGCGTTATATTATTAAAAAGTGTTACCCCTGTTACTCGTTGCTTATTACCTATAATTTCTATAACTTCAGTAGTATATACCACACGTATGTGCGGATAATGTAATAACCGTTCTTGCATAATTTGTGATGCACGTAATCTATTCGAACGCACTACAAGTGTTACTGATTGAGCATATGCCGCTAGCTGAAAAGCTTCTTCCAGAGCTGAATCACCACCACCAATAACAATAACATTTTTATCTTTATAATAAGGCGCATCACAAATAGCACAGGTTGATACTCCCTTACCCCAATACTCTTGCTCACCAGGAATAGTAAGTTTACGTGGTGTTGCACCAGTAGCAATAATAACACTTAATGCATGTACTATAGTGCCTCCTTCAGTTGTTAACGTAAACGGCCACTGAGAGAAATCAACCTGAGTAATAGTGTCGTTAAGATAATACGCACCAAATTGTTGCGCCTGCTTTTTAAGACCTTCCATCATATGTGCACCAAGCTCTTTCGGAATACCTGGCCAATTTTCTACATGGGATGTTCCTGTTAATTGTCCTCCTGGAACAGGACCAGCAAAAATAACCGTATGCAATTTAGCACGTGCTGCATATAAAGCTGCGCTTAAACCAGCAGGACCTGAGCCAATAACCGCAACTGGAACAATGTTTTTAAACTGAGCAAGCCGATCTATATCAAAGACCAACTCTTGCTGCTGTACGCTACTTAGATCCCATCTATGCCAATAGTATACGCCTATATATGCGCCTACCGCACTACTAATAAAACTTGCAAGTAGAATAATAATTTTTTTTTGTATTGCCTTCATAATAAGCGTTCCTTATTTCTAAACTACCTTTTGTAAAATATGCTTTTGACAAAGCAAAAACAATTTTTACACTAGAGTATTAGAATATACACTTAAAATAGAGAAAGGTACAAGGCTCATGCAACGTACGACATACCTATGGCTCGGCATATTAGCAAGTTTTGGACTTTCGCTCTCCAGTTCTTGTACAGCAACTGAAGAAGTAACTAATACTACCGACACTCTTTTAGAACTTAATACTTTGCTTGATACTACATTAAAACAAACAGAGCGTATTCAATCAACCCTTGACGTTCTCAATGACCTTATTAATATGGGTGGGTTTAAAGTAGAAGACCCTCAGGCAACACGTAGTGCTATCAGTTATCTTAAAGAAATAACCAATAGCGTATTACATACCTCTTATATTCCTATTGATACCTATAAAATTGGTATATTATTACAAATAAATCAAAGACTTACGGATCATATAGATATGTCTATTACCTATAAATTAAAAAATTTGCACGATTTTACGCTTGATACATTACCCGCTCTTCGCTCTTCTGTATCTATGCTTTCTCTTGATGATCTTGCTCTATTGGCACTTGAGAATGACAAAAAAATAGATGCGTTACTAGCGCATGCACGTAATGCAGGGTTAAACCCTCTTCAGCAAGGCTATGGCGCACTCACTAATTTTGTAAAAAATCATAAGCAAACGTTTTCTACTGCTTTTAAGGTTGCCCTGATAGGGGCAGGAGCAGTTACATTACTTATGATGCTGCCCTCTGATATTCTTAATAAAACTGGATTACATAACACCAGTTTAAATTCTGTACGTACAAATTTAATAGTTCCCAATCCGAATGAGCCAAGTGTTCCCAATATCTTAGGCATACTTCCTACCGAACTGGGTCTACGCTTAAATATCTGGAATATAATTGGCACGTCAGTTGTAGCAGGTGCTCTTACGGCACGTGATCAGGTTAAACATCAGCTTTTAAAAGTGCATCATGCTCTTTTAGGCTCTACTATAAAAATTAAAGATCCAAGCAATAAAGAAATTATAGAAGGCGAAATTGATCAGGAAATGCTCACTGGACTCGAACGCATTCTTCCTTTAGTTGAAAATATTGTAAAAGCAATTTGCTATCCTCATGTCTACGAACGTCAAGGCGCTTGGCTTGGAAAAGGGTTTCTTTTTGCGGGTCCTTCTCGTACTGGTAAAACACTTATCGCCAAATATATTGCACAACGCATTAACGAAGAACTTACTAAATTAGGCAAAAGCCAAAAGGCTGCCTTTATCGAAGTGCAATGGACAGAACTTATGGAGGTTAACGGTATTCAAAATGTTCTAGAACGAGCACACAAAGAAGCACCCTGTGTTGTATTTATTGACGAAATTGACACGTTGGGTGCACAGCGAGACCGCCGTAGTACGTTACTTAATGAACTTCTTACTGGTATGAGTGGTATTAACAACACTAATAGCACTAAAAATCAGGTTATTTTTATAGCAGCTACCAATAAACCTGAACATATAGATTTTGCTCTTTTACAACCGGGACGTTTTGAAGTTATTCCATTTACGTTACCTACCTTTACCCAGCGTAAAAAATATTTTGAAAACTATATACGGCGCCTTGCGCTTGACCCGGGTTCTCTTAATATTGATCATTTGGCGCATCAAACAGCAGGCTGCTCTTACGGTGATCTTTGTCTTGTTATTAATAGTGCAAAATTTGCTGCTAAAACACGCGAAGAAAGCCTTGGAGCAAAACATCTTCAAGAAATGATCAACCGTAAAATACGTCGTATTAATCTTGAAGAAATGCCCCTTAATACTAACGAACAAGAAGCAATAGCAATCTATCAAGCAGCAAAAGCATTAGCACATTATGAGCTTCAATCTACTCATACGGTAGACGCAATAACCATTCATCCTATTGAGCGAAAACCTCATGAACAAAACGTATGGAACAAAGGCGATCAAGCGTATATTAAAAAACAAAAAGACCCTATTAAATATGGAGCACTCTTTACGTATCGCTCCGATGAGCTTACGTTAATCGAAACAGAAGAAGAGCTTATAAAACAAATTAAAATACGCCTTGCAGGACATGTTGCTCTTCAGCTCATGCTCGGTACTACACTCTATAATTACCGTCTTGAAGACAAAAATAAAGCATACGATCTAGCTAAAAAAGTAGCACTTAATGGCTATAGTGAAGATAAACTTTCTAAAGAAGAACGTATTAAATATACTCAAGATACACGTGCATTACTGGTTCGCTGTGAACATGATATTAAAGAACTGCTACAAGCACGTCTGCCACTTTTACGAGCTCTTACTAACCAGCTTAAAGAGCAATTATTACTCACCCATGAGCAAATAGCTGAGCTATATAAACAATATATATAAATAGTGGCTTACTCAAATTGAAGCTAGGTACAATTCCAAAATATATCATTGGAAACTATACCTGGCCTTTAATTTTAGCTTATCAGTGTATGTTCTTTATCTAGCATAGCAAACCAAGAACAGACCTTTGTTGATTTTGATCTGGTAAAGTTGATGTTGTACGTTGATTCCAAGATCTCATCAAGGTACTTAGATACTTACGTTTTGCAAGAAACTCACTGGTCTTATCAAGCAACTTAATTGCTTGACCAATGTGGTGCTGCCTAAATTGTTGTTCATTTAGACATGCCTCAGGGTATTTTTTAAAATATTCTAAGCTTTCCACTATAGATTCATGGTCTTCATTTACCAGCTTACACTCTTCTTCATTTCCACCTTTATCCGGATGTGCTGTAAGCATACTATTACGATACCACTTATTAACAGCCTTGTTCATCTTTTGAAGATTTTCCAAGCGCAAAGGTATGCTATATTTTCGGCATAATATCTTAAGTTTTTCGTAATACTTCTGAGCATCAGAATGACTATTTATACTGTGATCTACCGAAAAATCTCCATTTTTAGTTTCGTTTTGTTCAGCTTTAAGTTTAATTTTTAAATTTTGTATTTCTTGGTTTAATAGCTCTAAATTACCCTTTATATTAGTAGTATCAACTCCTTCTTGATCCAAAATATTTAAGGTTCTGATAACTAGTTTACTTGCTAATTTAAAATATAGTATATGAGCTGAATATAATTCTCGTGGACTATAATTAAAAAAATTTGGCTGCAAAATAGATGGATTTTGTTTAAAGAATTGATTTGTTTCATCTATAAGCTGCTGCTCTTTAATAAACTCACGAGCTTCAGTTAAAGGAATATAAGGTCTATATGAGCTAAAAGGAAGGTCATCTCTAGTAATACCAGAGTATCGTTTATCTTGAGTTAATTCTTCTTTTGAGAGTATACTACCAAGACCAGTTACTTCAGCCAGTCTTCCTTTTTGTGCTTTTCTTAATGAATTTATTGTATTATTAAACAATTCAATCTCATTAGTATAACTACTTTCATCAATAGAAGTATGATATTTATCTCCCAAAAGCCGTAACATAGAATTCAATAAATCACTACCTTTGTTATGTAGTTTATGTTCTGCCATAGCTTTTCGAGTAAGATAAGCTGATTGACTTTGACCAGAAAGATACCCAAATTGTCTCATATATCTTTTATAACTTTTCACCTTTACTACATAATATAGCAAGTTCCCAAACAAAGCATCGCTTAATGATGTCTCTTGAAGCAGTATATTAATGTACTGAAAAGTTTGTATATCATTTTGCTGGATCATATTTACTGGAGTATTTTGATATTTTATCTCTAAAATCCTTTTTCGTTCTTCAAGATATTCTCTAAAACGAGCCAGCTTTTCTATATACCATGCCAAATCACTAACATAGCTTAAAGAAATAGTCCCTTGTTTAATACCTTTGGTAATAAACTGATCTATATTAGTAAACTGTTCTTCAGGAGATACTGCACTTAGCATACACGCGAGCTCTGACTGATATTTCTTCAAAGCTTCTGCCTGAAGTGCAGATACTTGTTGAATTATCCCTTCTGTAGTAGATGTTTTTATACTCTGTTGTTCTTTACGCAACATAAAAGCGTCATATGCTTCACGAATAATAGCATTTACGCTTTGGACACTAATACATATACATATAATTATAATTTGTACATATTTGGTACCCATAATGACCCTCCTTATCCAAAATACTATCTTATTACGATAAGTATAAAAAACTATATAAAAAGAACAACGGCAACAATTTATTTTTATTAAAAGATAGACTATTATTAAAATTTATCTCTTAAGAAGCGTAAATTGCTCAAGAACTTGTTCAGCAGCAGTAATAAACGTATAACATGCTTCAACAAATATTTGCGCTGCTTTAAGAACGTCTTTAGTGTTCTTCTGATGTACTCGTCTATACTGTAAACAAGCACGAATTAGCTCTTCACAAGCACGAATGCATGTAGCATGAATTTCATTTTCTTGTGGTATTGGACTATGGGGAGTATGCTGCATGTATTGCTCTAAACACTGTTGTACTAATGTACTGCACTGCGCACAAAGAGAGCTATAGTGTGCTTGATATACCGTATAACTAGAGCGCAGACTATTATATACCGCGATACATTCTTCAGCTTTTAAAATACTGTCAACAAGAATAGCGTGATGTTCTTTACTAATATAGTTCATAGTTAAGTTCCTTTATAGTAGGTACTGCCATTGACGAAAAATACTGCCTCAGTATTATCATAATTACCATATGATATATCGGTTGTTTTATAGAAAGGCTATTTTCTTATGAAGAAAAAAATTAATAGTACCCCAATACTTGCTCTTGCAAGCTTATTGTCCTTGCAGGGAATATCTCACGTATATGCGGAAACGCTTATAAAAAGCGATAACGAGAATATACTAACACCTGGCGATAGTGCTGAAAATCTTACAGAAAGCGCGCTGGCTCAACGTGCTTTTAATTATCTGCATCATCTTAATTTTAGACTAGAGCTTATTGCACAAGAAGTAAGTAACGATAAACTAAAAGCTATTAAAAATAAAGAACAAGTATTGCAGCAAATAGCACGAATGCGTACTACACTGAAAGAAATAATCAATACGCCATCTTCTTTTTATAGCACTGATATATATAAACTAAATACGCTTGTATATACGACTAAGCTTGCAGTTGCCCATGTTGTATATGCACTTGAACAAGAATTTGTTGAATTACCTGACTTTGAAACTTCAGGAATTTATGAGCTGAATCATGATTTATCTACATTGCAGTATGCGCTTAACGAAACCGCTGACGATCTTGCTCGTCTTGATACACTAGCAGATCTATTAGGCAAAAGTCTTATTAATAGGCTTACTCGTCAAGGAGAAGAACTTGCACAAAAATTATATCTTGTACCGATAGCTAAACGTACTATTTTCCCCTATGGTGTACTTTTTAGCTGGTGGCTCTTTACGCGCACCCAAGAAGAAGTCGATAGCATGGGATCAAGATTTTTAAGCCGCTATAAAAAAATTCTTGGTGGATTGCCAGAACGTGACATAGAATATATATCACCTAAAACTGGAATATATCCCGGTACTAGTAAACCAGTACATGGGGTTCTAGGCTCTCCTACCTATCTTTTAAAAAGTATGCTTACCATCAAAAATGACACTACATTACTTACCGTAAGCACTGGCGCTGTTGGAGCTCTTGTATGGAAGTCTATACAAGAAGATATTATAAAAGCCCATGCTTGGACTTCTAAGAAAGCGAAAAACCTTATTACCCGCTTAAAAGGTGAACCTGTATTTGACGGCCCCGTTAAAAAATCAAAGTTTACGTTTAAAGATGTTATTGGTAAAGATGATATTAAAGCACGCCTTACACTTGCTGCTGCAAATATTATTGATCCTGAAAGCTTTGAACGTAAAGGGCAACTTATTCCGCAAGCATATCTGTTTGTTGGTGACAAGCATACCGGCAAACGATACATGGCATATGCTGTTGCGGGAGAAGCTACAAATCTTCTTAAAGCAGGCAATAAAAAAGAGATATGTGGCTATATCGAGTTAGCCGCATCTGAACTGCTCAAGAAAAATATTGGTGATATCTTAAAAGAAGCAGATGAAAAGGCACCATGTATTGTTATTATCACTGATTTAGATTGGCTTGACACACAAGACCGTAAGTTGCTCAGTGATATTCTAAGCTCGCTCAGCACTCACCTAAAAAGCAAAAAAAGCTCATGGTTATTGCTACGACAACAAAACCTGAAGCACTAGACCCAGTTATGCTTAATCGCTTTACTACCGTTACGTTTACCTACCCACGTACCCATGAACGCAAAGAATATATCAAAAAAGAGCTAGAAAAACGTACCGTATCAACTGCTATTATCGACCTTGATACTCTTGCACTTGAGACTACAAAAACTACCTATTACGATATTGGCAATCTTCTGAAAAATGCTTTTGCAACAGCACATATGCGTTCAACAGTTCTTACTCATGATATTATTGAAGAGATAATTGATCGCGAGTTACGTCGTATTCGTATTAATAGCACATTGCCAGAACTTGAAGCACATACGCTTGCCGTAAGCATTGCTGGTCAAATTATTGCGCATCAAACACTACAGCCATATGCTCAGCTTACTAAAGCAACCATTTTGCCTACTGCTGATACTACTTCTTATAATGCTGGTAAGCTTTTTACCTATATTCCTGATACACTTATTAAAGGCCTTGATGTACATGACTTACGTAAACGTTGCATTATAGCACTTGCAGGCAATAGTGCGCTTACGCTTATTGCTGGCAGTAACTTACAAATAGAAGAAAATATCAAGCAAGCACTTGAGCATGCGTCTGCAATTGCATATCAAGGACGTGATGAACGTTATATGAGCAAAGAAGCAAAAGAAGAAGCACGAAAACAGATTGCAGCTATTATACAAGAATGCACAATAGAAGCTAATAGATTACTTCTTACGCATAAAGCAAATCTTATCAAACTTGCGCAAGCTCTTGAACAACGATATATATTAAGCATTCAAGAAATTAACGCACTTCTTGCACAACAATAATTTATTACAAAGGGCTCCTAAAATTAGGAGCCCTTTGTGGTACTAGATATTTTTTAGCTTGTTAATAAAGAGCATCACGCAAGCTTGGTTCTCGATGCCATACACGTAACATACGAGCCTCTTCTTCTCGTTCTGGATTACGCTCTATATAATACTTAAGATATGCTCTTGCTTCTTGTATCTGCATTTCAGGAGTGCTCGCATTCTTAAATGCTTGTAGAAACCGCTGTGCTTTTTCATCATGAAATGTATTAGCTATTAGCTGAGCAGTAGTACCCATATCATCATTTTTTTTAAGTAAGTGCCTAACTGTCGCAAGTAATAATGTACCTGGTTTACGGCTATAATACCCAATATAACGTTTAGCTTGTTGTCTTTGCTGTTCAAGTGTAGACGCAGAGCTCAGTATATTCAAAAAATCGTGTGCTCTATCATCACCTAATGTCTTTGCTATCTGGATAGCTGTACTAACATAGTTATTTTTAAGTAAATGCATTATTGTCGTGCCTACTAAAGTAGTAGGTTTTGCACCCATGTTAATATAATATGGTTTATTTTTTACGATCCAATCTACTATTTCTTGACATTTTCGATTTTCTTGGTCATTAAAATCAGGAGAAAGTTTACGTAAAACATACCAGAGTACTGTATTGTTATTACTATCTCTACTACTTATATCAGCACTACTATCTAACAATAGTTTTATTGCCTCTCTATTGTTAAATACACCTGCTAACTGTAGTGGTGTACTACCATTACTATTTCTATTTTCTATATCTGCGCCTCTTTCTAAGAGCAGTGCTAATGCTTGTAAATTACCCCTTTCAGCAGCATCATGTAATGGTGTATTTCCATTATGATCTTTGTTATGTATATTAGCACTGTATCTGTCTAAGAGCAGTGCTGATACTTCTCTATTGTTGAGAGCTCTATATAATGGCGTTTTACCATTATTATCCCTACTTTCTATACTAGCACCATATCTATCTATAAGTAATGCTATTATTTCAACATTGCCATTATAAGCAGCCCAGTGTAACGGTGTACTTCCACTATCATCTTTACTGTTAACATCTATTTCATGATCAAATAAATATGTAAGCTGCTGTATATTATTTTGCTCTATAGCATCAGATACTTTGTCTGCTAGTTCTCCTATCAGCTCTGATACATGCATAGCCAATACTGGCATTATAAAAGAACAGAATCCAAGCCCTACTAACAGTATGTTTCTATACCATGTGTGCATTGTAAATTTCCTATAGATATTTTGTTATATAAAAAAAGTTATAAATTACAATATATAATGGCTTTATAAAATATATATTGTAATGTTAAATTTGTAAATATCAGGATCGCTACATAAAAGATTAAGAATTTTTCAAATAGAAATACCCTAACAGTTAAATAATTATTTAAACTATTAAGTAATTACTTATATCTATTGCTCTTTAAGGGATATATATGTTAAAATTAAAAATAATAGTCCAAACGGAGAAACTACTATGGCACGCTATAGCAAAAAAGCACAAGAATCAGTTGAAGAGTCCATGCACAAATTTAAACGTGGTGCATTAAAAAGTGGCAGCACTGGCAAAAAAGTAAAAAGCAGAAAGCAGGCTATCGCAATCGGGCTTTCTGAAGCACGCGAAAAAGGCGCCAAAGTACCACCACCACCGCAAAAAGAAAAAAAGAGCAAATAACTTAATTATTTTGATTATACTCGCGAGAAATATCTAAAAATACTTCTTCTAGAGTTGCTAGTCCACGCTGTGCTTTAAGTTCACTAATACGCTCGATTAATATAACCCGTCCTCTATTTAATATACAAGCACGATCAGACAAAACTTCTGCCTCATCAAGATAGTGGGTGGTGAGTAATACCGTAATACCTTGATTTTTCAATTCTTTAATTATATCCCAGAGTAAACGCCGAATATCTGGATCGAGCCCTACGGTAGGCTCATCTAAAATAACAAACTCAGGGTTATGAATTAATGCTCGCGCAATAAGCACCCGCTGTTTCCATCCACCAGAAAGCTTATCAATTGCAAAATAAGCATACTTATGTAAATCAAATTGATCCATAATTACCCCAGTACGTCTTTGTACTTCAGATTCTGGAAGACCGTAATAGCGAGCTGCAAATAACAGATTTTCTTTGACATTTAAATAGGGATCAAGATTAGGACGTTGCGGACAAAATCCAAGCACACGCCGATAACGTGCAAGATCACGATAAATAGAAATACCTTTAAAAAGTACATCACCTGTTGTTGGCGGATGTAGGGTAGCTAAAATCGATGATAATGTTGTCTTTCCCGCACCATTTACTCCTAAGAGTGACAAAATTTCACCAGGATAAATTGAAAGCGTAACATCATCGAGCGCTTTATGCTGGTTATTATATATTTTAGAAACTTGGTAAATATCTACTAAAGAATGCTGCATATAGTTGTCCGCTAGATATGATCAGTTTTTTTCTTAAAAAAATAAAAAGCGAGTAGTGTAAAAAGTCCACTAAATAAAAAGAGCGCTATAACACACCAGATAAATGGCATAAATGCACTATCACCAAGCAATGCTCCCCGTAACCCTTCGGTTATATAGATAAAAGGATTTATATAGAGTGCGAGTGCAAGAAACGGAGAAAATGCTGCCATAGTTTTATACGGCATAAAAAGTCCCCCAAACTGAATTAATGGACCATAAAAACGCACTAAAAAGCTGCGAAAGAATCGTGAATCTTTTAAAAATGAACAATTAAAAATAGTAATGACACAGCTCAGTAAAGAACTGAGATACAGTATACTCATGATTTTAAGCCACGAAGTCTGCGTGGTATCAAGAAGTGAACCTAAAAGTAGTTTACTTAAGGGAAGCATAGGAAGTGTATATAAAAAACCTATAAGTGAACTACTGAGTATTTTTTCTAGTAAAAGAAGACGCGGACTTAGTAATGTAAGTTGATAGTTAATAAATTTATCTGCTTCAAAGTCATAGAGCAAGCCAATATTAAGATTAAACCCAATAGGGTATACTAACCATAAAAAGCTTCCTGCCAAGAGCAATGTTCTTCCGAGAGCATTATTAAGCGATGGTATAACACTTGGCAAAAATAGACCAAATGCTAATGCATATAATAGCGGATAAATAATACCGTAGTTAATGAGTGAGCGACGAAAATTTGCGCGATATACGTAGAGATCACGCCAAAAAAAATAAATAAATGGTGCAAGTATGTTATATAAAATCATGAACTCTTCTAAAACTATAATATAAAACACTACCGTTTATACAACAGCCGATAAGCAATACTAAACTACACAGCCACCATGAAAGAGGAGAGGATGCTCCTGAGCTTATGCGTAGTCCTTCGTTAAGATAGGTAAGAGGACTTACAAAACATAGATAACTCCATGGCCCAACTGAGTGTAGTAATTGCCCTAACGGATAAAAACTACAACCTAAAAATTGTAAAGGACCTAATATGCGTGCCCAGACATTATTTAAATACCACGTAAATGAACGAGCGTAAGCAATAGCAATAAAGAGCGTTGCAAAAAAGAGCGCACCCAAAAGATATACAAAAATAAATATACCCCAACTAAATGACGCCTGCTGAAACATACCTGGCAATAATATAAGCCCTAAAATAAAAGGCACCAGCGATACTAAGATAAGCTCAACCAACAGGTTAAGTATGTACGTTACTACTACTAACCACGTAGAAATAGGTAATGTGCGCTGAAAGTCAATAAGCCGTGTAGTACCTAAATCGTATACAACACTCAACGAAGAACCATAGCCTACACTCACAAAAGCGTTCGTAAAGGCTCCTATAAAAAGCGGCAAAATAAGAGAGCTTGGCATTCCCCCTAATGGAAAGAAATACCCAAATGTAATAATTTGCAATAAAGCAATAACAATGCTATCAAGAAGCTGCCTGCGCATTGAGCTCTTAAGAACATAGAGATGTCGATATAAAAGTGCTATAAACGTAGACCACATAGTATACTCTATACTGCTAAAATAATATTAAGTAATATAGGAAACAGCAGAAAATGTCAATCAGATCTTAGCATGTCTGCTGATCTATAAGTATAAGCCGCTCACGATACCGCCCTTCTTTAAATCGCGCGGTAAGCCATGCGTACACACACGCATATGCTGCTTCTAGCGTAATATAATCAGCTGGTAATACAAGAACATTAATATTATCATCTTCTTTAGCACGACGTGCTACTTCTGGTTGCCATGCTATTCCTGCGTAGATACCAGAACAACGGTTAGCAGCAATAAGCATACCTATACCACTGCCACACAAAAGTAATCCACCAGCTACTTCATCTGCCTGTACCAAATTAACAAGTGGGCGTGTAAAGACAGGGTAATCAGAACGTTCTTGACTAAACGCTCCTACATCCTGCCACTCAAATGCTAGATCAGAAAACGTATGTTCAAGAAACGATTTTTTCATAAGAAATCCACGATGGTCACTTCCAATAGCAATTTTCACGTTTTTTACTCTTTACTTTTTATAATACATTACGCTTATTACAGTATTGTCGCTGACATACACCGAGTGTACCTGTATCGGTAAGCTGCCACGTAGCACACATACTATAGTAAATAGATTTAAAAACAAGATGTATAGTTGTTGATACCGGTGATATAAGCGTATGACCTTCTAAATTACAAGCATCAAATTGTATAAGATATGCAGATTTATAACGATTGTAGCGATTACCAAAGATACGTTGATACTCAGGTGCTAAATCTACTGCTTTAACTTCACGGGGAGAAAAACATGTACCATTAATAACTAAGGTCACTGACCAGATACCAAATGTCGTACCAAACGAAAAACTTGGAACACTGTCTTTAGGCATAAGTACATAAAAGGTAATAAAGTGATTATTTTCTTGTAGTTGGCGTCGCAAAAATGCTTGTCGATGTTCAGGAGATTTACAGCGTTGACAAGAATATAAATCAGCATAGACGGTACGCACTGTATCAGAAAGCCAAATAACATCGGCAATAGCGACTGTGTTAAACTGATCATACAAACGTAAAGTACGAACATAGGCATATGCTGGTGAAATATCTACAGAAATGGTGTGTGCTTGACAAAAAGTATACTTACCCCAGCGTAGTATACGTGAGCAACCACTCAGTTGAAAAAGACTAGCCAGTACTAGCATATAGGTGAGAATATAGTTCATAAAGGTTCCTTTTACACTTATATCAAATAGTGATACCCTGTAGAAGTAAGGTAAAACAAGCACTAAAAGTTGACAAGCCAATTCTATGAACTGTTTAGCATGGATACTCGCCTACCGGTATTTTAAGTCTGCTACACACGAAAAAAATATTTCTTTAATGAGCATTATCTCTTGGCTTAGTATCAGTATAAGCACATGCTCACTAGCATTAGCTATTGCTATTATGCAAGGTTTAGAACGGGCAACCTATCAAAAAATACAAGGTATTAATGCCGATCTTATTATGAGTGCCGCAGGTAAACAGCTTAATTATCCAAGCATTGCATCAATACTTACCAAAGAATGGCAACACAAAATTATTGCTTTTAGTCCTAGTAGTACTGCTCATATTATTATATTTTCACCACATGATCATGACGTAACAACAGTTGCTCTTTGCACTGGTATTGATCCTCTTACTAATGCTGAAATAAGTGCACTAGCAACTACTATTTGCCCACCATTTTCAGGTAATTTAGTAGATCTAGTACATGATAATAAGCTGCTTATTGGTGCAAAATTAGCAGAAAATTTAGGAGTACACGTTACTGATGAGCTACGCATTGCTTTTCTTGATGAAGAAAATGTGCATGATACTACTATTTCGTTACAGACAACGTGCGCACAAATAGGAGGTATCTTTAAAACAGGTATTGACGAATTAGACGCCGCTACTGTATTTTGCTCACTTGATTTTTTTAACACGTTATTTCCTACGCTGGGTATTACTCATATTGGTATTAAGCTTGCCCCAACAGTTCAAATAGCTCAAGAGAAAGAAGTATGTTCGCAGCTGAGCAAACGCTTTTCTTTATCTGCATATTCTTGGAAAGAGCTCTATCCTGGACTGCTTTCAGTACTTAAATTAGAAAAATATAGTATGATTTTTATTTTTATGTTAATCGTGCTTATTGCTCATATAAACATACTTGCATTACTCTTTATGCATATTACCAATAAACAAAAAGATATTGCTCTTTTACAAGCATACGGTATACGCACATCTACGCTTTCACACGTATTTATTTTATTTACTCTTATTCTTACTGGAACTGCTGTATGTAGTGGTATTACTATTGCACGCCTTATAGTATATATAATAACTTATCATATACGTATACCATTGCCTGATGCCTATTACGTAGAGTATATTACTGCTTATTTACCCTATTCCCATGCATGCGCTATCGGTTTATTACTACTTATTCTCGGACTTTGTGCAAGTTGGCTCCCCGTATACCGTATACGTACTATTCAGCCAGCAAAAATTTTACGTACTATTCCTCACTAGTGTTTTTAGTATTTTTTGACAAACACTCTACCTGTGTAATACTAAACGCAAAAGATATCTCGAAGGAACTGTATGCACCATGCTTATCGCTATATATCTGCCTTTATAATAGCAAGCATGTGCACTATATATTCAATTTCTGGATATACTAGTACACAATTATTAGTGTTGTTTGTTACGCTTGCTACAAGCGGGTATGGCCTTTATGAATACCTGCACTACTACGAATATATGCATTATCAAGAAAATATACAGACTATTGCGTATCTTAAAGAAGACATTGAGCGCACGTATCAACAGGAACTTGCTCTTTTATCTACGGTAGAACAAAGCAAAGATCATATACTTTCCCTAAAACATTTGGCGTGCACTTTACCTACCCATTCTTTAGCTGAATATCAAAATCAAGTGCATAGCGCTTGTATCCATGCTACGCAGGCACACGATTATCTTATGCGTATGCATCATATAACATATGCCCCATTACGTACATGTACACAAGATTTATTACCAGTATTTGCAGCCTTAAAATCTCGTTTAAGTGTTCTTGAACAAGCAATACAGCAGCATAGCCAAATATTAAGTATACTGCAGCTGTATACTACAGTAAAAAAACGATATACACCTGAACTTAAAAGTATTATACGTAATAAAGAAGGATGGCGTGCCTATATTCCTTATGGACAAACATTTGAGCATGATATTAATACTCATATTGTACATAATATTAGTAATTCTACTAATCAGTATCCTTATGTTACCTATACAGAAAAGCTTATACATGATATTACTGCTCTTGAACATATAATACAGCTTGCTGCTATGCATCCTACTATTATGCAAAAAATAACACGCTTATATCAACGTCTTACTCTTTTATGTGCCTATATGCAACGACATCAACGCTATATTTCAGAATATGCCTTACATACACTAGCCCGTCAGCAACAGCATGCACAATAACTATTCTTCACGGCTACCATTTTTAGATTTTACGAACAAGCGTATTTTCTTACGTGCTGATTTAAACGTACCTATTATACACAATACTATTACTCATACTCACCGTCTTACTGCCCTTTTACCCACATTAAATTATATACTAGCACGTAAAGGGCGTATTATATTAGTAACTCATATAGGTCGGCCGCAAACCCCTGATCCAGCTTTATCTACACGTATTCTTGTACCATGGTTTACTCAAGCAGGATACTCTATAGTATATGCACCTACTCTTGAAGAGGCACAACAGTTACTTGCTACTAGCGAGTATCAGATAGTAGTGCTTGAAAATATACGATTTTGGCCACAAGAAAAAGCAGGCGATCTTGCATTCGCTCAAGCACTTAAAAATCTTGCAGATATATATATTACTGAAGCATTTGCCAGTTTACACCGCACTGATACTTCTATAACCCTATTACCCGAGCTTTTTTCCTGTGAGCACCGTACATTTGGCTTTCTTGTAGAACAAGAGTTACGAGCGCTTTCTAAAATGCGTGATAATCCTGAACAGCCATTTACGCTTATTATGGGCGGTGGTAAAGTAACTGATAAACTACCGCTTCTTGAGGCACTTATAGATAAAGTAACAACAATACTTTTATGCCCTGCGCTTGTTTTTACCTTTTTAAAAGCGCGACAACAACCGGTAGGTATTTCGTTAGTCGATACAACACAGATACAACAAGCACGCGCTATTCTTGACCGTGCTCAGGCACGAAGAGTTACTGTTCTTTTTCCTACCGATTATCTTATTGCTCGTGATACATTTACTGGCCCACTTGCATTAGTATCAGCAGCAGCATTTCCCGATAATGGTGTCGGTATTTCTATTGGGCCCAATACTATTAAACAGTTTGAACCTTATATTCTTACCGCAAAAACTATTTTTTTTAATGCACTTATGGGTAGCCTTGAACGCCCTGATACGCTTGAAGGCGTCAAAAAGCTGCTGCTTACTATAAAACAATCACCAGGGTATAGCGTGATTGGAGGGGGAGAGTCAGTAGCAGCAGCTTATCTTTTTGGGGTAGCGCCGTATGTTTCTTATTGCTCTACTGGCGGTGGCGCAACGCTTACCTTTTTAAGCGGTAACCCACTTGCCGGACTTATGAGTGTGGCTTGTACGGATCCCCTTTAAATTTTTTCAAAGAAGGGTACCATTTTTTACCGTAATAGGTACCGGTAGTAAGTTTGCTAGGTTGCTTGTGTGTTGTACGAGGCGTTGGCGCCTTGTTCTTTTCGGCTGGTAATTCTTTTTTATCCTTAAGCTTCATTACTCTCTCCTTTTATTCTTTAACTACTGTATCATATACTTATTCAAAATTGCAACAATTCATTACATAATTTATTTATTATTTATTTATTAGAATTAAATATACCAAAGTAGAGCGTCTGCCTTTGCTTATATCTTGCTCGTGTCTTGCAAAATAAATAGTATCAATTATAATTTATTAATATTTCAGCTTAATAAATAATTGGAAAATTATGTTTAATAACACTAAAAAATATTTTTTAATAATTGCTGTAAGTTTGAGCATGCATCCTACAGCAGTATTGCCTATGTCTACTTCAAAATTAGAACGTATGCGCACGTATACACCTGCTGTCTCTCGCACTGCTGTACAGCTCGGACTGGCATATGCGGCAATGGCTGGCAGTACCATAGCTCATGAATGCGGCCACGCCATCTCTGCTTCTCTATTCTTTAAAAGTCATATACGCATTATTTTTGGAGGAATTCCATCACTTAACAACATAACACATGAAATTGTACATCAACTTCCAAGCTTTTCTATACAGGGCTTTAATCCAGAAATAGCATGTGCTCTTACTTTTTGTCCTCCTACTGGCTTTAAAACAGCTATAATGCTTGGGCTAGGTCCATTATCTGGTCTTGCAGCAAATTACGGTATATTTAAACTATTAAAGCATGTTGAAAAAAAACATGCTTTACAGCATAATACAATACTAAAAATAGCAGTATGCTATTCTGCTCTTACTAATTTTCTTCAGTTAGTGCCTTATTATTATCTTAACGGTAGCATTCAAACTGATGGGTTACAGATACTGAGAGCTCTAGAATTACCAAAAGGTATTATAATTTTTCTACTAAGAAATCAAGTTTTAATAATGGGTGCTTCTATATTCTCTATTGCAAATATACTAGTGAATAAAATGGGAATGAATAATGAATTATTCAACAGTCATATAGATAAAAAATCAGGTGATGTACAGCACAGTACTAACATAGATTATTTTCAGCAGCATTGCAGAAAAATAGCACCGGTATTAAGAGAATTAAAAAGCAAAGCTTCTCTTATTGATGAGCATAATCTCCATCGCTTACATCGTAAAGATTTTGAACCGTTAGGATTAGCTCAATTAGTACTACACTCTAAGTAATAATATATATAAACATACAAGAGAGCCATCTTGTATTTACTGCAAGATGGCTCTCAGTTACACTTAGTTATAATAACCTAGAAATTAGTATTGTATTTTTAACCAGTCTAAAAAGCGTTGACGTTTTTCAGGCTCGGTAAACCACCAGTCGTTTTTACCGAGTTTCAATGCAAATGTACGTTCAAACTGGCCTGGCGTATGCTCTATAAGACCAAGATGCGCATTAATAACGTTACCATGAGTTGCTTCTTCAAGCTCAGTTGGATACTCAAAATGAGTAGCACCCATAAACAAGCTTTGAGGTACCGTGCTTATCGCATGATAGAAGTTATATAACAGACGTTCGCCTTCTTCCTGTATAGTACCCTTTACCCCTTCATCCACTGCTACTATAACACATTCACCAGGTTGCACTGTTTTCACTTTTTGCTCAATAGAATCAAGTAGTTTGCGCTCTGCCATAAACGTAGAAAGTCCTTCATCAATATTTTCCTGTACACTAAAATAAATGTATATCTTATTAACTGGTGCTACTCTACAGCTATCGGCAAACGCAACTTTAAACGTTAAAGAACCTATAAGAGAATAAAGCACGCTTTTCATAAGCGTTGACTTACCAGAACCATTCGGACCAGTAATTAATATATTAGGTATATGCGCATGTGCTCCTAATGCAATATTCTGACCATGTACGGTACTAGAAGCTAATGGGTTATATAAACGTGTAGCTTCAAAATATGGTCTATCAGATTCTACAAATTGCACAAAACAAGCAGTATTTTGTTGCATATAGCGCGCTACACTCAAATATACTTCAAATTCACCAAGTGCATAAAGTGCTGCAGCCCATTGATCTTTAACTTCTTTCATAAGCTCATACGCTGCCAGTGATATACCATACAGCGCTAATAGCGATGACTCATGACGTAACGTTCTGTTTGCCAATAAAGCTGTTAAGCGCTGCATAGCGTGTGAGAGTTCTTCTGAGCGCTCACAAAGCTGTACTAATGCAGCAAGAGCTTCACAATTTTCTGGCTGTAGCCCTTCGTTACGGCACAATTGAATAAGCTTCTTTGCGCTATTAAACATAAGCGCTGCACTATATACCTTTTTATGTACACCGGCAGCTATACTGTTATCAAAAGCAAGCGCTTTTGCCGCAGATCGTGCTCGATATGCCCACCAAACATCAAATACTCCATTTGTCAATAATTTAGTTGCTATACCTATCTTAAGAGGTTTAGAATCAGTTGCTCTATACTCTTTAATATCATTTTTAATATTTTTGGGATTATGGTTATGCAACCACGAGGTAATAAATGACCGAGTTGCTTTCATAGGCAAGGTAGCTATAAATTTACCTATTGATGGTATTACTGGTCGATCTAAAGATGTCTGATTAAGAGCCTTTGCGATTTCTATCTTTTTATCTATCGGCAAAGTATCCCAGCGAGAAGAAACAAAGCGCATTGACGCATATTCTACTACTAAGGCAGGAATAATAATATATCCTAGAGTAGGTGGTATAAATCCTAGTCCCTGATAGACATATGTTCCTATGCGTAAACTCTGAAGTGCGCAGGCATTTTTATTAAGCCCAGTAAAGCCTTTTCTAGTAAAATACACTTGTTTAAGTGCCCTTTGAGTAATATCATCTTCAGGTTGCCACAAGCTTAAGAAACTTGCTTCATGCTTTTTAATATCATGCATAAGTGCTTCTGCCTGATCTGCAAGCTCATGATTATCTTTAAAAAGCTTAATAATATTTTGTCGCTGCTCTAATATAGTTTGATCATCTTTAGGATTTTTAGGATGTGTAAGTATATCTTCAAGAACTATATGACCAAATACAGTAGAAATGTGCTGATTAAAAACACTTGCTAATGTAGATTTTTTGCTTTTGGCATGTGATACAATATCAAGCTCAGTAATGCCTTGAGCATCAATAACGGTAGACGGTTCTTTGCGAACTGTACTTAATATTTGATGTGCTATTTCTGTGCTAGAAAGAGAATCATGAGTGTTAGTATTTGTGCCACCCTGTACATGTAGAGCAAACCCCAGTAGTAAAGCTGCTATACATATATATCTTTTTTGTTTGTTCATAGAAATCCCCCTATTATACAAAATGTATTTAAATAGTTAAAAATACTGTAGTTACTCTTATTTAACAACCATATATTATTTTAACAAAAGAAAAAAAATGTTCAAAATTTTGTAGTATCTATTTTAAGGTTGCTGTATATGCGTGATAAAATTTTTTATAACGTGCATAAGCATTTGGATGGGTAGCACAACAGGAAGAAAATTTTCGTGTCGCATAATCAGTTTTTAGTAGTAAGGCTGTAGCTAATAGCTCATTGGGGTCGCGCGTGCCGCTAATAGCAAAATCATCAGCTCGCTCTTCAATAGACTGGTATATTTTTTGACGTAGTATATAAAATAATATATATGTAGCTACCGCTTTACGTTCTATATACTGCCAGGAATAAGTATTACTAAAAGCATACGGTGAAACTAATAGCAGTATCAGCTTACGTACAAGCATAAGTAAAAGATCACAACACATAATTATTATCCAATCTTTACCATGTAAATGTCCTATTTCATGACGCAGAGCTACTGCTGCAGATTTTATAATAATTTCTTCAAAACACACAGCTTGAGCATGTGAACTAACTATATCGGTTATAATATATGGTACCGGTATAGATCTTACCTCAAGCACGTGCTGCAATAGTAATGCCCCTTGGAAATTAAGGCCTATGACTCCTCGATCAAAACTGCCGAGTGCTTTCCATCCCATATTATACCAAGGACAGCTTGGTGGAGTAGGCAACACTCTTAACTGTATATGTACAGGAGATATAGTATGCTCTAATAACTTTTGTTCAATAAATTGTTTTACTAAAGGAAACTGATGTTCCATTCCAAGTGTAGGGTAATGTAATAGAAGCAAAAAAAAGGTAATAATATGTTTTACTTTTTGCATATAATACTATGATAATATAACTCTAGTATGTAAGTACTGGTATAGTATATAATAAAAAAGAGGGGTGTTATATATAAGGAGATATATGAAAACTAATACTTATATACAAGCACTCGGTATTGTTGCAAATATAATACTGCTGTATGCACAAGCCCAAAGTGAGTCGTCTATGAAAATAACTAGTACTAGTTTTGCCGCCAGTGGCCCTATTTCTAGGGTCTACACACTTTATGATAAAAATATTTCACCGCATATTGCTTGGGATGGATTGCCCCATGGCACCAAAAGTATAGCACTTATTATTGAAGATCCGGATACGCCAACTGGTAAAATTTTTACCCATCTTATTGCTTTTAATATTAATCCCACTAAACAAGTATTTGCTGAAGGTGAATTAAACAAGCCAGCACAGCAACAAGCATGGGTATACGGTACTAACGACATGGGACATCAAAGCTATGGTGGACCACGACCACCTGATGCTCCGCCACATCGTTATTTTTTTAAAGTATATGCGCTTGATACTGTACTCAACCTTAGGTCTGGCGCTACACATGCAGATGTTACACAAGCAATGCAAGGGCATATTCTTGGAGAAGCAGAACTGGTAGGAACGTATCAAAAGGGTACATAACAAGCAGTAATCTTTACAGCTGATCAATAAACTGCTGTAATTCACTTTTTACCTGTGAATCAGCACACGCTATGGTAAGAGCAGCTTTAAGCCATCCAAGAGGAGTACCAGTATCTGAACGCCTTTCTTGAATTTTATACGCAAGCATGCGCTGGCCCGAGCGAATAAGATGTGCAAGAGCATCAGTAAGTTGTAACTCACCGGATACAGGAACAAGCACATCAAGTGCAGAAAATATTGCTGTTGAAAGAATATATCTTCCTACAACGGCAAGACGAGAAGGGGCTTGCTCAGGCAATGGCTTTTCAATAATGTCTGCCAGCTCAAACAACGTAGAAGAAAGTTGCTTTTTAATAGCTATAATACCATAAGAACTTACCGCAGAATATGGTATTTCTTGTACAGCCAGTATTGGTACTTTATACTCACAAGCAATAGTATGTAAATGCCCTATAATTGAATGTGGTGTATGTATAATATCATCAGGCAACATAATCCCAAAATAATCGCCGGTAATATGTGTACGGGCACACTGGACTGCATGACCAAGTCCACGTGGTTCATTTTGATCAACATAAGAAAAATGTGCATGTTCTATAAGAGCATGTAATGCACTCAGCTCAGCATTTTTATTATGTAATAAGTAACAGGAATCTGGCAGCGTAAAATATGTTTTAATAGCATGTTTAGTAGTATTAGTAACTATAATAAAATTCTTAATATGAGCTTGCAGCCCTTCTTGAATAATATACTGAAGAGCAGGCTTATTACCCAGCGGCAGCATTTCTTTAGGTACTGCTTTAGTAAAGGGAAGAAAACGTGTACCAAGCCCTGCTGCAGGAATAACGATATGAGTAATATCTATCATACGTTATAGTAAATATATTAAAATTGTTTTAAAAAATCTATTTTACCCGTATGCAAGAGACGAATGTCATTAATGCCAAACTTTAACATAACAAGACGAGAAAGTCCAAATCCAAATGCAAACCCACTATATTGTTGTGAATTAATAGCGCAAGCTTCAAGTACACGAGGATGCACTAGCCCCGCTCCACAGATTTCTACCCATCGTGTTTTTTTACATACAGAGCAGCCTTCAAGACAAAATGGACATGACATATCTATCTCAATGCCCGGTTCAACAAATGGAAAGTAACTAGGTCGCGTACGAAGCGCAATAGTATGCTTATGAAAAAGTGTTTGTAAAAATACCTGTATAGTAGCTAAAAGATGAACTAAAGAAACATGTTCTTGAATAAAAAGGCCTTCTACTTGCATAAACATAAAATCGTGTGTAGCATCAGTTGCTTCATGACGATAACAACGACCTGGAGCAATAAGAGCAAGTGGCGGGGTGCGCTGTCTCATAGAACGTGCTTGCACCGATGAAGTATGGGTACGTAAAAGCAGGCGTGGTATATCTAACCATAACGTATCCCATAAATCACGCGCTGGATGCTCAGCAGGAATATTGAGGTACTCAAAATTATATAAATCACTTTCTGCTTCAGGTCCATCGGCAATTTCGTAACCCATTGAAATAAAAATATCTTCGATGGTTTCCATTAAATAGGTATATGGATGTAATGACCCGTTACGTTGTTCTGGTAATGATGCAGTAACATCAAAATAAGCAGATTTTTCTTGCTTCTGAGCAAGTATGTTGCGTAAAAAAGCATCTTTATGAGCATTAAAAGCAGCCATACTTTGCTCTTTAAGAGCATTAAGTGTTGGTCCCCAGATACGTTTTTCTTCTGGTGAAAGCTCCTTGAGCACTGACATAAGATCAGTTAGCTTGCCGTGTCTGCTTAAGTATACTCGACGCACTTCTTCTAGCTCATGCTCTGTTGCAGCATGTGAAAGTGCAGTAAAAAATGCATGAGTAAAAATATCAATATGTTTTTTTAGGTCAGCCATCTGCGTGCCCAGTAATCTCTTGCTATTCTCATGGTATATAATACTGCTAGAATAGCAAACGGCAGCGTAATTTGCAAAAAATAATTGACAAGAATTGCCGTTACGGTAATCTATTTCTATAGTTCTGCACCTAATTTATTACGTTATGCCGAGGTAGCTCAGTGGTAGAGCGTTAGCCTGAAGAGCTATGCGTCGTAGGTTCGATTCCTACTCTCGGCACCATATTTACTTTTCATCCTCTTTTAATCCTTTTTAAGTTATATTATGGTATAACCATAAATGTATACTCAGAACATAAAAAGGAATTTATCAATGAAGCATCTTCCATCTGATAAGTATAGTATTGCCTGGTTTAAACTAGCAGAACTGGTAGCACGTAAAGAAAAAGAACGTGCTATGGGTATCTATCGCTTACTATCTCATTCGCTCCATGATGGCGCCGTTGCTGCCCAACTTGAAGGAGATTTATTACTCTCATTTAATGATACAAAAGCAGTTGATGCATATATTAAAGCTGCAGAAATTTATGAAAAAGAAAAACGTCTAGCTCAAGCAGCAGCAGTTTACGAACATATAGTCTTTCTCGCACCTGGCGTACCTGAATATAGTTATACAACGCTCGTTTTATATCTTAAATTACACAACTTTACCAAAGCTCTATATTATAGTTGCCAGTATATTACACTTGCTCTCACCACAAAAACATATAATCATATACTAGAACTCTATACTATGCTCGCCGCATTACCTCAGGTTCCTGATTTCACGCTTTATCAGCTATATCAACATACGGTGTTTATAGCCGTTGAAAAACAAGCTCCCTCTGAACTCATTATACACTATATTACGTATGTATTAACTATGCAGACATATAACACACACTTTCTTACACAACTTGCTCATATAAGTGCATATTGGCACGATTATGCACGCGCACTTGTTAACTCAACGGATGGCAAGAAAGAAGACGCACCACTGTCCGCTTAAGTGCAATCCAAAAAGGGTACTCTTTAAATTGACGTTGTGCATAGGCACTACAGGTAATACTATATTTGCAACAACCTCGTGAGCCAAGTACGATTGCTATACAGTAATAACTTGCAGAAAGCAAAGAAAGCAAAAAAGTAGATATCATGTAAGCACTTCTTTAAGCACTGCTTCCAGTTGCATAAAAGAAAGCGCTGCCGCTTCAGGACGCACTACAATAATAACATCCTTAAGCAACGTATAAAATTTTTCTTTATAAAAAAGAGCACGTAGACGACGCTTAATGCGATTGCGCTGAGGGGCATTTCCTACTTTTTTAGGAACAATAATAAGAAGACGGCCATAAGAGTATAAAGCTGGTGCTATGCGTATATCTAATCCCGCCTTATATATGCGTTTAGCTATACGCCTAAAAAGTGCTTGTACTTCTCTTTTATCAAATGAGACGACACGAGAGGCGAGGCGGGACATACTACATGCTTATATATACTTAAACGGATAAACGTTTTCTACCACGAGAACGACGCCTGTTAATGATTTGACGGCCATGAGCAGTTGCCATACGCTTTAAAAACCCATGTTTTCTATTTCTTTTTTTATGCTTTAGTTTAAAAGTTACTGACATTGCTGTTTTCCTTTAATTACAGTAGAACTTAGTGACTACTTTTAGTGTACCTATAAATTGATTTTTTTTCTAGTAGGTTTATAAAAACGTATCAGCGCTTACGCATAAGTTGATGAATTACATAGTTAAGCGTCTTTTCACGCAAACAAAAATGACGTAAAAAATAGTGAGAAATAGGCACTTCTTGACCGCGCACCTTTGTTGCCGGAAATCCGAAATAAACAAATTCTTTAGTACGTGCACGTTGGGTTAACGCTAAATAGCAGAGCACATCATCATGATCAACAGTAATAGCATGATGGTAAGTCAGTATATCTATTAATATAGCTTCTTTAAGCTGCTTTTCTGCGAGATTTTTAACCATATTTTTAAAATCAATTTGAGACTTATAAACATGATAGTCAGGATTCTGGTAGATAGCATTGAGTACACGTTGCTCCTGATCAAGTATCAAGTATTCAGGTACTTCTATCGTGTGATAGTTTAACAAAAGCTGAAACAATGCTTCTATAATTTCACGTCGCTGAGAAAGATCGTTTCTATAAGAAAACACCTCTATTAATTTACGGTGTATGTCTTTAGTACTTTTAAGGAAAAAATGACGCTTTAAAGTATCTAAAGGAAAAAAAGCATGGGGTACTATTTTTAAAATAGAAACTAAAAACGTATAATTTGTATCTAATTGCTCACTAAAATACTCTTGCAAAGAGTGGGCTGATGTATAAAAGCTATCTCCTATTGTTTTACCTATAAATAGCTCTTGAAGCTCTTTGTCAGCTTCTTCTTCAGCAATTTTAACCCATAAGTATTCTCTATAATCTTCAAATAACGGTTGTCTGTTTTCATCAACGAGTATTATGTCAAATCCTACCCAATCACCAATACCAATCTGTTGACGGTTATACTCGCTATAGAGTGCTTCTTCTTGACCTACAAATGTTTCTACTTGACGATCAATGTCTTTATAGTTTTTGCGTTGTGGTGCTTTAAATAAAAGGTCTTCCCACTCATAAATTTCTACAGGAGCGAGAGCATCTATTACAAAATAAAAATGTGCCTCTTGATACGGAACAAGATCAACCCGTACTAATTGAGGATCACGAGCAAGTATTAATTTATGCTGATAAATATTTTTATAGAGAAAACTTAGGACAAAATAGTGAAACAAAAACTCTTTAAGATGTTCTATAACGTTTACTTTAAAATTTTGTTCAATATACTGCAAAGGCGTAGTGCCTTTATGAAACCCATAGGTCTGCGCCTCACGCTTTTGCGTTATAAGAGCAGTCTTATAAATTGTGCTTACTATAGATTCAGCAACACTGATAGTAATAATATGAGAATGGGGCGCCTGCTGGGTAGCAAGCGTAAACCGCAAATTTTTTTCACCCTGAACCATTTTCTACTGCTCCTTTTTTGAAAATTAACCAAAAACATAGTTAGCTTCTGGTGCAAGAGGAGGGAGTCGAACCCTCACTTCCCTATGGGAACTGGATCCTAAGTCCAGCGCGTCTGCCGATTCCGCCACCCTTGCTTTTTTGGTGGGCCGCCTTGGAGTCGAACCAAGGACCTGCAGATTAAGAGTCTGTTGCTCTACCAACTGAGCTAGCGGCCCGATTACTTGTTCATGGGGAAAATCTTTACTGTCTTTAGTGTATCATAGGTTCAATAAAAAATGAAGCATAGAGCACTAAAGTGCACGAATTTCCTCTTCTTTTTTCTGGCTTATCTTTTCACTAAGCTCTATAAACTTGTCAGTTATCTTTTGTAACAGGTCAGTTAAGCGCTTTGCAAAATCCTCCGAAATTTTTTTATCTTTTTCGCTGTCACGAATTATGTTTTGGAAGTTTTTGCGTGTTGTTCGTATCGCTACTTTGCACTCTTCTAATTTTTTATGCAAGACTTTAATCAGCTCTTCACGACGAGCACCACTCATACGAGGTAAAACAATACGTATAACGTTACCATCGTTTGTAGGAGATACTCCCAAATCAGATAAAGAGATTGCTTTTTCAATATCAGGAATAATCGATTTATCCCACGGTTGAATAACCAACATCTGAACATCTGGAGCTGAAAGTACTCCAAGTTCCCTAAGTGACATTGTAGTACCATATACCGCTACTTTAATATCTTCAAGTAATGCAGTATTGGCCCTACCTGTTCTTATTTTTGCTACTTCTTTTTCAAAGTGCTTAACCTCTTTATCCATTTCTTGTTCTATTTCTTTTTCAACCGTTTTAGGATTAGTTCCTTCTACCAGCTGTAATCGTGTCATCCTATACCTCGTACATTACTTAATTATCATAAAACTAATATAATAGCGTTCCAAACGCTGCGTTTTGTGCAGCCTCACAAATACTATTTTCAGACCATATTGAAAAGACACGCATTGGTAATTTATGCTGCTCAGCAAGCAATAGTGCTGTTCTATCCATAACTGCTATATTGCGCTCAAGTGCTTGTTGATACGAGAGTGTACTTATATATTCTGCATCTGCATAGAGCACGGGATCCTTAGTAAATATACCATGTACTTTAGTAGCTTTCCATACCATATGCGCCTGTATTTGCAACGCGCGAATAACCGCTGTAGTATCAGTACTAAAAAAGGGTGTTGCCATACCACCTGCAAACACTATACATTCTTCTTTTTGCAATGCACGTGTAATAGCATATTGCGAAAGAGGATGTGCTACATCCGGGCACTGCAAAGCGCTTAACAGTGTAACAGGTATGCCTTCTTGTTCAAAAATATCTTTTAATAGTAACCCATTCATAACTGTTGCAAGCATTCCTACATAGTGACTTACTGATGGCTGTATATGGAGTTGTGCTCCACATAGAGTACCACGAAAAAAGTTACCTCCTCCCATAACTATACCAAATATATAGTTATCAGATCTTAACGAACGTATTTGACGCGCTATACTGCGCACCCCACTATCGGTTAATACGGTAGTACCTTGCTTAAAAAAAATTTCACCAGTTAATTTTAACAAAATACGGCGCATACCTGTATTCATGTACCAATTTCAAAGCGTGCAAAACGTTTAATCTTAATATTTTCACCCATTTTAGCAATTACTTCTTTTAGCACGTCGTCTACCGTAAGCTGGTCATTTTTTACCCATGCCTGTCTCAATAAACAAACATCACTATAAATTTTTTGTAATTTACCTTCTACAATTTGATCAATCATTGCAGCAGGTTTTTGTGCAAGCGCAAGCGAATCTCTAATTATTGCTTTTTCACGCTCCAAAAATGCAGGATCAATATCGCCCTTATCAAGGCACTGTGGCTTATATGCAGCAATATGCATACACACATCTTGTACAAAACGTGCTAAATCTTCTGTACGTGCTACAAAATCAGTTTCACAATTAATTTCTACCATAACACCAATACGTGCACCAGGATGAATATAGGCATGTACAAGACCTTCAGCAGTTGCATTTGCTGATCTTTTTTGAGCTACCGCTGCACCTTTTTTACGTAATAAATCTACTGCTTTTTCAATATCACCGCCAGTTTCTTGCAGTGCCTTTTTGCAGTCCATCATGCCAACACCCGTACGCTCACGGAGTGCTTGAATAAGTTCTAATGTTACTTCTGCCATAATGCTCCTAAAAATTTGTTAATCTGTGTCTAGTTTGCCAAAAAGAGCCCAATTCAGCAAAATTTTCTTACCATTTTCTCTGTATAACTCGCAGCAATATAAATCCAATACTACGAAATAGAATTATATTCAGCATAGATCTAAAAATACCATATGCAACACTATATTTTACTCCCATTTCTCTATATTGTGCTGCGTGTTCATGCCATGGAAATAGCCAATTAATACCGATAACAATAGATAAGCTTATAAGAAGAATTAACCACTTGTATTTTTTGGGAGGAATATTTTGCTGTTCTTTCTTATTTTCTCTACAATATGCTATCGCACTATCTGTGTCCCACTGTGTATGTTCTAATGCTTTGACTGCTTCTTCTAATCTAACATCAGTTTGTTCTCGTACTTGGCGTACTAGTTTTACTTTATTTTCTTTCATAATTATTATTTAAAAATTTCACTAAAACGGTAATTATATATCTACTAATAGTCAGTATAACTGTTGCAAGACCCATCCATATAGTAACTCCAAGAAAATACGTAACCAAGAAGAATGCTCTACATAGGGCTTAGTATACACCCACCAAAGCCAATACCAATACAACCCTGTCAAAGCGGATGCTATGTTTTTGGCTAAACGATCCGCTTGCATCTTTAGCGTTTTATCAGCCCGTTGCTCTTGTTCTTGCTTTTTTTTAACTTCAAGTACGTATATTGCTTCTTCAAGATTCCAGTTAGTTTTTCGCAAGGCAATTATTGCATCAACACTATCTACGTCAGCTTGCTTGCACACGGTATATACAAGCTCTCTTTTATCCATTTTTTACGAGCCTACCATTAAAATATTTTCTTATACTTAATTATATCGTAGATATAAAAGAAAGCATACCTTTTATAAATATAAGAGCATGTATTTAAACTCTTGTAATATAAATTATTTCAAATATATAATTATAATTAAAAACCAAATAACTAAATTTTAAGGAACTGTTATGAAAGTATTACATGTAATAGCTCTCTTTATGTTTACATTTCTTACTAGCGTATCTTTATATGGAGATTGTAATGATGGATATGCATACTGTAAAAATGGCAACAGAGTAACTTGGGGTTGTTGTGCAAGACCATTATGTAGTGTTTGTGCGCTCGATTATGAGACTCAAGCTGATAGTAAATGCTGGGCTCAAAAACTATGTAAAGATCAAAATTCCGATCTTGATACAAATCGTCCATTTCAAAAATGTGGTGGTGAAATAGCAGCACTTACTAATTATCCAAACTGTCCTACATATAGCCTTCATTAAAATAGAAGAGCCTACAAAATAAAAACAAAGTTAATATTTATAAACTAAAGAGTTATGTATGCAACTAAATACTATTATCTTATATACTACTTTGTATATTATAAGTATTTCTTTCTTGCATACTTTATATAGTGCAAGTTTTTATATAAATAACTTTACTAATTGCACGCCATTCAAACTTTTTGGTGTGCAAGGAGGTAATAATGGAGAGTGTAGCACAAACAATATTAATAAATTACTTCTTTTGGGTAGTACTTTCGATAGTACGGAAATACCATCAACAGCACCTGATGCTTATAAAAAGTATCAAGGAAAATATCAAAACTTAACTATAGAAGACAATGGCAATTGGACTGCTACAGCAACCTCTGATGTTAGCCCTTATAATGTGGGCCTTTAAGAGCTCAGCTTCAGCCGAAGTAGACAAAACGTGTAATGGTCCGTGGGTATCCTGTAGAATACCATGCAGACAGTGGTATCAGTATTTTGATGTAAAGTTAAATGCTGACCTAACAGTATCTATTACCTGGTTACCTAATAAAGCAAGTGGTACCTGCGCAGGATAAAAACTTTCTCGTTTGTTATATGAAAGTTCCTGCAACAGTAGGCCTATTAAAAACACGGGTATTTAAATAGGTACGTACATTAGCCTGAATTACCGGTAAAAGCTGATCAGGATATCTATGCCCTCCCGCAGCCAATGGTTGCCCACCCGTAGGATTTACTGCTTGTTCAAAAGGAATATTAGTAACAGTACCACGTAAATAGCCATTAGGCGATTTACCTTCAGTATTTATAATTTTTTCAAACTCATCAACTACTTTTTGTGCTGAACGTGGTAATAATAAGTAAAGCGCTAGCCGCTCAATTTCACTATTAATAAGCGTATTAAGATACGTTCTATTAATATCAGTAGCATCAGGACTTTGCAAAAAGTGAGTTACCGCTTCAGCCAGCGGATGCACTCCTAAAACAACAAGCTGACTACGGTCTTGTGGCGCAACCACCCCTGCTTGTAGTATTAAAACCTGAGAAATATATAGTATACCGTATGTTATTAAAAATTTTAATTGTAAAGACATCATACAAGAGCACCTCTTTAAAGTATATGTACTTGTTTATACTACTTACTATTATTATCAAAATAGCATCTTTTAATTTATTATTTCAATAATTGCAATAAAACTAAATACGGTAAAACACTGGACAGAAATATCGATTTTGCTACACTAAAAGTACATCAAAGAATTTAAAAGAAGGTATGTATACATGTCAAACGTTATAACAAGCCGTTATGCTATCTTTAAAACGGGCGGCAAACAGTATCAAGCTATTGAGGGCAAGACTATTGCTATTGAAAAGATTACCGGAGAACCTGGCAATACAGTAGAATTTAAAGAAGTGCTTTTAAGAAAACTTGCTGCAGACGCTATAGAAATTGGAAGACCATTTGTAGCTACTCCTATTAAAGCCTCTATTGTTAAACATATGCGCGGCGAAAAACTTGTTGTATACAAATTTAAGCGTCGTAAAAAATACAAGCGTAAATTGGGACATCGTCAGCCCATTACCGTTGTGCGCATTGAAACAATCTAAAGCGTTTATACAGCATTGGACTCACAGCACAAGTGGGTCCTTTTATTTTGTAAAACTATGAACGAATCCATCAAGCAGATAATTAAGTCACTTGGGATAGTTTTTGGTGATATTGGTACAAGCCCTATCTATACACTTACTATTGTATTTTCTTTTATACCAGCTACTCCTGATAATATTATGGGTGTTCTTTCACTTATTATATGGACACTTACTCTCCTAGTATTTGCACAATATGCTTGGCTTGCTATGAGTTTAAGTCGTAAGGGTGAAGGTGGTACTATCGTTTTAAAAGAACTTTTAACCCCTTTACTCACCTCACGTACACAAGTTATTGTGGTAACATTTTTAACGTTTCTGGGTATTTCTTTTCTTATTGGTGACGGAGTAATAACTCCTGCTATTAGTATTTTAAGTGCTATCGAAGGCGTACGACTTATCCCATATTTTAGTACTATTCCTCAAAGCATTTTACTGATATTTGCTTGTGCGATAGCGCTTGGACTATTTAGCTTTCAAAAATGGGGAACCGAAAGAGTATCCGTTGCCTTTGGCCCTGTTATGGTACTTTGGTTTTGTATACTCAGTATTTCAGGATTATTTTTTATTATTCAAGCACCACACGTATGGGCAGCACTGCATCCTAAATATGCATTCAACTTTTTTGCTATTAATAAGCTTGTCGGTTTTTTTACGCTTTCTAAAATTATTTTATGTGCTACAGGAGGTGAAGCACTCTATGCTGATATGGGACATTTAGGAAGAAAACCTATTATTCAGGCATGGTTTTTTGTATTTATAGCACTTGTATGTACTTACTTAGGACAAGGAGCATTTCTCTTACTATATCCGTCTACACGGCAAGTATTTTACGAGCTTATGCTTACCTTTTTACAACGTGGCTATGTACCATTTATCATATTAAGTATTGGCGCTACCGTTATTGCTTCCCAGGCTATGATTAGCGGTATATTCTCTATTATTTATCAAGGAATTACCACGGCTATGCTTCCTCGATTTAAAATAGAATATACATCACGTACACTTCGTTCACAAATCTATATTCCCTTTATTAATCGTATGCTTTGTATACTAGTATTTATTGCTATTATAGGCTTTAGATATTCAGCACATCTTGCAAATGCCTACGGTGTTGCTGCTAGTGGTTCTATGACAATAACAGCATTTATGATCAGCTGGATATTTTCGCGTAAAAAATATTATTTTAAGACAGCATTGAGTCTTACTCTTTTAGCAATTAATCTATTGTTTTTATTGGCAAATACTTCAAAGATTCCCTATGGGGGCTATTGGCCTTTGCTTATTGCCTTGGTTTCGCTAAGTGCTATTTATGTATATACCTCAGGTAAAAATAAATTATATGCCTCTTTACGACCAGTTTGGGAGCGCTCCCACGACTCGGCGCATCACCTGACGTATGCGCTCGACCGCAAGGAGTCGCTCATGCGACGTGCCCTGTCCACCCTCGCCGGGGCGGCCGCGATCGCCCTCGTGGGCGCCGCGATCGCCCCCGTGCTCACCGCCTCGGGAGCCACCCCCGCGTGCACGGTGACGTACGACGTCACCAGCCAGTGGGACTCCGGCTTCCAGGCCTCGGTGACCGTCACCAACCACCAGGCCCCGCGCAGCGGCTGGAGCCTCACGTTCGCCTTCGCCGGCGGCCAGCGCGTCACCCAGGGCTGGAACGCCCGGTGGTCCCAGACCGGGGCCGCCGTCACCGCGGTCAACGAGTCCTGGAACGGCCCGCTCGGCACCGGCGCGAGCGTCGGTCTCGGGTTCCTGGGCAGCCTGCCGGACGGACCGGCCGGCCCGAACCCCGCGCCCGCGGCGTTCGCGCTCAACGGAACGACCTGCAACGTCGACACCGAGCCGACCGCCCACGCCCCACGGTGACGCCGACGCCACGCCCACCCCGACCGTGACCGACCCGCAGCCGGGTGGTCGCCCGCCGGCCCTGCGCGTGTCCGGCAACCGGCTGGTGGACGACGCGGCGCGCCGTACCGGCTGCTCGGCGTCAACCGCTCCGGCGGCGAGTTCATGTGCGTCCAGGGCCGCGGCATCTTCGACGGCCCGGTGGACGACGCCGCGATCGCGGCCATCGCCGGCTGGAACGCCAACACCGTCCGCATACCGCTCAACGAGGAGTGCTGGCTCGGGCTCGACAACATCGATCCGGCCTACCGGGGCGCCCCGTACATCGATGCCGTGAAGGATCTCGTGGCGCGGGTCGAGGCGCGGGGCATGACGCCCGTGCTGGAGCTGCACTGGTCGCACGGTCAGTACACCGGCAACTCCGCCGGGTGCTCCGACGTCCACGCGAGCTGCCAGAAGCCGATGCCCGGCATGCAGTACACGCCGGCGTTCTGGGCCTCGGTCGCCACCACCTTCGCCGCCGACCGCGCCGTCGTCCTCGACCTGTTCAACGAGCCGTACCCGGACCGCGCCACGTCGAACGCCGACCAGGCCTGGGCCTGCTGGCGGGACGGCGGCACGTGCCCCGGCATCGGGTACCAGGTCGCCGGGATGCAGGACCTCGTCGACGCCGTCCGCGGCCACGGGCGCCACGAACGTGATCCTGGCCGGCGGCCTCGCCTACTCCAACGACCTCAGCCGGTGGCTCGAGCTACCGGCCCGACGACCCGGCGGGCAATCTCGCCGCCGCCTGGCACGTCTACAACTTCAACACCTGCTCGAACGAGTCGCTGCTGGGACTCGACGCTCGCACCCGTCGCCGCGCAGGTGCCCCTGGTGGCCGGCGAGATCGGTGAGAACACCTGCGGGCACGCCTTCGTCGACCGGGTCATGGCCTGGTTCGACGCGCGGGCCCAGTCCTACCTCGGCTGGACCTGGAACACGTGGGACTGCTCGTCCGGGCCGTCCCTGATCAGCAACTACGACGGTACGCCGACGTCGTACGGCATCGGCGTGCGCGACCACCTGCGCGCGGTCAACGGGTAATGGGTCAGCAGACGGACAGGAGCCGAGTCATGAGTCGAGTCCAGAACAGCCCTGCTCGCCGCCGCGACGCTGGTCGCCGGAACCACCGGCGCCACGCTCGCCGCCGTCTCGGCGTCGCCCGCCGGCGCCGCCGTCCCGTGCACGGTCGCGTACACGGTGCAGAGCCAGTGGAACGCCGGCTTCACCACGTCGGTGACCGTCACCAACAACGGCGCCGCGAAGTCGTCGTGGGCCGTGCGGTGGTCGTACGCGGGCAACCAGCAGGTGACCCAGGGCTGGAACGCGCGCATCAGCCAGAGCGGCGCGGACGTCACCGCCCTGAACGAGACCTACAACGGCACGCTGGCCGACCGGCGGCTCGGTCGGCTTCGGCTTCAACGCCTCGTACAGCGGCACCAACGCGGTGCCGGCGGCGTTCACGCTCGACGGCGTGACCTGCAACGTCGACGACGGCGGCCCGGGCCCACGCCCAGCGTGACCCCGAGCGTGACGCCCACGGTCACCGATCCGCCGACCGGCAGCCGGGAGGACAACCCGTACGCCGGCGCCACGGGCTACGTGAACCCGGAGTGGCCGGCCAAGGCCGACGCCGAGCCGGGCGGCAGCCGGATCGCCAACCAGCCCGACCGCCGTCTGGCTGGACCGGATCGCCGCGATCGCGGGCACCACGGCAGCGCTCGAACGGCGCATGGGCCTGCGTGACCACCTGGACGAGGCGCTCGCGCCAGAAGGGCGCCGGCTAGCTGGTCGTCCAGTTCGTGATCTACAACCTGCCCGGCCGGGACTGCTCGGCGCTCGCCTCCAACGGTGAGCTCGGCGCCGACGAGCTGCCCGGTACAAGGCCGAGTACATCGACCCGATCGCCGCGATCCTGGCCGACCCGAAGTACGCGGACCTGCGGATCATCAACGATCATCGAGATCGACTCGCTGCCGAACCTGGTCACCAACACCAGCGGCCGGCCGACGGCTACGCCGCAGTGCGACACGATGAAGGCCAACGGCGGCTACGTCAAGGGCGTCGGCTACGCGCTGGACAAGCTGGGCGCGATCGCCGAACGTCTACAACTACATCGACGCCGCGCACCACGGCTGGATCGGCTGGGACACCAACTTCGGCCCGACCGCCGACATCATGTTCGCAGGCGGCCGACGCGCCTCCGGCAGCACCGTGGCCAACGTGCACGGCTTCATCACCAACACCGCCAACTACTCGGCGCTGACGCGAGCCGTACTTCACCATCAACGACACCGGTGAACGGCACAGCGGTGCGCCAGTCGAAGTGGGTCGACTGGAACCACTACGTCGACGAGCTGTCCTTCGCCCAGGCGTTCCGCAGCCGGCTGGTCTCGGTCGGCTTCGACGCCGAGCATCGGCATGCTGATCGACACCTCCCGCAACGGCTGGGGCGGCACCAGCCGGCCCACCGGCGCCGAGCACGTCGACCGACGTCGACACCTTCGTCAACCAGTCCCGCATCGACCGGCGCATCCACGCCGGCAACTGGTGCAACCAGTCCGGCGCCGGCCTCGGCGAGCGGCCGCGGGCCGCACCCGGCGACGGGCATCGACGCCTACGTCTGGGTCAAGCCGCCGGGTGAGTCCGACGGCTCCAGCACCGCTGATCCCGAACGACGAGGGCAAGGGCTTCGACCGGATGTGCGACCCGACCTACACGCGGCAACGCGCGCAACGGCAACAGCATGACCGGCGCGCTGCCGAACGCGCCGATCTCCGGGCACTGGTTCTCCGCCCAGTTCCAGCAGCTGATGGCGCAACGCCTACCCGGCGCTGTGAGCGGCCGGTAATCCGATCCCGGAGAGGAGACCCTGACATGGCATCCGGACGACAGCGTCGCGGCCGAGGAAGGGCGGCCCTCGCCCTCCTCGCTGCCGGCGCGGCGGTGGCGGTGACGGCCGCACTCCTTGTCACCGCCCCGGCGGGCGCCGCGAGCACCCTGGGACAGCTCGCGGCCGCCCGCGGTCGGTACTTCGGCTCGGCGACGGACAACCCGGAGCTGACCGACGCGCCGTACGTCGCGATCCTGGGGAGCGAGTTCGGCCAGATCACGCCGGGCAACTCGATGAAGTGGCAGTACACGGAGCCCAGCCGCAACCAGTTCGCGTACGGCCAGGCCGACGCGATCGTCGACCTGGCGCGGTCGAACGGCCAGACCGTCCGGGGACACACGCTGGTGTGGCACAGCCAGTACCCCGGCTGGGTGGACGGCGTGCCCGCCGGTGAGCTGCTCGGCGTCATGCGGAACCACATCGCCGAGGGTCGCCGGGCACTTCCGGGGCCAGGTCGTGCACTGGGACGTCGTCAACGAGGCGTTCGAGGAGAACGGCAGCCGCCGGCAGTCGGTGTTCCAGCAGCGCATCGGCGACGGCTACATCGCCGAGGCGTTCCGGGCCGCGCGGGCCGCCGACCCGGGCGCGAAGCTCTACTACAACGACTACAACATCGAGGGCATCGGCGCGAAGAGCGACGCCGTCTACGAGCTGGTCCGGTCGTTCAAGCAGCAGGGCGTGCCGATCGACGGCGTCGGCATGCAGGCGCACCTGATCGTGGGCCAGGCGCCGAGCACCATGCGGCAGAACATCCAGCGCTTCGCCGACCTCGGGGTCGACGTCGCGATCACCGAGCTCGACATCCGGATGAACCTGCCCCGGGACGCCGCGAAGGACGCCCAGCAGGCGAACGACTACCGGGCCGTCGTGAAGGCCTGCCTCGCGGTGACCCGGTGCGTCGGCATCACGGTGTGGGACTACACGGACAAGTACTCCTGGATCCCGTCGGTCTTCCCCGGTCAGGGCGCGGCCCTGCCGTACGACGAGAACCTCGCGAAGAAGCCCGCCTACACCGCGATCGCCGAGGCGCTGAACGGAGGTCCGCTGCCCTCGGTCACGCCCTCGGTCACGCCGGTCACGCCGTCGACACGGTCACGCCGACCCAGCCGGCCGAGGGTGCCTGCACGGCCGGCTACCGGATCACCGACCAGTGGCCGGGCGGCTTCATCGCCGAGGTGAGCGTGCGGAACACCGGCACGGCGCCGCTGACGTCGTGGACGACGACGTGGACGTTCCCGGACGGCCAGTCCGTGGCGTCGATGTGGAACGGCCGGTACGTCCGGCCGGCACCACAGTCACGGCGCGGAACGAGACCTGGAACGGCACCTCGCCCCCGGCGCGAGCACCAGCCTGGGACTCCAGGGAGGTGGAGCACGGCGAACGGCACCCCGACAGGGATCACCTGCCGGTAACCCGGGCAGCATTGCGGGGTGGCACCGCGCGAAGGCGCGGTAGCCACCCCGCGCGCCTACGATCGGGGCGTGCTCATCGAGCGGAGCGGCAGCAGGGCATCCGCGACGGTGAGATCACCGTGCTGTTCCGCCGCTGGCGGCGGCCGCAGGCGAGCGCCGGCAAGGTGTACCGCACCGCCGCGGGCCGCGTCGCGGTGGACGCGGTCGACGTCGTCCGGCCGCGGGACATCACCGCGGACGACGCGGCGCGCGCCGGGTACGCGTCCGCCGCCGACGTCGTGGCCGACCTCCGCGGCGACGACGCCGACCCGGTCTACCGGCTGCGGATCCGTGCCGTCGACGAGCCGGACCCGCGCGACGAGCTCGCGGCGTCCGCGGACCTCTCCCCCGACGCCCGCCGCGACCTCAAGCGGCGCCTGGACCGGCTCGACCGGTCGGGCCCGGGCGGGCCGTGGACGACGGAGACGCTGCGCGTCATCGAGCGGTTCCCCGGCGTCCGCGCCGCCGACCTCGCCGCCCGGCTCGGCCGCGACACCCCCGGCTTCAAGCTCGACGTCCGGAAGCTCAAGAACCTCGGCCTGACGATCAGCCTCCCGACGGGCTACGACCTCTCCCCGCGCGGGCGGGCCTTCCTCGGCACCCGCTACGGCGCGCCACCGTCGGCAGCCGGCCGGCGGTCCTGAGGACTTCCGGGTGTCGATCTCCTCACGCAACGTTGCCGAGCGGAAAACTTGCCACAGCGGCAAGATTGCTCCATAGTCGATCCCGTGACCACCACCATGGGACTGCGTGAGCGCAAGAAGCTCGCCACTCGCGAGGCGCTGAGCAAGGCGGCGTTCCACCTGTTCCTGGAGCAGGGGCTCGACGCGGTCACGCCCGAGGCGGTCTCGGAGGCGGTCGGCGTCTCGCCGCGGACGTTCCGCAACTACTTCACCTGCCGCGAGGAGGCGGTGTTCGCCGCGCTGGTCCTGCGGGCCAGCGCGATGGTCGACGCCCTCCGCGACCGGCCGGCCGGCGAGCCGGTGTGGGACTCCCTCATGGTCGTGCTCCCGGCCCACTTCGCGGAGATCGTGGGCAGCCGCGAGCACATCACGACGCTGAAGTGCGCCGCCATGGACAGCGTGGCGATGTTCGCGCAGAACCTGACGGCGTTCGAGCGCATCGACCGGCTGATGGCGGAGACGATCGCGGAGCGCACCGGTCGCGACGTCGACCGCGACCTGGAGCCGGCCCTGCTCGCCTCGTGCGCGGGCGTGGCGCTCCGGACCACCGTCGACGTCTGGATCACCAGCGGCACGGACACCCCGCTGTCCGAGCTCGCCGTCGACGCCCTCCGCAAGCTCCGCGAAGGCATCCCGCTCGGCAACGAAGCCGGACGCGTCACCTAGGTACTCACCGCTCCACACAACCCGACACGCACCACCGACGGACCGCCACCCGGGCGGCCCGGCGATCGATCACGCCTCCGCACGCCCTTGCAGCAACCGACCACCAGCGCGGGTGGCCGGGCACCCCGTCACGCCCTCGTGCGCCCGCCGGGCACACCGAAAACCCTTGAACTCTGAACATGAACTCTGAACAGGAGACCCGATGGCACGTTTCTGTACCGGCTCGGCCGGTTCGCGTTCCGCCGGCGGTGGCTGGTCACGCTCGGCTGTGGCTGGCCGTGCTCGCGCGCCGCGCTCGACCGGCGCCGCCACCCTGTCCGGGCCGACGTCCGACGCGTTCAGCATCCCCGGCACCGCCGTCGCAGCAGGCGATCGACCTGCTCAGCGAGCGGTTCCCGCAGGCGTCCGCGGACGGCGCCACCGCCCGGGTCGTGTTCGCCGCGCCCGACGGGCGAGACAGCTCACCGACGCGGCCGACCGGGCCGCCGTCGAGCGGGCCGTCGCGGAGCTCGGCAGGCGCCGCAGGTCGCCGCGGTGACCGACCCGTTCCCGACCGGCGCGGTCAACCCGGCCGGCACGGTCGGCTTCGCCCAGGCGACCTACACGGTGCCGGCGCCGGAGCTGACCGACGAGGCCCGCGACGCGCTGACCGGCGTCGTCGAGCGCGGCCCGCGCCGCCGGCCTGACCGTCGAGGTCGGCGGCGACGCGCTGCAGGCCGCAGCCGGAGCACCGGCGTCGACCGAGGTCATCGGCGTCGCCGTCGCCGCGGTCGTCCTGGTCATCACGTTCGGCTCGCTGGTCGCCGCCGGCCTGCCGCTGCTCACCGCGCTGCTCGGCGTCGGCGATCGGCGTCGGCGCGATCACCGCCGCCACCGGCTTCATCGACCTGTCGTCGACCACGCCGATCCTCGCGCTGATGCTCGGCCTGGCCGTCGGCGATCGACTACGCGCTGTTCATCGTCTCCCGCTACCGGCACGAGCTCGCCGCCGGGCCGCGAGCCGCGAGGAGGCGGCCGGCCGGGCGGTCGGCACCGCCGGGTCGGCCGTCGTCTTCGCCGGCCTCACCGTCGTCATCGCGCTGGCCGGCGCTGTCCGTCGTCGGCATCCCGTTCCTGACCCAGATGGGCCTGGCCGCCGCCGGCACGGTCGTCGTCGCCGTGCTCATCGCGCTGACCCTGCTGCCGGCCCTGCTCGGCTTCGCCGGCCGCGCGGATCACCGGCGGACGCGTCCCGGCCTGACGCCCGCGACCCGAGGCGACGCGGCCGCCGACGCTTCGGCGCCCGCTGGGCGCGGGCGATCGCCCGCCGGCCGGTCGCGGCGCTGCTGATCGCCGTCGTCGGCGCTCGGCGTCGTCGCCATCCCGGCGCTGGACCTGCGCCTCGGCATGCCGGACGACGGCACCGCCGCGCCGGACACCACCCAGCGCAAGGCCTACGACCTGCTCGCCGACGGCTTCGGCCCCGGCTTCAACGGCCCGCTGACCGTCGTGGTCGACGCCGCCGGCGGAGCCGGCGCCGGGCGGCCGCGGACCAGGTCGGCGCAGCGCATCCGCGGCCTCGACGACGTCGCCGCCGTCACCCCGCCGGTGGTCAACCCGGCCGGCGACACCGCGCTGCTCACCGTCATCCCGGCGAGCGGGCCGAGCGCCGCCGCCACCGAGGACCTGGTCCGCGCGCATCCGCGACGCTCGACGGCACCGTGCCCGGCGCGACGATCGGCGTCACCGGCCTGACCGCGATCAACATCGACGTCTCCGACAAGCTCGGCGACGCGCTGCTGCCCTACCTCGCGGTCGTCGTCGGCCTGGCGTTCGTCCTGCTGATGCTGGTGTTCCGGTCGCTGCTGGTGCCGCTGAAGGCGACCGCTGGGCTTCCTGCTCAGCGTCGCCGCGACGTTCGGCGCGGTCGTGGCGGTCTTCCAGTGGGGCTGGCTCGGCCGACCTGTTCGGCGTCGAGCAGACCGGGCCGATCATCAGCTTCCTGCCGATCTTCCTCATCGGCATCGTGTTCGGCCTGGCGATGGACTACCAGGTCTTCCTGGTCACCCGGATGCGCGAGGAGTACGTCCACGGCGCCGACGCCGCGCGAGGCCGTGGTCACCGGCTTCGGCCACGGCGCCCGGGTCGTCACCGCCGCCGCGATCATCATGATCAGCGTCTTCGCCGGCTTCGTCCTCGTCGCCCGAGTCGATCATCAAGTCGATCGGCTTCGCGCTCGGCGTCGCCGTGCTCTTCGACGCCTTCGTCGTCCGGATGACCATCGTCCCGGCGGTGATGGCCCTGCTCGGCCGCGCCGCCTGGTGGCTGCCCGCGCTGGCTCGACCGGATCCTGCCCAACGTCGACGTCGAGGGCGAGAAGCTGCGCCACCGGCTCGACGACGCACCGGCCGGCGCCCCGGACGCCGCCGCCCGGGACCGCGACGAGGACCCGATCCCGGTCTGAGGGAACCCGCTGCCGCCACCGGCGACGACGCCGGTGGCGGCAGCGCCCGGGCCCCCACGACAGCGGCCCACGCCACGGAGGGCACAGTGCGCTCAGAGATCCGCCGGACACGTCCCCACGCCGTACGCGAGCTCCTGCTCATCGGGTCCCTGTTCCTGGCCTACAAGCTCGGCCGGGTCCCCATCGCCGGTCACGTCGACGAGGCGTACGCGTCCGCCGCGCACGTCTGGAACCTCGAGCGGTGGCTCCGCCTGCCGAGCGAGGCCGCGCTGCAAGGGCTGGTCCTCGGCGAGGAGTGGCTGGTGCGCTCGGCCAACTCCTACTACGCCTGGGTCCACTTCCCGGCCACCGCGGCGGTGCTGCTGTGGACGTACCTGCGCCGCCCCGACCTCTACCGCTGGGCGCGCACCGGCCTCGCCGTCCTGACCGGGCGCGTTCGCCGTCCACGTGCTCGTGCCGCTGGCGCCGCCGCGGCTGTGCGATCGGCGGGCATGGTCGACACCGGCCTGCCGTCGGCCCGGCCGTCTACGGCCCCAGCACCGCCGCCTCGCCAACCAGTTCGCCGCGATGCCGTCGCTGCACGTCGGCTGGGCGTTGCTCGGTCGCCGTCGTCATGATCCACGCGACCGCGGGGCCGCCTGCGGTGGCTGTGGCTGCTGTACCCGGTGCTCACGCTGCTCGTCGTGGTGGTCACCGCCAACCACTACTGGCTCGACGCCGTCGTCGTCCTGCTGCTGCTCGCCGCCGACCTCGCCCTGCTCGGGCGGTTCCTGGCGCCGGCCACCCGGCCGGTGCGGGCCATCCGGAGCCGGCTGGCGGGCGCCCGCGCCTGAGTCGCGGGCGGTGCGACAATGGGCGGGAACGCTCCGATGGAGTGATGGCACGTGACCGTCACGTTCCGCGCCGCGGCCGAGCCGTCCGCTCGCGGCGGGACTACTGGCAGGACGTCGTCAGCGAGGCCATGGGCCCGCTCGACGTGCAGATCGCGGGCGACGTCGGCGATCTCGACCGGCTGGTCGTGGGTGAGCTGGGCGCCGTCCGGGTGGGCGTGCTCGACGCCGCGTACCCCGGGGTGCCAGCCGCCGGAGCAGGCACCTGCGGACCTCGGACCCGGACCTCTGCAAGATCGACGTCGTGGCCGCCGGGCACGGTGTGGTGGAGCAGGACGGGCGGGAGGCGCAGCTCGGCCCCGGCGACCTGACGCTTGTGGACCTGACGCGACCGGCGCGGTGGCGGATGTCGCCGAGCCGGATGATCGCCGTGCTCTTCCCCCGCGTCCTGCTGCCGATCGACCGCAAGCGCGCGGACAGCCTGACCGCCGTGAGGGTGGCGGGCGACCGCGGCACCGGTGCCGTGATCTCGTCGCTGGCACGCGCGCTGGCCGAGCACCTGGACGACGCGGACCCGGCGGAGCGCACCCGCCTCGGCACGGCGGTCGTCGACCTCGCCACCGTCGCGCTGGCGGCCCGCGCGGACGACGCCGGCGCCGTCCCGGCGGGGACCCGCCAGCGGTCCCTCCTGCTGCGGATCCAGGCCTTCGTCGAGGAGCGGCTCCGCGACCCGGAGCTCTCCCCCGGCGCCATCGCCGACGCCCACTTCATCTCCGTCAGGTACCTCCACCGGCTGTTCGAGCAGGAGGAGCTGACGGTCGGCGGCTGGATCCGGGACCGCCGGCTGGACCGCTGCCGGCGCGACCTGTCGGACCCGGCCATGGCCACCCGGCCGGTGAGCGCGATCGGCGCCGCGTGGGGGATCACCAACCCGTCCCACTTCAGCCGGCTCTTCCGCGCCGAGTACGGGCTACCGCCCGCGGAGTACCGGGCGGTCGCCGTCGAGTCCGGGCAGCGGCACCGACGCTGAAGGGCGTTCCGGCGGATCGTCGCCGCCCCGGGAGCCGCCGGACACGCCCGGGGCGTGGTCACGAGCGCAGCAGGTCCGCGGCGCGCTCGGCGACGGCGATCGTCGGCGCGTTCGTGTTGCCGCGCGGGGTCGGCCGGCATGACCGACGCGTCGACGACGCGCAGTCCCTCGATGCCGCGGACGCGCAGCGCCGGGTCGCAGACGCGTCGCCGAACCGCCCATGGCGCAGGTGCCGGTCGGGTGGAACATCGTCGCCCACGACTGACCGGACCCAGTCACGCAGCCGCTCCTCGTCGTCGGCCTCCTCGCCCGGCGTCCGTTCGCCGTCGATCAGGCCGCCAGCGGCGCGCTGGCCGCGATCTCGCGCGGCCAGCCGGACGCCGGCGACCAGCGCGTCGAGATCGGCGTCGTCGGCCAGGTACGCCGGGTCGACCAGCGGGCGGCACGCCGGGTCGGCGGAGCGGAGCAGCACCCGGCCCCGGCTGCGCAGGTGGCGACGGCCGCGACCAGGATCGGCACCCCGCGGCGGTGCGGCGGCGCCAGGACGGGGCTGGGCGCCGGCCCGGGCAGCAGCACCCAGCTGCAGATCCGGGGCGGCGGCGCCGCTGCGTGACGGACGAACCCGCCCGCCTCGGCGCCGAGGACGCCATCGGCCCGGCCCGTCCGCCTGCCACCGCCGCAGATTCTCCGGCGTCGCCTCCTCGCACAGGTTCGGGGTGTCCGGGGTACGCCATTCCGAGCGTGCACTGCGGATGGTCCTGCAGGCCCCGGCCCACGTTCGGGGCGGTCGACGACCACGCGGATGCCGTGGTCGCGCAGGTGCCCCGCCGGTCCGATGCCGGACAGCATCAGCAGTTGCGGGCTGGTGATCGCGCCGGCGCAGAGCAGCACCTCCGGCCGGCGCGGACCTCCTGCTCGGTGCCGCCGTCGCGGTAGCGGGTGCACGACCGGCACGGTCGTGCCGACCACGATCGCCGCGTCGCCAGCACGCCGGTCCGGACGGTGAGGTTGCCGCGGGCCGCCGGCGCGGGCCTCAGGTAGGCGTCCGCCGCCGACCACCGCCGGCCGGCCCGCTGGGTCGCCTGGTAGCGGCCGACGCCGTCCTGTGCGGCGCCGTTGAAGTCCGCGTTCGCCGGCAGGCCCGCCGGCGGCGGCGGCGTCCAGCCACGCCGCGTCAGCGGATGCTCGTAGCGCACGTCCTCCACCCGCAGCGGGCCGCCCACGCCGTGGAAGGCCGAGGGGCCGCGCGCCGTTGTCCTCGGCCCGGCGGAAGTACGGCAGCAGGTCGGCGTAACCCCAGCCGGCGACAGCCGTGGTCGTCCCGCCAGGCGTCGTAGTCGGCCCGGTTGCCCCGGATGTAGACCATGCCGTTGATCGACGAGCCGCCGCCGAGCATCCTGCCGCTGGCCAGGAAGATGCTGCCGGCCCGCGGCACGAAGCGCTGCGGCACCGTCACGTCGTCGCGAGGCGAACGGACCCGTCCCACAGCGACATCGCGGCCGCCGGCATCCGGAACTCCGGTGCGTCGTCGCGCGGGCCGGCCTCCACCAGCAGCACCCGGACGCCGGATCCTCGCTGAGCCTGGCGGCCAGCACACAGCCCGCGCTGCCCGCCGCCGACGATCACGTAGTCGTACGTCGCGCCGTTCCCGATGCTCATGCGTCCCACCGTGTCGCGCGGCCCGGGCGGCCGCCTACGCCGTGAGCGCACCACCCTGTCCCGCCCGTGCACGACCGGTCCTGCCCGCGGCCCGGCGTCGTAGGCTGCCGGGATGGAGGAGATCACGCCTCTTGCCCGTGGACGGCGTCCACGTCACCACGTTGATGGACAACTCGTCGGACGCGTTGCTGCCCGACGAAGGGCTGGTCCGGCGATGGGGCCTGAGCGGGACGGCGGGACCGCTCCCGTCGTGCCGGCGGAGCTGGCACTCGAGATGTCCAGCCTGGACTTCCTGCGCGCGGAGCACGGGTTCTCGGCGCTGGTGGAGATCCGCGACGCCGGTGCCACCCGCCGCGTCCTGTTCGACACCGGCGTCACGCCGGACGGGCTCGTCGGCAACCTCGACCGGCTGGCGATCGCGCCGGAGACGTTCGAGGCCATCGTCTTCAGCCACGGGCACTTCGACCACGTGATGGGCCTCAACGGCCTGGCCCGGCGGCTCGGCCGGACCGGCCTGCCGGTGCTCCTGCACCCGGACTTCTGGCTCCGCCGGCGGATCGTCTCGCCCGACCGGACGCTGGAGCTGCCGACGCCGAGCCGGGCCGCTGTCGAGGGTGCCGGGTTCACGGTCGTGGAAGGCCGGCAACCGTCGTTCCTGCTGGACGGGATGCTGCTGGTCACCGGCGAGGTCGACCGCACGACGCCGTTCGAGACCGGCATGCCTCCTGCGCACCAGGCGTTCCGCGACGGCGCCTGGGGGCCGGACCAGGTCGTGCACGACGACCAGGCGGTCGTCGTCCACGTCCGGGACCGCGGGCTCGTCGTGCTCACCGGCTGCGGCCACGCCGGGATCGTCAACATCGTCCGGCACGCCAAGCGGCTCACCGGCGTGGACCGCGTGCACGCCGTCCTGGGCGGGTTCCACCTCAGGGACGGCCCGATCATCCCGGCGACCGTCGCGGCGCTCGCGGACGAGGCACCCGCGGTGGTGGTGCCGGCGCACTGCACGTCCTGGAAGGCGCAGCACGCGCTCGCCGCCGGGCTGCCCGACGCCTTCCGCCCGAACGCCGTCGGGAGCCGCTTCGAGCTCTGACGGGCCCGGGGTGTCCTAGGCTCGCGTGCGTGGTGGCGGTGGAGGTGCCCGACGAGCCGGCCGGCCGGGAGCGCCTGCTGGCCGGGATCGCGCCGGATCCCGCCGTGGCGACCGGGCACCACGCGCTGCTGCGGCAGATCCTGCGGGCGGAGATCGATCACCGGCGCGGTACGGCCGGCGGCGGCGAGTTCTACGAGAACCTCTACTGGGCGGCGTTCCTGCTCCACCTGGTCGGCGACGTGACCGACGCGCCGGCGTTGTGGGAGGCCAAGTTCGTGGACTTCGACAGCTCGATCGGCTTCGACTGGCAGAACGTCGTGGGCGCCGGGATCGAGCCGACGCTCGCCCACCTCAGGGCCACGGGACACACCGCCGCCGCGGACGACCTGGCGGACTACGTGGACGTCGACGACGAGGACGAGGACCTGGACACGTGGCGGAGCTTCCGCCGCGACTACTTCTATCCCGGTGGCACCGGGTCCTGACACGCCGGGTCAGGGTTTCGGGCGCTGCTTCTCGCCGGCCGCCAGGAGCCGCACCAGCTCGGCGATGCGCTCGGCCCGCACCTGCGGACGACGCTTCGCGCCGTCGATCCACCGCAGGTACGCCTTGCGGTAGAACTGCGCCAGCGCGTCGAAGTACTCGCCCGCCCGGGGGTTCGCCGTCGAGCGCGGCGGCGACGTCGTCGTCCAGCTCGTCGCGCTGCGGCCCCTCGGGAGCGAGGACGACGGCCACCGTGTCACCGATCGCGACGTCGCGGCGGTCCCGCAGCCAGGCCGCCCCGATGGAGAACCCGCGCCGGCCGTCGCGCGTCTCGATGACGCCGCGGACCCGGAACCCGTTGACGCTCCCGGTCACGTGGTGCCGCGGCTTGACCGCCCACACCTCGTCCGGGTCGAACGGCACGGCCACGAACGCCCGGCCGCGGCCGTCGTCGGCCAAGGTCGCGGTGAACTCCCGGGGCCCCACGGCCCGCATCCTGCCACGACGCGTCGCCGGCGCCCAGGGTGTCAGGGGCGCCACACCAGGGCGGGCACGGCTCTCGGTCGCTCGGCGAAGCGGCCGCCGTCCGAGGCCGCGGCCAGCAGCTCGCGGAGGTCGGCCTCGAACGCCGGCAGCTCGGCGCCGAACAGGTGCGGCGCCGAGCTGGAGAGGGAGAACACCGCGGCGACGACGTCGTCCACGCCACGCTCCACGACCCGGTCGCCGCCCACCTCGATCCGGGTCGGGCCGGTGAAGCCGGCCCGCCGCAGGACCTCCTCCTCGCCGCCCGGGGTCCCGTCCGGGCAGCAGGCCCTGCCCGGCGCGCCGGACCGGACCGAGGTAGCGCGCGACGAGCTCGTGGATCCGGTCCCACGGCGGCCGCGGGTGCGGCAGCGCCTCGTCGGGACGGGGTCGCCGGTGGAGCCTCCGACGTGGACCCAGGCGCCGCCCGGCTCGAGCATGCCGCGGACGCGACGGGCGACCAGCCCCTGGTCCATCCAGTGGAAGGACTGGCCGAACGTGACGACGCGGAAGGTGCCGAGACCGGCCGGCAGGTCCTCGGCCCGCAGGTGCCGCCACACGACGCCGGTGACGCCGGCCTCGCGGGCGCGGCGGGACGCCTCGGCGACCATGTCCGGGTCGGCGTCGACACCGACCGCCGCCTCGAACAGCGGCGCGAGCGGCAGCGTCACCGATCCGGGACCGCAGCCGACGTCGAGGAGCCGGCCACGCCCGTCGAGCCCGAGCTCGGCGCGGAGCCCGTCGACGAGCCCGGCCGGGTACGGCACGCGGCCGGCGGCGTAGTACGCGGCGCTGCCGGCGTACAAGGTCTCGTCCCACGTCCAGCCACCCGCGGTCACCACAAAGCTCCCTCACCACGGGACGTCGATGGCCACCGGCCGAGTCTGGCACGTGCCCCGGCGTCGATGCCGCACGCCGCCGGCCGGAGGCGGCACCTGATGCCCCGCGATTCAGCCCCGGTTCAGGCGGCGTGCGGGACGATGGCGGGTGATGCGCATCCTGGTCGTCGAGGACGAGCAGCGGCTGGCGGCGGGGCTGCGGACCGGTCTGGAGGCCGAGGGCTTCGCGGTCGATGTCGCGCGCGACCGGGACCGACGGGCTGTGGCTGGCCCGCGAGGCAGCCGTACGACGCGATCGTCCTCGACATCATGCTGCCGGGCATCAGCGGCTACAAGGTCTGCGCGACGCTGCGCGCCGAGGGCGTGTGGACGCCGATCCTGATGCTCACCGCCAAGGACGGCGAGTGGGACGAGGTCGAGGCGCTCGACACCGGCGCCGACGACTTCCTGACCAAGCCGTTCTCGCACGCGGTGCTGCGTGGCCCGGATGCGGGCGCTGATGCGGCGCGGCGCGCCGCGAGCGGCCGGCGGTGCTCGCGGCCGGCGACCTGCGGCTCGACCCGGCCACGCGGCGGGTGTGGCGGGGCGACGACGAGATCGCGCTGACCAGCCGGGAGCTCGGCGCTGCTGGAGTACCTGCTGCGGCGGCGGGGCGAGGTGTGTCAGCAAGCGCGAGATGCTCGACCACGTGTGGGACGACGACTTCGAGGGCGACCCGAACATCGTCGAGGTCTACGTGCGGCACCTGCGCAACAAGCTCGACCGGCCCTTCGGGCGCGCGGCGATCGAGACCCTGCGCGGCGCCGGCTACCGGCTGGCCGCCGATGGCGGCTGACGGCGGCGCCGGCGCCGGCCGGACCGGCGGCACGCCCGGCCCGGTGCCAGGCCCGGTGCCAGGCCCGGTGCCGGGCGGGGCGCGGCGCTCGGTGCGGCGCTCGGTGCGCGGCTCCGTGCGCGGCTCCGTGCGGGTGCGGGTCACGGCCGCCGCCGTCGCGCTGGTCGGCGTCGTGCTGCTGGCCGGCGGCGTGGCGCTGGTCTGGGGCCTGAACGCCGTGCTGGTCCGCGAGGCGAGGGCGCTCACGACGGCGCGCGCCGCGGAGCTGGCCGGCGTCGTCGAGTCAGGTGGCGACGTCGCCGCCGCCGTCGGGGGCGGCGACGACGGACGGTCGCCCAGGTCTTCGGCGGTGCCGGCGAGACGCTCGTGCCGGCCAGCCGCCGACGGGGCGGAGCTGCCCCCGGCTCGCCCCCGGGGAGTCCCGGGTCGTGGACCCGAGTGCCGGTCGACGACGGGCCGTTCCTCGCCGTCGGGGCCGCCGCGGGCGACCGACGGACGGTGGTCTGGCGCGCAGCCTCGACGTCGGTCGACGAGTCGACCCGGTCGTGGCCCTGCTGCTCGCGGTCGGCCTGCCGGTGCTGCTGCTGGTGCTGGGCGCGTACGACGTGGCGGGTGGTCGGCCGCGCGCTGGCGCCGGTCGAGGCGATCCGCGCCGAGGTGGACGCGATCACCGCGCACCGGCTGGACCGGCGGGTGCCCGGACCGCCGCCGGCGACGAGGTCGGCCGGCTCGCGGCGACGATGAACCGCATGCTCGACCGGCTCGAGCGGGCGCAGGCCGCGCGAGCGGCGGTTCGTCGCCGACGCGTCGCACGAGCTGCGGTCGCCGATCGCCGACGATCCGCCAGCACGCCGAGGTCGCGCTGGCGCACCCGGATCGAGCGCGCCGGCGCTGGCCGAGACCGTGCTACGCCGAGGCGCTGCGGATGCAGCGGCTGGTCGACGACCTGCTGCTGCTGGCGCGGGCCGACGAGGGCGGCCTGGCGCTGCGGCGGCGGCCGGTCGACCTCGACGACCTCGTGCTCGGCGAGGCGCGCCGGCTGCGCGCCACGGTACCGACGGCGCGGTCCGGCGGTCGACACCCGGGGGTGTCGGCCGGCGCGGTCGACGGCGACGGCGGCGCGCTGCGCCGGGTGCTGCGCAACCTGGTGGACAACGCCGCCCGGCACGCCCGCGGCGCGCGTCGCCCTGGCGCGTCGGCGAGCGGGACGGCTGGGCCGTGGTGCACGTGGACGACGACGGGCCCGGCGTCCCGCCGGCGAGCGCGAGCGGGTGTTCGAGCGGTTCGTGCGGCTGGACGACGCCCGCGCCCGCGACGGCGGCGGCAGCGGGCTGGGCCTCGCCATCGTCGCCGAGGTCGTCGCGGCCCACGGCGGCACCGCGGTCGTCGCCGAGAGCCCGCTCGGCGGTGCCCGGGTGACCGTCCGGCTGCCGCTGCACGGCTAGCCACGCCTCGACACGCCCGGCAGCTGGCAGGCCTCGGCACGCGAGGTGCGGGCGAGGCGCTCCGCCGGACGCCGTCGCGGTCGTTCAGCCGAGGTTCAGGGGTCCGCGCGAGGGTCTGGTTCCGTCCACGAGGAGGGACATCATGAGACGCAAAACACTGGATCTCGTGACGGCCGCGGCGGCCGTCGTCATCGTCGGCGCCGTCGGCGGTACCGCCGTGGCCTCGGCAGGCGAGTCGGATCGGCCGATCACCGGCGCCGCCCTGCGGCGGGCCGCGGCGGCCGCGCTGGCCCACATCGGCGGCGGCCGGGTCACCGAGACCGAGGTCGGCGACGAGGAGAGCCACTACGAGGTGGAGGTGGCGCTCGACGGCGGCCGGCAGGTCGACGTCCAGCTCGACCAGAGCTTCGCCGTGGTCGGGACCGATACCGACGCGCCCCCCGACGACAGCGACCCCGGGAATGGCTGACGCGCGCGGCCGCGCCTGGTCACGGCCGCGACGGGCTGGCCACGACGCTGGCCACGCGGCCGCCTGCGGTGGGTGGCGGTGGTGGTGGTGGTGCGGACCGTGCCGCGGTGCCCCGCCGCCGGGCACCACGCCTGCCGCCGCGCCCGCCCGGCGACGCCGTCCGGCGGCCTTCCCGACAAGGGTCTCGGCGGCGGCACCTACGCGCCGGCCGTCGACCCGAACGCCTTCGGCTCCACCGTGGACAACCGCTTCTTTCCTCTGCGGCCCGGGATGCGCTGGGAGTACCGGTCGCGGACGGCAGACGGAAACGAGACGACCACGGTCACGGTGACCGATCGGACGAAGACGATCATGGGCGTCCGGTGCGTCGAGGTGCGCGACACGGTCCGGCTCGAGGGCGAGGTCACCGAGGACACCCTGGACTGGTACGCCCAGCACCGCGACGGCACGGTCTGGTACTTCGGCGAGGACACCAAGGAGTACGAGGACGGCGAGGTCAGCAGCACCAAGGGCTCGTGGGAGGCGGGCGTCGACGGCGCGCTGCCCGGCATCGTGATGCCCGCGCAACCCGCGGTCGGCGACCGCTACCGGCAGGAGTACTTCAAGGGCGAGGCCGAGGACATGGCCGAGGTGCTCGGCGTCACGCGACCGCGGCACCGTGCCGGCCGGCTCGTACGACGGCGTGGTCCAGACCAAGGACTACACGCCGCTGGACCCGACGTCCTCGAGAACAAGTACTACGCCGCGGGCGTCGGGCCGCGTCCTGGCCGATGACGTCACGGCGGGCAATGCGCGCGACGAGCTGGTGCGTTTCACTCCTTGACCTGCGACGTCGTGTACTTGTCGGACCTCGCGGCGAAAGATGTCCGGCATGACTTCAGCACTCCCGCACCCCCTCAGCGGCACTGCCTCACGTCCCCGGCGACCCCGGCTACGAGGCAGAGGTCGCGACGTTCAACACCGCCGTCCGGCACACGCCGGACGTCGTGGTGGCGGCGGCGGACGCCGGCGACGTCGTCCGGTCCGTCCGGTTCGCCGGCGAGCACGGGCTGCGCGTCGGCGTGCAGGCCACCGGACACGGCGCGCACGTGCCGTTCAGCGTCCGGGCTGCTCGTCTCCACCCGCCGGCTCGACCACGTGCGCGTCGACCCAGCCGCCCGCGTCGCCACCATCGGCGCGGGCGCGCCGCTGGGCGGCGGTCGTCGCGGCCGCGGCCGAGCACGGCCTGGCGCCGGTCATCGGCTCGTCGGTCACCGTCGGCGTCGTCGGCTACCTGCTCGGCGGCGGCCTCGGCCCGCTCGCGCGCAGCCACGGCTTCAGCTCCGACCACGTCGCGCGGCTTCACGGTCGTGACCGGCGCCGGCGAGCTGGTCGAGGCGAGCGCCGACGAGCACCCCGACCTGTTCTGGGCGCTGCGCGGCGGCAAGTACGGCCTGGGCGTGGTGACCGAGGTGCGCCTGCGGCTGGTCGAGCTCGGCCGCGCTCTACGCCGGCTCGCTGTTCTTCGCCGAGGAGCACATCGAGGCCGCGCTGCGCGCCTGGGTCGACTGGACGGCGTCGGCCGACCCGCGGGTCACGCACCAGCGTCGCGATCATCCGGTTCCCGCCGCTCGACGCCGTCCCGGCGCCGCTGCGCGGGCGGCGCCTGCTCAGCCTCCGGTTCGCCTACCCCGGGCCGGCCGCCGACGGCGAGCGCGCTGGCGGCGCCGCTGCGCGCGGCGGCGCCGGTCTACCTCGACGGCCTGGGCCGAGCTTCCCCCGGCGGACGTCGCGCGCATCCACAACGACCCGCCCGTGCCCGGGCCGAGCTGGGTGACCGGCGGGATGCTCAGCCACGCCGACCAGGCGCTCGCGACCACCGTCCTCGGGCACCTCGGGGCGGGCACCGACGCGCCGTTCGTCGCTGCCGAGGTGCGGCACCTGGGCGCGGCGGCGTCGCGCGACGTCCCCGGCGGGTCGGCGGTCGGCGGTCGCGACGGCGCGTTCACGTTCAGTCTCGTGGCGCTCCCGCAGCCGGCGCTGTTCGACGACCGTGGCGCCGGCGGCCGCCGCCGAGCTGTTCCGCGACCTCAAGCCGTGGCTGGCGCCCGAGCCGACGGTCAACTTCACGGGCATGCCGCGTCCGGGCGAGCCGCCCGCGACCCCGTGGTCGCCGGAGGCCGCGGCGCGCCTGGCCGAGGTCCGCCGCCGGTACGACCCGCAGGGGGTGCTGGCCTGACGCCTGTCAGCCGCGGAGGAGGTCGCGGAGGTGCTCGACCGGCCAGCGGCGGTCGAACAGCGTCGGGTCGCCGGCGTCCTCGGCGCGCAGGCCCTCGATCAGGCGTCACGTAGCCGTCGACGTCGAGCGAGCGCAGCAGGGCGAGCAGCTCCGCGGCCTCGCCGGTGACGGGCGCGACCGGGCGCGACCAGCCGGTCGTAGAGGTCCACGACCTGGTGGACCATCGCCAGGTGCCGGGCGCCCGGGATCGACGGAGGGGAAGTTCGTCGCGGCGAAGTCCTCGGTGAAGACGATCGGCTCGACCGCCAGCGCGCCGGGGCCGTAACGCTGGGCGAGCCGGACGAGCAGCTCGACGTCGAACGTCTCGTTGACCGAGGTCATCTCGCCGAGCACGGGCCGCAGCGCGGCGCGCGTCGAAGGCCTTGAACCCGGCCTGGGTGTCGAGCACGTGCGCGAGCGCCGGGACGAGCAGCACGCGGACGAAGTGCCGGAACAGGATGATGATCTTGTCGGGCTTGTCGCCGGTGCTGCGCGGCTCGACCGACGCGCCGTCGGCCCGGACCAGCACCGCGCCGTCCATGCCGTACCGCTGGCCGAGCGCGCCGACGACGCCGTCGCCGGCCACGACCGGCGCGGCGAGCGAGCCGAGCTGGGCCAGGTTCGCGGACAGGTCGGCGTCGGTGTAGCAGACGACGTGCCTGCCGGGGCGTTCGTCCTGCGGCCGTTCGCCGGGCTCGGCGTGCCTGCCGGGCCGGTCGTGACCGCGTGCAGCGCGGCCAGGATCGAGCCGCCCTTGCGGGACTCGTCGGTCGACGGCAGCCGGTCGAAGCCGGGCTGATCGAGCGTGGCGCCGATGAGGTCGGCCAGCCGGATCACCGACACGCCGCGGTGGCCGCCGGACGGGTAGCCCTCGCCGGCCGCGATCCGCGCCATGAGGTCGCCGCTGGCCGGCTGGTCGGGGCAGCCGTCGTCGCACGCGACGATGCTCCACGTGACGCCAGGCAGGCCGCCGGTGAGCCAGTCGAGCTGCCGGACCTTCGCGCGGACGAAGTCCTCGCCGTGCGGGTGCTCGGTGCGGGGCACCATGCGGCCGGTCTCGCCGTACATGGCCCAGACGACGCTCAGGTGGACCGGCTCCGCCAGCTCGGCCAGCCGGCGTCGCGACCGTGCGGCGGCCGTCGCCTCCGCGGCCACGGCCGGGCCGTGCTCGGCGGCGACGTGCTCGGCGGTCGTCGCGCCGTCGCCGAGCGCGGACGCCGCGTCGAGCACGACCTGGTTCTGCTCCGGGTCCGTGAGGTCACGGACGAGCACCGACATCTGGCCCATAGCCGCCAGATGCTACGGCGCCGCGCCCGGCGCCGCGGCACGGGCGCTACGGGGTCTACGGGGTCTACGAGGTCTACGGGGTCTACGGGGTCTACGAGGTCTACGAGGTCTACGAGGTCTACGAGGCCAGCGCCGCCACCCTCCGGACCAGGTCCCGGCAGAACGGGCCCACCTCGGCGGCGTCGTCGACGAACATCGACGGCTTCACGCAGATCGTCGTGAAGCCCTGCGCGAGCTGGCGCGGGCAGGCCTGCCAGCGCCTGGCGCGAGGTCCGCGAGGTCGTCGGTGCCGTGGAAGGTGCCCCGGATGCCGCCGACGAGCTCCAGCGACGACGGGTCGCGCCCCGCCGCGCGCATGGCGTCGCGCACCTCGGCGAGCTCGCGCGTCGGTGAGCGGCCCGAACGGGTTCAGCCCCTGCCCGTGACGCACGATGCGCCGCAGCAGCGCCGGGTGCATGCCCTGGCCCGCCGAACCAGAGCACCGGGCCCTCCGGTCGCCACGGCCGCGGCTCCAGCCAGACGTCGTCGAAGCTGAACCACTCGCCATGGTGGCTCACCGGCCCGGGCCGCCACAGCGCGCGCAGGACCTCGAGCTGCTCGTCGAGGATCCGCCCGCGGCGCTCGAACGGGACGCCGAGCGCGTCGTACTCGTCGCGGTGCCAGCTCACGGTCGGCAGGACGACCAGGCGCCCCTCGCTGAGGCACGTCCAGCGTCGCGATCTCGTTGGCGAGCAGCAGCGGGTGCCGCAGCGGCGCGATCACCGCACCCGCCACCAGGCGCAGGGTCGTCGTCGCCTGCGCGATCGCGCCGAGGAGCACCATCGAGCTCGGCCACGGCATCGCGGGGTCCTGGTTGCCGGGGGCCGCGTACTCGCGCGGGTTCGCCATCACGCCGGCCGCGCCCGCCGAGCGGCCGAGCACCACGTGCTCGCTGAGCATGACGCCGTCGACGCCGGCCTGCTCGGCCTCGGCGGCGATCCGCACCAGGCCGCGGAGATCCCGTGGCGGGACGAGCGTCCAGCACTCCGACAGGACCAGCAGCAGCCGTGGCGTCGTCACCCGCGTCACTGTCGTTCGTGTCCGAATGATCTGTCAAGCCGTTGCCGGGTCAGGGGTACGTGCTGACCTTGACCTCCAGCCGCGGGTCGTCGACGACGTCCTGGACGGTCTCGACGATGTCCTGCATCACCTCGGGCGGCGTGCCCGGCGGGACGCGGACGTCGAGCGTG
>CAWJWZ010000004.1:0-284075 GCA_963846705.1 uncultured bacterium
GCCGAAACCCGTTGATAAGGGTCTAAAAGATTATTCGCATGAGCTTCAAGCTTATGCAACCGCAATTCGACCTCAAGTAATAGTACAAGGTATGTCAGGACAATTGCCTAAACTGCATTAAGAAACCTGAAAATGTCTTACAAACTACCGTACATGATCGTGTGAGCTCGCAAAATGCCTTAGACGGTAAAGTGAGTGCTATAGAAGCAGCACTTAAAGACTCAAATACGCTACAATATCAAATGTGGATACGACATATTAACAATCAGCTCAATGAAGAAAAGGTATTACGTGAACTTGATAATAAGGCACTAGGAAGATCGCTTATAATTAACCCTCTTACGAACGAAATAATAATAGGTTGTAACGATGGCAATATCTTGGCAATTAATGCTAAAACAAAAGTAACTCGGTCTATATTAAAAGGGCATAAAACTCCTGTTGTTGCGCTCAAGCTGCTAGAAGATAATACCTGTTTAGCCTCTAAGGGTGAAGATGGGACCGTATTAGTCTGGAGTTTAGGAGATACTAAAGCACGTATGCAATTGCATATGCCGGAATCTTGGAGTGGTAAAGAATATATAACTAATAAAATAATTGCACGTTCTCACGTCTATAGAAGCGCTATTGCTTCTTCTTTCGATAATGATGCGCTCTACCGTATACCCTTTTGTTGGCTGGCAGGTCTTTCTCCTGCTAATATGCAACAGGCAGTATATATTTGTTTACTTAAAAAATTAAAAGAATATAGAGAGAAAGATGTGCACAGTATACGTACTGTTAATGTGCTCTACAATACACCAATTGCTCAACTTTTTGAGCATGTGGTAGAACAAACCTCGCGGTTATTTATAGAACAACAGGCCAAGCGGTTAGGTATACCGCTTAAGGATACTACATATATTACTAAAGATATTGTATATACTACTTACGAGTAAAAATAATGTATGAGCAAGAAATTAACTTCTTGCTCATACGTAATACTATTTACTGCTCGCTATAAGGATGCTCAAAGCGTGAGGCTGCAAGATATTCAAGATAACTTACTTCAAATTCCTCAGGGTGTGGCTCACGCACTAATAACGATGTAAAGACAGTGTATATTTTATGTAGATTATCAGGAGTATGCCAATCTTGCGCGTCTTTTTGCGTTTCCCATAACGTCATGCCAATAAGCGTATAATGCTGATGGTCTTTAAAAAGAATAGCTCCCATATACCCTACGGTATGCTGAGCACGTGTTAGTATTTGCTCTTGCCAGAGTTTTGCTGCAGCAGTAAAGTGTTCAGGTTTTACGTGAAATACTATATGATTTGCAAACATATTTTATCTCCTTTAGAAAAAAGTGTCACGTATTTAGACGAGCTTCTTTAAGCTTTTTAAGAATATATCCTTCTTTTGCACGCATACGACGCCAATCATGATCGGTATCATGATCATACCCCAAGAGATGACAAATACCATGTACTAAAAGAATACGTAAGCGATCGTATACTGATATATTATATATGCGTGCTTCGCGTGCAATATATTCAAGAGATATAACTATATCTCCTAAATTTTTATCCTCTGGTGTATATGCTCTAATGCGCTTGCCTGCAATAGTAGAGTGATAGGGAAACGAAAGAATATCAGTCGGCTTATTTTTATTTCTATAGAGCTTATTATACTTTTGTATACTTTTATTAGTAGTTAAAAGAACCCCGATCACAAAAGAATCATAACGAAGTATACGCAAAATTGTCTGTATATCTTGTAATAAAGCCTGTGTGTCAATAGGAATTTTGCGTTGCCTATTGCATACTGTTATCATACAGATACCGCAATATATGCTGTATAAGCCCCAGCATGCTGTATAAGATTAGTTGTGCCATGTAATACTGGTTCATATATAATCTGTTGTGCTTTAGTCACGCCTTGTAAGAGGCGTGTTGCTTGTTGTATGTCATCAAGTACGGGAGACGGGCCTTGTAGTACTAAGAGTGCAAGCTCAGTTTTTAAAGAAAGCTGCTGTTCGGTTTTTAGCCTTCTTACCTGTGTTATAATCGCGAGTATTCTTTTCATGATACGCACAGCTTCAGTATATACATGCTCTTGTTGTATAGTACTGAATTTTGTTTGATGTAATGAAGCTGTATTTTCATGGTTTTTATATAATTGCTGATAAATAGCCTCGGTAATATGCGGTATAAATGGTGCATACAGCTGCAAGATGCGTATACCTACTGTGTATAGTGTCCAGAGCGTGGAAATAACCTGTTCTTGGGTAAACTGATCTTGATGAGTAAGCTTGTCTTTAATAAGCTCAAGATAATTATCACAATAGTCGCCCCAAAAAAACTTTTCAAGAATATCAAGAGCAAGGCTAAACTCATGAGTAACAAAGTATTGCTGATATGAGGTATAGCATGTATGAGTAAGATGTAACATCCATTGATCAACGATATCAAGCTTGAGGGTTACCTGTTTTGTAGCATGATCTTCGATTAATGCTTCTTGAGTCGCACTTGGTAATATATTAGCAAATTGTTCAACGAGTGATAGATGATGTACTCGTAAATGTTTTGGATCAAATGTTGTTAAATATTGCTCTGCGAATTTAAACGCGTTCCATAATTTTATAAGTAATTTTTGACCAATAGCAAGTTGTGTTTCAGAGAAAGCGACATCATGACCGAGACTACCCGACGCAGTCCAATAACGAACAGCATCGGCAGGATATGTTTTTAGTAAATTTTCAGGTGCCAAAGGACTATTGCCCTGTGATTTTGATATCTTTTCTTTTTCGGTGCTTAATACATGACCTGAGATAATAATTTCTTTCCATGGTATTTTTCGCTCATGTAACCATGTTTTAACGATAGTATAAAATGCCCATGTACGAATAATATCATGTGCTTGTGGTCGCATAGACATAGGGATGAAGCCAGATGAGTGCGTAAAAAGCGCGGGTACTGTAGCCTGCTTATTATAGAGGGCTAAGCAGATATACGGTGTAAGTGATGACGTGTTCCACGTATCCATAACGTCAGTATCAGGTACAATATGTGAACCTTTGCAGTTAGGGCAGGTACCAGTAAATGACACTTCTTGAGGATCAATAGGAAGTTGCTGTAGATCTGCGAGAATAATCTCATTACAGATAGTACAGTGCCATGCAGGAAATGGAATTCCATAAAAGCGCTGGCGTGATAAACACCAATCCCACTTTATATTTTCTACCCAATTACTATACCGTGCTTTCATAAAATGAGGGTACCAGGCAATTTCTTCTGCAAGCACCATAAAATCTTTTTTATAGGGAAGAATTTTTAAAAACCACTGTGGCAATGGCAAGTATTCTATTTCTTTTTTACAGCGTTCATGCACCTGTACCGCATGGACTATTGGTTGTTGATGCCGCACACGTTCTGCGTTCTTAAGCAGTTTAAGTACGGTAGTACGTGCTTCATGTACTTTTAAACCAGCAAGCGGTCCAGTCCAAGGAAGAAATATACCATCAAAGCCAAGCGCAGTCTTATAAGTTAAATTATACTTTTTAATCCACTCAATATCAGTTTTATCGCCAAAGGCGCAGCACATAACAAGACCAGTACCCTTTTCTGGATTTACTAGTTCATCAGCAAGTATAGGCACCACTGTATTAAATAACGGAACAACTGCTTGTTGCTGGTATAAATGCTGGTAACGGGTATCATGAGGGTTATAGAATACGGCAACACATGTAGGAAGTAGTTCAGGCCTGGTTGTACCGATAGTAATAGGTTCACCACTCTCTGCTGTAGTAAAAACAATATCGTTAAAGTGTGCTTGCTTTTCAAGATCATCAAGCTCTGCTTGTGCTACTGACGTTCTACAGGCAGTACAATAGAGGGCGGGTTCGTTTTTGCGATAAATATGCCCTTTATGGTACAGTTCAATAAACGAAGCTTGAGAAATAGTACGGGTAGTATCGTCAATAGTAGAATAGACTAATGACCAATCAATAGAAAGTCCCATTTTTTGCCAGAGTGCTTTAAAGGCCTGTTCAATGTCATGGGTTTCTTGTAAACAGAGTTTAATAAAAGCTGAACGCCCAAGCGCATGTGCAGTAACACTATTTTTTTTCTCAACAAACCGCTCAGTCGGTAGGCCGTTATCATCAAAGCCAAAGGGATAAAACACGGAAAAGCCGCTCATGCGTTTATAACGAGCAATAATATCAGTCTGGGTATATGAAAAAATATGTCCAATATGAAGCGCACCAGATACCGTAGGCGGTGGTGTATCGATGGTATAATGAGGTCCTGGATTATTTTCTTGTGTATATATATTATAGTGCTCCCAGTATTCCTGAGTAGCCTTTTCATGATAAAGATGATCGTATTTTTTATCCATAGCACTTTGTAGATAATTACATAATATTAGAACGGTAATTTTTCAAGGGTATACTAAATACTATACCAAATATTTACAAGTATTGCATTGTCATATATTAGCAATATCTCTTTTAGATATAGTAAAATACCTTATTGCACAAGGTGCAAAAAAAGCGGATTATCTTGATTTACTACCCATTTTAGCACTTAGTGCTTCAGCTGTTTCTGCCAGGTGTAGTATAATATATAAGTGCTTTTTGAGCTTTGCATTTTATATCTTCTGGTATATAGGTATGTTGTAAAGTGTGCTGTAGATAGGTGTATGCCAATTTAGAATTGCCTAACTGATCGTAACAAGCTGCAAGGCGAAGATAAAGCGCAGGAAATTGCTCTGTGTTTTTTTCAAGAGAATGATACAGTGAACAGGCTTTTTCAAGAGTTCCTTGAAAAAAGTAAGTCTCAGCAAGTGCGTATATAAGATCATGATCTTGTGGAGATTCGCGAATAAGAACGGTATATGCTTGTTCTGCTTGTGTATATTTTTTTGCTAAAAGATAGGTATTAGCAAGGCCAACTTTGGCAGGATGTGATTGAGGATTGCACGTTAATGCTTTTTGATATGCGTACTGTGCATCTTCTAATTTAGAGAGTGTAATGCTTGCTTTACCGTACGCTAAAAAGCCGTGTTCGTTATCAAAATCTCCTTCGATGCAACAAGCTTTAAAAAAATGCCAGCTTTTTTCAGGATTATTTAATTTAAGTGCTATATTACCCATGCCATACAGTGCTTTACCGTAATGAGGTTTAATTTTAAGGGCAATAGTTAATGCTTTTTCAGCCTTTTCAAGCTCTCCTATTTTGACAAATGCATTTGCTAAATTATTATAACTTTCTGCAGAATAAGGATGAAGTGCTATAGCACGTTTAAGCGCTTTAATTTCTTGCTCAACGGAACCGAGAGAGCCGTAGACTAATGCAAGGTTCATATATGCTTCTGCATACGTAGGATCAAGTTCGAGTGCTTTACGCAGATAGGGGAGCGCTTCTTGATAGCGTTTTCGTTCACAGAGTGCAACAGCAAAATTATTATAACCGCGTGCTTTATAGGGCGCTTGTCGAATAACATTGGCCCAAAAATCTTCAGTTGAACGCCAGACAGTGTTACGGGTAAATGTAGTTATACCCAGAATACCCGCAAGAATTATGCTTGTAGCTATAAATATGCGGTTATATGAGTAACGGCGTAAAGATGTATAAGTATAAAAATACAAAAATGCTTTAGTAAAAGCCCATGCGCCTATAAAGAGCCATCCTACAGAAGCGATATATGTTTTATAATCAGCAATCAATTCGGTTGATGGAATAAACGAGGAACGCGGCATAATTGCTATAAAAAACCAAAGAGTACCAAAAACTATAGGATGTATACGTATGCGCTGTGCAAGATAATAGACACTATATAGAAGCGTAATAAGTATAATAAAAGGCAGCAGGCAGTCACGTGCAAAAAAACTAGTAACGAGTTTCCAATCGTAGTCGACACTCATATTAAAAGGCCAAAAAAAGATAGCGATATAGTGTAGTATAACTTTAAACTGTGACATAGCATAATGCAAAGGCGTAATAAGATCAGTAGCTTGCTGGGTGAGTATATTACCAAGATTATTAGGTACGGGCTGCAAGCTAAAAATGGTTTTAAAAAATTGCGGTTTAAGTACGTAAAGATATGCGCTGATAACGGTACACCATACTAGTATGTGTATCCATAGACGTTTAATTATCTGAGGTATACTACTTTGAGCAATAAAAAACCAGTCACTTAACAGTACCAGTGCGGGCGAGATAATAGCAATTTCTTTAGTTCCGGTAGATAGTAAAGTCAGCTGGACTAATAAGCCAGTACATAAAAAGCGCGCATATATAGTACGTGCTCGCGTAAGTGCAAAAAAACAGCTTATAATACTCAGTATAAAAAACCCAGCAAGTCCTTCTAGTTGTCCCTGAATAACGTAAGATACTGTTTGCGTTTGTACTGGATGTAATAAAAATAGCAGTGCAGTGATAAATGCCAACTCGAATTTTCGAATACTCAAAAAGCTATGCTGGCAAAGATAACCGAGCCCAGTAAAAAACACATGAAAAACCAAGAGCCCACTACTTATATGCACAAGAACATTAAAAAGGCGATAATAAAAAGGATTAAAATGCCCAATAGAATATAATATGGTGTTAAGCCAATAGGAGATCCAGCGTGGGTGTTGAAAAAAGAGTTGTTTAAAAGTCCAGTGTCGTATATAGAAATGCTTAAGAATATTTGCTGAATCATCAAATTGAAAGCTATAGGTAAGTGAAGGAAGGTATATAATAAAAGTAAAAATGGCTGCTATAAATGGTAAATAGTAATATAGTGGAGAAGTGTAGGCGGTATACAGAGGTTGTTTTGTATGCGCTTTTTTTAGTTTCATAGAGGGTTGTGGCTTTTTATAAAAATTTCTTTTAAACTGTATAGTATATAGTTTTATTTTAAGTTACCTAGAGCTGCAGTATACAATGTTAACTAGTACAAGCATAGAATCTTTAATAACTACTATAGCATTGATATTTGCCTATTTTGTATCTGTGCCTATAGTTGAGTATTCACAAGCGTTTATTGCAGATATGTTTGGTGATCCTACGCCACGTCGTGCGGGAATGCTTACCTTAAACCCTATTGCACATGTTAGTGTTTTCTGGCTTATGCTTTTAGTGTTTTTTGGCTTTGGATGGGGTAAAGGAGTTCCGATTAACCCATATGCCATTGTTGGGCCATATCGTTTGTTAAAGCTGATAGTAGTATACAGTATAGAAACTTTAACTGCTTTATTTCTTGCTATTGCGGCGCTCTGTATACTGGTAGTACTTTTAGGGCCCATTGCTCCTTCATTTTTGTTTACTCCTGCACCTTTAAAAGTACTTGGTGCTCTCTATCCTCAACAGTCTTCTAGTGTAATTGTTTTTGCGCTTTTACTAATGGCATTAGTATTTTTTAATATGTTTTTTGCTACGTTAAGTTTTATTATTAACGTTTTTAGGTATGCACTTGCCTTGTGGTTTAATGGTCATGAGTATATAGAATATGCCTATTATTTTACTGCTCTATTATCAATGCTTGGTGTATTAATTTTTGGTCATGTTGTGCAATACTATTTGCTCAAAATTATTATACAAGGCGCTTATATAATAGCTTATCTCCTTCAACTAGTGTAACTTATGAATATTGAACATGCTTTAAATCGCATTATTGCGCATACTGAACAAGTAACGCCTCAAGAAGATCTGGTTAAAAAATTACATACAGGGCGACGCTTAAAAGTAAAGCTTGGAGCTGATCCTACTGCTCCTGATTTGCATCTTGGACATGCGGTGGTACTGCTTAAGCTACGGGAATTTCAAGAATTAGGCCATGAAATTATTTTTCTTATTGGCGATTTTACTGCGCGTATTGGTGATCCAACGGGTCGCTCGAAAACACGTCCACCTTTATCTGATGAAGAGATTGCACGTAATGCAGGTACGTATTTTGAACAAGTAAGTCGCATATTAGATTCTCAACGTATTACCATCTGTTATAACTCTACCTGGCTTAGCTTACTAGATGCTGCTCATTTTATAAAACTATGTAGTAAAGTAACTCTTGCACGTATTATTGAACGTGAAGATTTTCACAACCGCTTAACATACAATATACCTATTGGATTTCACGAGCTCTTGTATCCATTGTTACAAGGATATGATTCAGTTGCTTTACATGCTGACGTTGAGCTTGGAGGAACTGATCAAACCTTTAATTTACTTATGGGTCGCTATTTACAAGAGCATTATGATCAAGAACCACAAGTTATTATTACCATGCCTTTATTACCGGGGCTTGATGGATCTATTAAAATGTCAAAATCAGCAGGCAATGCTATAGGGCTTACTGAACCAGCTGATCAAGTGTATGGTAAATTAATGTCAATCTCTGACGAGCTTATGTGGAAGTATTACGAACTTTTATTACAGGTTTCTTTAGCAGAGATAACACATATGCGTGACGCTGTTGCCCAAGGACATGCTCATCCCATGAACCTTAAAAAAAAGCTTGCTTATGCTATAGTAGCACGTTTTTGGTCGCAACCTGAAGCAGAACACGCACAGCAACTATTTGTTGAGCTATTTCAAAAAAAAGATTTTACGCATGCTACGCAAATACCAATTTCAGTAATTACGCCTAACCCCCTACGTGTACTTGATCTTTTAAAGTGTATAGGTGCCGTGCCGACATCTGCAGAGGCGCGTCGCTTAATCACTGCAGGAGCAGTAGTTATTAATGGTATTAAAATAGATACTATTACTGCAGAAATTACTGTTGCGCCCGAAATGGAAATTAAGGTGGGCAAGCATCGCTTTTATAGACTTGTATAACTATATTGTATATAGCTTAATTATTTTATTGACTTATAGTAATTTTTTTATATATATTTACAAATAAGTTATACTTACTTTCATAATGATTGGGTGCTATGAAAATATATATACCGGTGTTTATATATATAAGCATGATATGTATGCTATCTGGTATAGATCTTATTAATTTTGATCAGAATGCCATTGAAGTAACGTTAGCGCAAGATAAGCAAAACATTATAGGGCCAACGCTTGTAGGAGGTTCAGGGAGTCTCTATATGCCATTTCGGATTACAATATCTTTTGAGAGGGTCAATAAAGACAAACCTGTCTTGCTTACCGTACGTTCATTAATACGTACTACTAAAGAGCCAGTACAGCTCTTAGAAAATGTATTTCTTTTTACGCCCGCGCTTATTAAATCAATTACACAAAAAGAAAATATAGAATTATTAGTTGAATGGGCTTCATCACAGTTTGCTCTTACTATAACTGATGTATATCGCCAAGGAGGATTGCGCTTGCAGCCTCAGAGCAAGCAAGTACCATGAAGATAACGTTCTTGGGCACACGGGGTGGTATCGCTATTAGTTCAAAAATACATGCTCTCCATAGCTCTCTTTTAGTAACTACGGAGCATGCTTGTGTACGTTTTGATTATGGTACCGATTGGTTAACACAAAACTGGATTGCTACTACTCAAGCACTTTTTATTACTCATGCTCACGATGATCATGTAGGTGGGCTTCGTCATGGTGTACCTTGTCCTGTGTATGTAACTGAAGACACATGGTCTTTATTACCAAAGCATGCTTTACAAGAGCATACTATTATTCAACCATATCAGGAATATACCTTTAACCAGTTAGTAATTACACCTATACCAGTTGAACATTCTCTTACTGCACCTGCTCTTGGATATCGTATTTGTGATAATAATAAGACGATTTTTTATGTTCCCGATGTTGCTGCAATTCCTAACTATAAGACAGTACTTAATGCAGTTGCAGTATATATTGGTGATGGCGCGCTTCTTACCCGCTTTATTTTGTTACGTCAGCAAGATAGCGTAGTTGTAGGCCATGCGCCGATTATAGAACAATTACGCTGGTGCGCAGAGGCCGGAGTAACACGTGTTATAATAACCCATTGCGGGTCAGAAATAGTACGACAAGATCGTGCTGTTATTGCTGAACAAGTGTTCGAGCTCGGTAAACAATATGGTATACAAGTATACGTTGCCTATGACGGGCTTGAGCTTACTATTTAATCAAGAAAATTAAGAGCTTTAAAAGATTAGTTAAAGTATTTTATCATGAATTAACATTTTTTGGGTAACACGTTCAGATAAAGGTACAGCAACTTCAGAAGCATGAAGGTCTTTTTTGAGCTTTGATTCTTTAATAAAGGTGACAATAACACGCTTATACTCCCCTTTTTCTATAATAGCTACAAACGTATAAATATTACGTCCAGGACGATATGTTCCGTCAATCACTAAACGTGCAGTACCAGTTTTTCCCATAATAGTATAGCCATTAATACGTGCACGTCGTGCAGTACCTTGCTGTACTGTATTAATAAGAATTTGTTTAATAAAATTCATGGTCTTTGCAGAATATAGTTGTTTTGGTGGTAAACAAGAGGTAAGGGATGGTGTACGTACTAAAACAAGCGGGACATCGTATCCATGATTAGCAATAATACAAAATGCTCGTCCTAATTGTAGTACTGTTGCGGTAATTTCATAGCCATAGGAAAGGGAATAGGGAGATAGTTTTGACCAGCGTGCAGGCGGATTTATAAATCCTTTGCTTTCCCCGGGGAAAGCAATATTTGTTTTAGCACCGAACCCAAATGTACGGTAATGATCATAAAGCTTAGGGCCTAATTTTAGGGCAACTTTAACGCAGCCGATATTATTAGAGTGTTCAATAACTTCAGAAAATGAAATAATGCCGTTGGCGTGTACGGTATTAACACGCACGCCATTAATAAATGCAGTTTTAGTATTTTCGCAATTAATAAGCTCATCGGGAGCTACTATTCCTTCTTCTATAGCAGCGCATGCTAAAAATGTTTTCATAACAGAGCCAAACTCATGCGTATCAGTTATTATTTTATTTTTGGTGATGGTAAGATCAGTGAGGGTTTGAGCACTATTAGGATCAAAATCAGGATAATTAGCCATAGTAAGAATATGTCCTGTTATAGGATCAATAATAAGTACGCAGCCTTCACATGCTTTATATTTCTGAACCGCTTCTTTAAGCTCTTCATAAATTAAAAACTGAAGATCAGCATCAAGAGTGAGTGTTACTGATGTTCCCGCCGAGCCTGCAATTTTAAGCTCTTTAGCAAAATAGAAAAAACCAGAAGCGTCTCTTTCAAGAAACACGGTACTTGGTTTGCCTGCAAGAATACTATCACATTGTAGCTCAATGCCAAGTAGGCCTTTATTATCTATATTGGTGATTCCTACGACCGGTCCTAATGATTCAAGCGGGTAAAACCTGCTTGGTTCTTTAAGAAGTTTAATATCTCCTAAATTGCGTGTATATATAAGATCAAGTTCATGGGGCGTAAGATGCCGTTTAACGTACATAAAATACGTATGTTCAGGAGTGTGTAAAAGTCGCTGTGCGGCCCGCGGAAAGTGATTATGTAAAAAATGTATAACGTTTTCTTTTTCTTGAAGTGCATGGGGAAGAATAAATGCTGATACTGAATCTTTGTTAATTGCCAGGGCTTTACCATATCGGTCAAAAATTTCAGCACGGGGTGGCATAGTAGTAAGCGTAGTAGTATACTGACGCTCTGCTAAGTTGCTAAAGTATCCTTTTTGACGTATTTGTAAGCAATAAAGATAACTGATTATAAAAATATATAAAATGACAAAGCAAAAAAATATACATGTTGTTCGATTTTTATGAATATATAGGCTATTCATGAGTATGCGGCCATTTTCTAATTGCTGCTAAACGCATACTTTCCATAGCAAGCTCTGCTTTTGCAAACTGCTTAATCGTAGTACGGTTTTGGAGAGTATACAGCTCATGTGCTAATTGCTTTTTGTGCTCATAGAGTTTTGTAAGAGTTTTCTCATTTTTTTGCTTAGTATATGAAAGATTAATAATAATGCTTTCTTTGTGCAGATGCAGAAAGACACATATAAGAGTAAGACTAATAAATAGCGTTATAAAGAGCTTTGTACGCATACTTTTTTATTTAATTTTTTCTTAATGGTAGCATACTTAAAAGAGTTAATACTACTATTTTATAAGGAGCACTATGAATCGTCGCGATCTTACTTTATTACATGCTATGGCGTCTTATCCATCAATTTCTGTTTTTGTTCCTATGCATCGTACTATGCCAGACCGACAACAAGACCCTATACGATTTAAAAATTTAGTACGTAAAGCAATGGATCGTTTATTAGAAGAATTTTCTAAACGTGATGTTGCTCCACTTTTAGCACAACTAGACGATGTAGTAACACGTATAGATTATACAAAAGCTCTTGATGGTCTCGTGTTATTTGCAAATCATGATATTGTTGTTTATTATCATGTGCCATTTCCCGTTGAAGAGCGCTTACATATAGACAAAAATTTTGATATTAAGCCTTTGTTATATGGGTTAAATAGAAGCCCTCGCTATTGGGTTCTTACGTTAAGTCGTAATGCGTGTCGTCTTTTTAGTGGTATTGGTGATCAGCTTACGGAAATTATTGAACCAACTGCTGATAATTATGGTAATCCGGTTTCTGGATTTCCCTTAAACGACTTAGGGCCTGAAGAACATCAGCGTCTTGCTATTGCAAGCGGTGATAAAGATGCACAATATTTTGATAATCGACGTAAAGAATTTTTTCGATTTATAGATAAATCTCTTGCTAGGTTTATAGAAGCTGATCCCTTACCCCTGATACTCCTTGGTGATGAGCAAGATTTATCTGCGTTTGACCAAGTATCACATCATAAAAAATATATTATTGTAAAGCATGCTGGTAATCATGATCGAGATACTGCATACACCCTTGCTCATCAAGTATGGCCACATGTGCAAGCGTATCTTGATAAAGAGCGTGAACAACTAGTAGCATCTATTCCTGATGCTATTGGTCGTCTACACTTTGCTTTTGATATTCATCCAGTTTGGCGCATGGCTCATGAAGGACGTATCCAAATATTGTTTGTTGAAGATAATTTTCATATTGCTGGAAGAATAAATCTTGATAATCCTCAGCAATTTGTTATTGAAGAGCACACTGGAATAGGACCAGAGAGTATTGACAATATTGTTGATGAGCTTATCGAACTAGTATTTATTAAGCGTGGTCATGTAGTATTTGTACAGTCAGGCACATTAGCACCCTATAAGCATATAGCTGCTATTTTACGCTATTAAAATTCGCGAAGTGCAGTCAAATGTACTTCAAATGGCTTTTCTCCTTTACGGCGATCAAGCTTAAAGCCAATATCTATACGTACCGGAGTAGGTTGCGTCATACGCACGCTTACTCCGATAGAATGGCGATAATCAAAATGATTATCCCGTAGTAATTTTGATGAAATACAATGTGCGCGAGGAGTATCCCAGCCAGCCCCACCATCATAAAAAAGAGCGCCTTTAATAGAAAAATCGGGAGTAACGGGGAAAATAAGTTCAGTATTAAAAAATAATGCTTTAGTACCGCCAATAGAATCGCGCAAAATATGCGGGCTAATTTGACCAAAGGTAAAACCGCGTACCGATGCTGGCCCGCCAATATGAAATAATTCACGATATGGTATAGAGAAACTACTTAACGGTTCTATTATACCAAGGTGACCATGAACCATAAAGATAAGGTTATATTCACCAATTAAAGGCGTATACCAGGTGCCATCTGCTTCAAATTTGAAAAATCCAAACTTTTCGTCAATAAACGGCAGGCCAAGCTTAGAGGTAAGCGACCATTGGTAGCCTCGTGTAGGATGCACTGGATTATTACGTTCATCCTTGCCCAAAGTTGCTGCAAGCCATGCTACTTGACCTGCTTCAAACCGTTGTTGCAGTAATATTTCAATTTCTTTTTTAAATTTCTTTTTTTCTGGGTCATTAATTTCTACTTCTATAGGAGTGCTATAGTGTATACTTTCAAGACCGGTTTGAAAGAGAATGCGCATATCAGGGACTAAACGTGATAGATAGCCTAACGTAAGGGCACCACTTATCAGATGTTCTTTAGGTACTATTTTAAGCGTTTTAATTTCTTCATACTCAGTATGACGGTACAAAAGATCAAGAGCACCGGTAATAGGACGATTAAATAGCCAAGGATTAGTTGCGTTAAATTTTGCGCTTCTTTCATCTTTTGCAATACTTGTTTCAAGAGAAGTAGCAATACCAGTGCCGAGCGTGTTAGTATCGGCAATGGTTGCACCAACTTTAAGTGCTTGCGAAGGTGAAGTAAGATCGCGTGGTGAACCATTAAATCCTATTTGTGCAAAAGCTCGTCCTGTTTTAATTTCGTTAACCATAAACTCAATATCTGCTACTTCAGGTGAAGTACGGCGAATACGATATGATACTCCGTTGCGCTGATTAAAAAATCCAAGACTTTCAATACGATACTTAGAACGTTCAAGGCCTTGCGTAGTAACCGTATCACCTTCAGTTAGGGTAATTTGACGACGAATAACGTTATCACGTGTTTTTCGGTTACCTGAAATTAAAATACGGCCAATAGTAACTTTTTCACCAAGTTCTGTTTCGAATGTAATAGCAACTGTTTTAGTAGTAAGATTAGGCTCGACAAGCGGTATAACTTCGGCGTTAATATACCCAAACTCTCCCCAGATATATCGTAAAGACTCAAGAGTTGCACGTATTGCTTCTCGTGAGTAAAGCATGCCAGATCGTAAATTAATACGTGCTTTCAATTGCTCTTCTGACATAAGCTCATTACCAGGAATATGGACACTTTCTATAGTATATAAATCACCTTCATCAATAACAAATGTGACTGCATAGTTAGAGGTATTAGCGATTTTTTCGACTTTAACATCGGTGACTTGGGCGGCAAGATATCCATAATTTTGATATAACTCTTCTATTTTATATTTATCTGCAGCTAGTAGTTCTGGTTGATACGTTCCTGCTTTATCAAGAAAGCTTAATAACCAGTCTTCTTTTGTATAAAGTATAGTGCGTAATTTTTTAGTACTCAGTGCTTTATTGCCTTCAAAAAAAACACGTTGTACACGAGATAGTTGATTTTCGGTAATTAAGAATATAACCGTAGCAGTAGCGTCTGGGTTTATTTGTATATTAGGTTCAACTACAGCGTCATGGTATCCCTTTTCGGCAAGTAGTTTTTTAATACCGCGTGCATATGCGTTAAGCTTATTAATATTTGCTGTTGGTAGATCAGAAATTTTAAGCTTTTTTTCAATTTCAGTATTTGTTACGTGCTTATTGCCTTTATACACTACTTTGCTAATAGGGGGATCTTCTTGTACTATAATATACAGAATAACACTGTTATTGGGAGCATCTTTGCCACGTATAGTTATATTACTAAAATGGTCAAAATCAAAGAGTGCCTTAATAATTTTGGCTGCTCTATGTTCATTAAAATAGTCACCAATACTATAGGGTATTTTATCAAGAATTGCTTCAGTTGGTATCTGTTTATTATTAATAACTTGTATATCTTGAATAATTTTTACATAAGGTACACTTAAATCTTCATCGTGCTCTTCTATAAGAGAGTCTTGTGTATGTATAGGAGGTACTATATATATACTAAAAAAAGTAAAAACTAAAAGTAGGCGTTTTAAATGTATGGATAAGAACATGCTTTCTGGCTCCCGCGGGAGATGTATTAACTTTTGCATTTATGTAAAACATGATACTATTTTTGAAAAAATTCACCAGCAAAAGTCGTACATAAGGAATTTTAAACTATGTTAACTCTCTATAATACACTGCATAGTACTAAAGAGCCATTTTATCCTGCTCATCATCCACTTGTTAAAATGTACGTTTGTGGTATTACTCCTTATGATTATGCGCATCTGGGGCACGGGCGTGTATATGTAACATTTGATGTTCTTTATCGCCTATTGCACTTTCTTGGGTATTCAGTTACGTATTGTCGTAACTTTACTGATATCGATGATAAGCTACTTGAACGAGCACAGCGAGAACTCGGTGATAGTAGTTTATACCAACAAATTGCGACGCAATTTACTAATGCATATCACGAAGATATGATGTTGTTAAATTGCTTGCCCCCCACTTATGAGCCACGAGTCACTACTCATATTCCTGAAATTATTGCATTTGTAAAAGCACTTGTTGCTCAGCAAAAAGCATATGTAATCGGTTCAAATGTATACTACAGTATTGATAGTTTTCCTGCCTATGGTGCTTTATCTAAACGTACTCGTGATGATCTACTGGCAGGTGCTCGTGTTCAGGTTCGTGAAGAGAAGCGCAACCCTCTTGATTTTGCTTTGTGGAAGCACGATCCTTTTGGCGTATCATGGGATAGTCCTTGGGGACCTGGTCGTCCTGGATGGCATATTGAATGTTCAACGCTTGCATATAAATATTTAGGTAAACATATAGATATTCATGCCGGTGGAATGGATCTTATTTTTCCACATCATGAAAATGAAATAGCACAATCTGAAGGATATTTTCATGAACAGTTTGCTCGCTATTGGCTCCATAATGCCTTTGTGCGAGTAAATCAAGAAAAAATGTCGAAATCACTTGGTAACTTTTTTACCTTACGTGATATTTTTAAACACGTTGACCCTGCAGTTATTCGTTATTATATTTTAACGCATCATTATCGTAGTCCATTAGATTTTGCACTTTCAGATATTGAAGCAGTACAAAAAAGCTTTAATAAACTTGCACTATTATTTGCATCAGAGCGTGAAAAAACAAGTATTGCAGCTCCTGATAGAAATGCGCCTATAGTACATCAAATGTTGGATTATCTTTGTGATGATTTAAACACTCAGGGACTTTTGGGCGTTGTATTTGAACATATACTGGTACTGCATGAAAATACTCGTGTACGTGAAGAAGTCTATTATATTTTAACAACGTTATTAGGGCTTACGTTTAAGTACTGTGAAAAAAAGATTGATATTACGCCTGAAATTCAAATACTCTTAGCGCAACGCGAGAATGCACGAGCAAATCGAGATTGGGTAACTGCTGATGCTATTCGTGATAAGCTTATCGCTCTCGGTGTAGAAGTGCATGACCAAAAAGTAAAGTAAATTAAAACTAATACTGCTACAAAGACTTACTAAAGTATTTTTCTTTAAGATATGCAATAGCAAAATGAAGCTGTGCTTTGCCCGATATTTTTTTTAAATCGGCTATAATTTCTTGATCACCGCATCGTTTGGCAATGACAAAAGCAGTAACAATAGGAGTATGATGCTGCAAAATAAGTGCTCTTATAGCATGCCTGAATAAATCTGAGGGATTATGTGAAGTAATAGCAAGTGTGGTCGTAGTATGTAGCTGATACCATGTGTCAAGTAGTTGTTTGCTGACGGTATACCTGTTTTTTGGTATTTCGTACTGAGCAGCACTAGTTAGTAGGGTGTTACCAGACGTATCGGTAATGTTTACGTTTGCGCCATATAAAAGAAGAAGAGATATGAGTTCAATGCTCTTACCATGACAAAGAAAGTGGCCAAATGCCATATGTAACGGTGTTTTTCCTTCGTTATTTTGGAGGTTAACATGAGCACCATGTACAAGAAGAAATTTAACAACAGGTATATTATGCCACTGTACAGCAAGATGGAGCGGAGTATTTCCTAAGTTATCGAGAACGTTAAGCTCAGCACCATGCTCTTGTAATATTTTTGCTGTTGTAGCATCTCTATCTCGATTATAAATAGCAATACGGTGAAGTGGCGTAGAGCCATCTAATTTTTTATTAGGATCAAAGCCAAGTGCAAGTAGTACTTTAAGTACTACAGGCTTGTTAAATTCTGCTGCATTACTCAGTTCTTTATTACCTATGTTCATTGCTTGTAGAGATGCAGTACTAATAAGCACGAGTAATAATAAAGAGAGAGTTCTCATAAAATAACTTTCTGAAAATTAAATATATTTTTAGATAATAGTATAGTTATTACTGTTTTTGTCAAATTATTACAAGTAATTAAATAAACTAGGTTTATTGTAGAAGTTAGGGTTTAAGAGCTAGGTTGTGATGAAAGTGAGTATATTTTGTGTATATTTTTAATGAGTAGTTAAATAATCGACGAGTGCTCATGTTTGAATAGCTTTTTGAAATTTGACCACCCATAACTAGATAAGCTATGGTTAATAATTATGCTCTTTCTTATATATCTTTATTTTAATTATATAAAATTTAAAAATTTATTAATTTGCTATAAATAATAAATAATTTGAATTTAAAGATTCAAAAATTATGCATATTAGTGGCTTTTTCTAAAGACTTAAGATCCTAATAATATATTAATTTTTGTAATAAGCTGTTCTTTGGTCAAATAACCAGATACTTTATCTTTAAGGGTATTATTTTTTATAAAGAGAAAAGTAGGAACGGTAGTAACACCGTAACGAATAGCAAGATCGCGTGCTTCATCAACGTTAAGCTTAGCAAATATATAGTGAGAACCTAGTTCTTGTGCTACTTCTTCAAAGATTGGCGTCATACGTAAGCAGGGACCGCACCATGATGCCCATACATCAATAATTACTGGTTTATCTGCTTGCTCAATTTCTTGTGTAAAGTTTTGAGAAGTAATTGCAATGACCATAAGTATTATCCTTTTTTAACAGTGCTAATATTCTGCAGTAGTTTTTCTTTATGACTCTCAAGTGTTGTGTATATATCTTTTTGTAGTTCTGTAAAAACTTGCTCAAGCTCATGTGTACAATCTTCTGATAGTGTAGCACTATCTGGGCATGTTGTATGTACTTTTTCTTTATCTTCATCTCGTGCAACATGACCCTGTATTTTTAAGTATGCAAGCGCTTCAAATGCAATCTTTTTTTTAATAAATTCACCATTACTCAGTTCATTACACAAAATTTTCTTGCTCTTTTCTATAATATAGCGGTGTTCAGTACCATCAGTAAATACTACTTCTATTTCTATATATTCTCGTTTATTAAACGTATACGTATGCGGTTCTTCAGTAGTTGTAGGTCGGCGTATAATAGCTACATCAATAAGATCGATAATATCAGTATGATCAGGGGGGTTACCTTCAGGGGTAAGGGGTTTTTTGTATAGTTCTATGTTTTCATATGCCCCCGCTATAGAAATATTTTCTACACGATATTTTTCGTGATTGGTGTCAACTAATATACCATAAAAATTGATTTTTTGTTGTTCTTTAGGTTCTCCTGCAGGTTCTTGTGTGCTAAAACCTAGCATAAGCATAGAGCTGCTGGTGCATGCTATAAGCAGAAAGATACGTACATAGTTCATTAGATATACCTTTTTGTTTCTCTGAAATTGGGTATTTTCCCTAGCAATACCAAAAAGAATATGTTTACTGCAAGAACTTCAAGATATTGTGTTGAGTAGCATAATTTTTTTATACTTGCAGAGCATATTAAAAAGGTGCTTTATAGTAGTATAGTAAAAGGGAAGATAGAATGTCAGGGTATTTTTTGCGTATAAGCATGTTTATTACAACATTTTTATTAGTATTATCTGCTTATAGTCAGGATTACTCTTCAGCAATAACTGAAAAACTTCATGATGCAGAACTATTGGCACAAAAAGCAGTAGAATATCTTGAGCATACTTCTTTATATGAAGCATGCCATCACTTTGCTAAAGATATAGCATGGCGTAAAGGTGATTTATCGGTAATGGTTTTTAATAAAGATGGTGTTATATTTGTTGATGTACATGAGCCTTTTTTAACATGGAAAAAACCAGGTGATGCTGATGTTGATCTTCAACTGCCAATGCCATACATACTTGAGCTCGTAGAGCGCGGGGGAGGATGGATTGACTATCCTCATAATAAACGCCTTCGCTTATTATATGTACGACAAGCGCTCCAAGATAATGCTCAGTATGTAGTAGGAGTTGGTTTTTTTGCTGAATCGACCCAGCTTGATACGTATTTTTTAGTACGTTCCACCCTCAATTATTTTAAAGATCATGGCGCTCAAGCTACAATAAAAGCTATTAATAATCCTGAAGATCCAACTTTATCGGAAAGATTACCCCCTAATCCTTTTATTCGTGGTAATTTTTATGTCTCTGTTATCGATTATCATGGTAATACTGTAGCGGATGCTCGTGGTATGGCGCAGCCATTATCATCACCAGATAATTCTCTTATTAATCAAAAAATTGTACAAAAAGCACAGGAAGGAGGGGGATGGATTACGTATTCTTGGGGAAACACGTTAAAGCGAACGTTAGTTGCTCCTATGTACGACGCTAATACAAATACCTATTATGCTGTTGCTTCGGGTTATTTTCCTGAAATTACTGATATAACAGGACCAGAACTGGTGCATCGTGCCGCACGGTTTTTAAAGCGACAGGGAAAGGCGCGTGCATTTAAAGAATTTGCTCAACGGTTTAGCAATTTTAGAGTGGGTGATTTAACGCTTAAGATATTTGATTTACAGGGACGTTTAGTATTAGATGCCGATTATGCTCATGCACACAATACTCATACTTTAAGCTACTTAAATAATCCTAATCAGTCCTTTATTCAGGAAATGGTGCAGATAGCACGTACAGAGAACCATGGCAGTGTTAATTTTATTGCAAAACATGGCAATCATGTTTTATATTTTGAACGTGTTAAGCAGCTCATAGTTGCTACTGATTATATTCCTAATGCCAAAGAACGTACTGTAGAAGCGTTAGTAAGAAGTGGAGCTGATTACTTAAAAAAGCATGATCCATATACTGCATTTAGGGAATTTAAACGTCGTTATGGTAGGTTTTCAGTAGGTGATGTCTATCTTTTTGTATATGATGCACAAGGAACTTGTTTTGTACATGATGCTCATTCTCATGTTATTTGGCATAATTTTATAGATTTTACTGATCAGCAAGGTACTCCTATTCTTACTACGCTCTTTAATACACTTAAGACACAACCTGAAGGATGGGCACAATTTGTACTTAATAACGGTGAACGGAGAGTTTTTGCAATGCGCTGTGACACAAACTCATATTATTCAGCACAGCAAAAGCGAGCGCGTAAACGTACGCGATCTTATCTTATTGGGGCTGGCTATTATGTATAAAGTACACAGAATTATTTTTTTAGGGATACTCTATAGCTGGAATATATATACTGTTTTACACCTTCAAGAAGAAAAACCTCGTGATGTACAATTTATAGCACGCATCGCAAACTTACTTGTACGTCGAGCAATTGAGTATTTGCGTAAACATGATTTTGAAAAGGCATGTCAATCATTTATGCAAGATATGAGCTGGCGCAAAGGAGATATTACTATTTTGCTTATACGTGATGACGGTACCATTATAGTTGATGTAGAACACCCAGAGAAAATATGGAAAAATTATCTTGAAACGAATAACCCAGTGCATATACGATTTTTTAAAAACTTAAGAAAGCGTGCACAGCGTGGGGGCGGATGGACACTGCATCCTCATAATAACGCATTACATGCCCTGTATGTTGAGCAAATTATTAAAAATGGTCAAAAATATTTTGTTACTGCTGGTTTCTATCCTGAAAATAAGCAGTTTATTAGTGAGCGTCTTGCTGAAAATGTTATTGATTTTTTTCAAGAATATGGCATTGATGCAACTATTAAAACAATTAACGATGGTGTTACGTTTCGCCGCGGGGATATTAATGTTTCAGTATTTAATGAGCACGGTACCCTTCTTGCCGATATTTTTAATAATAATCAAGTGGGCAAGAATTATGCTACAACAGCCAATTTTATACAGTTTCTTACGGTAGCACGTACACGCGAAAGAAAGTGGTTTAATACCCAAGTAAATAGCGCTGAGCATATTGATTATGCCCTTGGTATACAAGATCCTCGTAGTAAAAAATTCTATATTTTAGTTCTCGGTTATTATCCGCATATTACTGAACAAAAAGTACAACAGACAGTAACTCGTGCTATTTCTTTATTAAAAAGAGCTGGTAGAGAAGAAGCATTTAAAATATTTACCGATCCACAAGGAGACTTTTCCCATGGGCCGTTAAGCCTGACGATTCTTAATCTTGATGGATCAGTAATTTTACAACCACCAAGCGGTATTTTAGGCAAAAAGATACCGTCTGCCTATGCCTATGGTACTTTGGGTACATCAATTGAAGAGTGGATTATACAAGAAGTACGTGCCACCGGTAAGGGCTGGATTCATTTTATAGAATTTGACCTTAATCATTCGGTATATTTTGAAAAAATAGAAGGCCCATGGGGAGCCTTAATTGTGCTTTCAGGCTATTATCCTGAACGCAAAGGTACTTCAGTACGTGTGCTTGGTGAAACAGGAGTTGAATTTATACGTCGTCAGGATCCATATCGGGCTTTTAAAGCATTTAGTAATCCCGGTCCTTTTATCTACGGTAATTTATATCTTTTTGTATATGACACGAACGGTATTTGCTTAGTGCACGGTCAGGATCACGAATTAATCTGGACGAAACAGCTACAAGTACGTGATCAGCAAAATGTTCCAGTACTACCACATTTACTATCCCTAGGGCGACGCGATAGATTAGGATGGTCCCAGTTTGCGCTGCATAATGCTATACGACGTATATATGTTGAATACATCGATATAGTATTTTCTGCACCTGCTCGTGGTATAGGTGAAAAGGTTGATGTGCGCAATGCATATCTTCTCGGCTCAGGATATTATCGTTATAGTATTTATTGAACTGTATATACAATTACCATACTCGTATTTATAAAAAATTTATTATCATGTTTGACAAAATTTAAATTTAAATTTACATTAAAAAAGCTAAAATTATTTAAATAAATGTATGATAAATGGAGTTCTTATATGGTTAAGTATACTGCGTTACTTTTTCTTTTCCTTTGTGCTGGTATATCGCATATACAGGCAGAGCCAAAGCCAAGAGTATGGCAACAGCTTATTACTGCTGTAGTCGAGAATAATAGCGCTTATGTTCAACAGGTCTTAGACAGTAAAGCTATAGATATTCATGAACAAAGCCCTTTAGGGACAACATTACTTGGCTATGCAACTTATCTTAATAGGCCCGATATTGTTACACTTTGTCTTCAGCATGGGGCTAAGATTAATGATAAAATTGGTGCTAATAAGCGTACACCGTTGCATTATGCTGCCGAAAACGATAATGATGAGCTGGCAGAGCTTCTTATTTCACATAGTGCTTATTGCGATGCTGAAGATGGTCGATGCCGTACACCGCTCCATGATGCTGCAAAGCATAATAGTACAGCTGTAGCACGTGTTTTATTAAAACACAATGCATCGGTAGAAGGGGGAATGTTTCCACAAATGGATAAATCCAGTAAATATAATTGGGGGCGTACTCCATTACATGAAGCAGCATATTCTAATAGTACTGATGTTGTCCAGCTTCTTATTAGTGCAAAAGCGGATATTCATGCACGTGATGGTGGGGGTTGCACACCACTCCATGAAGCGGCAAGCAGTAATAGTAAAGAAGCTGCTGAGATATTACTTAACAATGGGGCAGATATACGAGCATTGGCTGAGTTAGGAGGTAGTCCTATGCATAGTGCTGCTGAACATAATAGTTGTGCTATTATTGATTTTTTTGCTGATAAATATCCTGAAGTGGTAAATAGTTACTATTCTGCCAACAACAACGCAACTTCTGCTACTCCTCTTATTGCTGCTATACGAGCATATAATAAAGAGGCAGTGCAAGCTCTTCTTAACCATAATGCTACTATTAATGTGCCTGATAAAAAAGGTCTTACTCCTTTACACCATGCAGCTGATTGTCATGATTTGGAGATAACACGATTACTACTTCAGTATACTCCTGATGTCTGGGCTACTACTATTGATAACAATACGGCTTTAGATATACAATTGGGGTATATAAATCACGCAACAGCTTTAGATATAGCATTAAGACACAAGAGTCACGTAGGGCCTTTGCTCTATAGTTATATGTTATTCCAAGAGTTTAAAACACTCAAGCATATGCGTGATACCACTTCGCTAAAAGCTAAAGCATCTCGAGTATTGCTGGATCGTTATAACCAACCGGTAGCTGCTGCAGAAGAAATTATGCAAAAATTTGAAGGTAATGAATATACTGAGTTACAAAAGCAAGTAAGCTCTCAAAAAGAGCTTTATGCAGCATTGTATCTTAAAAAATGGGTGCTCGATGGTATGTCTGAGGAGCAAATTCCACAACGTATACAACAATTAGAGCAGTTATTGCCACAAGTTCTTGCGTGTAAATAATATAATAGTAATAATATAACTATGCTGTAAAAATAACAGGAATAGAGACTGTTTATGTTTATATTCCTGTTATTTTATTTTTTAAGAAAAGTGCTTAGGCTTGTGAGTCTGACATTGAGGGTAACTAACGCTTCTTGCAATAGTTCGCGCTGCCGCTGCTCACTGGTTTGTTGTGCAGCTTTATAGCGAGCTTCATAACGGTTAATAAAGGCTTGTTCTTCTGGACTGAGCGTTGATTTCCACAAAGCAAGTTTTTTAGGATCATTAGATAATTTAGTGTACTCACTTATTAATTTCTGTTGTTGTGCTACGGGCACTAGGGGGCTTGTAGTACGAAGCTCATAGGGGTATGATGGCGTTACTAAGGTTGTTTCGGTAAGATTAGGAAGCGTGCCTTTTTTAAGCTGGTCAAGTTCAGCATCGGTTGTAAAGAGCGCTTGATAGCGTGTGCCATTAGGTAGTGTAAATATAATACCCGTATAGCGATTTGCATCTTTTCGGTTGCGTGGATCGGGAGCATTAACTAATATTAGAACGTTAGTAAGTGTTACTATTGAGCCTCGTTTACTTTCTATTGCTGTAGCTTGTGCTATGGTCATATCATTGCGTACGGTTAGCTTTTGTATATAGTAGGTTCGACCATATACTGTACCCGATACGCCAAGAAATTTTCTTATTGTATCAATTAGTTCAATATAAGGCATGATTTTTGTTTGAGAGGGTCTAAGTTCGCTTATATATACTTGAACGTCAGCTCCTGCCGAAGAAACTACTGCAGGCATTATGCCCTCTACTACTAAAGGCACCATAATTTCACTATGCAGAGCAGCAGCTTGTCTTGCTTTGCGCAGCTTTTCTAATTGTTCTTGTGGAGACTCCCAAATATATGCTGTATCAAGTAGTATAAGTGATTTATTGTGTATAGTAATAGGTCTATTTTCTGCTTCACGCACTGCTATTAGCGTTGGTGTAAGACGAACAATTAATGTATTAAGATCTATGATATTAAACCACTGCGAACCAGGAAGCCTGATTTGTGGGACATTTGCAAGGTAACTCAGCATAGAGGGATTTTTTGTGTAGTAAGGATTTATTAAGGCAACAATGTCACTATAGGGAAGGGGGCGTACATAGTGCACAGTGCCATCCCGCTCTGTTATTTTAAGACCGCCACGATGGAGTTCGCTAAAAAATGCCCGTAGATTTTGAGCAAACGTAGGTTGTATAGTATTAGTTACGCGGTTAATATTTTCTGGGACAAGACCAAATTTGTCAATATAAGGAGGCATAAATGTTGCGCTAATAGTGTATGTTATAGCATGCGACAGAGCTCCTACAATAATAGTAAACTTATACTTGATTTTTCCTGATTCTGGCTTAGCATACATATTTTCAAGTCGGTGTCCTGCTGCATAACAGGATGTATAGTACAAAAAGCGAGTATTAAGAGTATTTAAAGTATTAAGAAACGTTTGAAACGAGCCTGCTCTTAACCCTGCTACATAAAAATTAAATGCTTCTCCGAGTTGACCAGGAGAACCATGACCAAATGCAATAATATTCCAGGTACAATAGTTAGGTATCCAAAAATTTTCAGATTGTACAAATGGCTTAAAATCTTGTGGTGTGATAAATAATCTTGGAATAAGCTGTACCAATCCTTCACTTAGTTCTGTATCGCGTTCTTTTGTTATAGGATGAGCAGATGCTATAAATGGTGTTGTAAGTGGTCGAAAACTATCAAATTTAAGATTAAGAATAATTTCTTCAACAGTTAAAAAGCGTCCGGTAAAACGATCAGGGATACTATTTTTAAAGACGATTTCAAAGGTACGCGTAATAGAGTGGGTAGCAAGAAGCTTTTGGACAGTCTGTGTCACTCCCTCAAGATAAGAGCGGGGGATAAATAGATACACTGTAGGAGAAAGTTGACGCATAATCCATTTTGCTTGATTATAGCTAGAGCGTACCTGATCAATAACAATTTTACATACTAAAAAACTAGCAGCTACTTCCCAAACCTGTTGATCTGCAGGTGTAGTTAGTGTTCCACCCATAGTTGTATCTCGAAAAATAGGTATATTGGATACGGTATATGCTATGTTTGCTATTGTATTACCAGGTTGCTTGAGCTGCTTTGCAATTGCTTGATTAAGTTGATCATATATGTCTTTACTTTTTTTAATACTATGCTGTAAGCGTTGTAAAAATGTAGGATCAGCTAAAAGTGTACTTTTATATTCAGGAATAGTAAGGTATTTTTTCTGAAATTGGGTGCTGTTCAAAGCAAGAGCGTCATCCCATAATTGTACACGATCTAGAATATTACGCCATAGAGAATTTGCTGCAATTATTGGGCAGCTTTCTGTGTAAAGTGCAGCAAGAAGATAGATTGATGCAGATCCTATTAACTCTTTTAGATTGTTTCCCGAAGGGTCAAACGTTGCGGCAACGCTTTCAGTTGCCCAATCGATAATAAAAAGAGCATCACGATGGTATGGGGTGTAAAGATAATTATCAGTAGGTATATAAGTACTTGTTCCAGCTTGAACTGAACAACCAAGTGTCAAGAAAATACTAAAAAATAAACGAAACATACAAGTACCCTGCTTTAAAAGAATAGTAATGGTACGTTTTTAGTGCACCATACTTATCAAATAAAAAACAAGAATACGGTAATTAAAACTTATTTTTTTGAACGTATGCGTCGTGTGATAAAAAAAGTAGGTAGTATAAGGGATGCAGCAATACATTTTTTAGGATGTTCTCGTACTATACGTATGCAAGTTTGTGCATACTGCTTACTCTGCTCTATAGAGTCTTGTTGATACTTTTTATAGAGATATGAGCACATGTCATAGTATTCTTCGCCTTTTGCTTTAATGTGATCATACCATGAGGCACAAAGAGACATACTATAGCTAAGTAATACTATAGTAATTATACGTATAATAAAGTAATACATGAGAGCACCTTACTTAATTAGAGAGGGTGTTACTTGCTGTAACACCCTCTCACTTGTAACCTGTTTTTCTAAATATTATTTAGTAAGAACAATCACAATAATCATAATTCCAGGAAGCAGAATTCTCAGGTTGTTGTACTTGGCTTTGCGTTTCTTCTATTTTTTGTACACGTTTAGAAGTACGCGCAAATTTATAAAGCAGTGCAATTTGCGCAGCACATAAAACACCTATTGCAAGTTCAGTTTTATGTTCTTTTGCAAAATCGAGTGCATGAGTGCAACCTTGAGCGATTGCCTCACGTATAACCTGCGGATTTTCTCGTACATACTGCAACCAAGAAGCAGCTTGCTCTTTACATGCAGTACCTTTAGCCATAAGCGAAGATCCAAGAGAGCTTAGAGCTTGTTTGGCTTCGTTTGTGTTAAATGTAGGTCTAGTAAAAGTAACTGAGTGAGTTGTGCTCCCCCATACACCACTATACATGTACAAAGACGTAGAGCAGAGTGTAAGTGTTCCTAATAAAAAAGCACGCATGTTCATATAAAATCCTCCATTTAAGCGTGTTATTAAGTATTAGTTTATGTATGTAAGTTTACTAATGTTATAAAATATTTCAAAAGGGTAGAATTTAAGCGCTTTTTTCTTAATCTGATTACTATAAAAGTCTTATACTTGTGGTAGTAATTTTTTTATGTCTGGCATCTTATTAACCAATAAGTATAATCTTGAGGCCTCTAGTATATGGGGTTGTGTTTTTTCTAGCTCTTGTACTCGCTGAAAAATACATGCTAATTTATACATGAGTGCGATTTGTACAGCACATAAAGCGCCTATTGCAATGTCAGTTTTATGTTCTTTTGCAAAATAGAGTGCACGAGTGTAATCTTGAGCAAGTGTCTTGCGTATCACTTGTGGACTTTGGCGTGCATACTGAAACCAAGAAGCTGCTTGTTCTGTAAACGATTTTTTAGCTTTGTTTACCTTCAAAGCAGGATCAGTAATAATATTCGTACTCGATACATCGCAATACGTATACAAAGGCGTAGAGCAGAGCGTAAGTATCCCTAATAAAAAAGCACGCATGTTCATATAATATCCTCCATCTAAGCGTGGTATAAGTATTAGTTTATGTACGCAAGTGTACTGATATTATATAGTATTTCAAAAGGATAGAGTTTAAACGCTTTTCTTCTTAATTTGATCACCGTAAAAGAGCCCTATACCTATGGCAGCGCTTATAAATGAAGCAAGAAAGTGCCAGGTAATATATTCATGAAGAAAAAGCCAGCTATACAATGTTACAAAGGGCGGTGCTAGAAATTCAGTAAGTGACAAGAATGTTACGCTATAACGCTTAAGAAATACTACGTACATGCGAGCACAGAGCACGTTACTTATAAGACTTACATAGCCTATCATGCCCAGTACCTTTGGAGTAAAATGTATCGTGGAGCTTGACTCAAAGCAAAATGATGTTACGAGCGCAAGCGATCCGCCAATTAATAAGTTAAGCGCAGTAAGCTCTGTTCCATTAAATGTATTTGTTTTAAGTACTTGATCAGCTAAAATCCAGCCATAACGGTTAATAGCAATAGCAAAAAATACCGCAAGAGTAGGAATAACCATGCTCCATAATGATGCGTTAAGCGCTGTTTGTGTAGAGACAAAGAATACCGGTAAGGTTCCTATAAGCGCAAGCGCAATACCAGCAATTTGTCTTAAAGTAAGCTTCTCTGCTCGTATAAAGTAACATAAAAGAGCAGTAATAAATGGATCAAACGAAGCAAAGAATGACGCATAAAAAGAACTTAAATACGTAAGTCCATAAAATCGTAGGATATTAGGAGCAAATCCTATACAGAGCCCTATAGGAAGAAGTTGCTTTAGCATAGAAGTAGTATAGGTACGACTATAGGTACCTTTATATAGTACATGAGCTGATAGTATACAGGCTCCAATTATACTTGAGATACCAACTAAGAGTAATGGCGATATCTGGGTTAACAAGAGTTTATTAAAAGAGAATGTCGTTGCAAAAAGAGCAGACATTAGTATGATCGTAAGCATAGCAGCACCTCTCCATTATTCTGTCTGAATATTTATTATAAAATTATGTTTAGATTATTTACTTATAAACAGTATACCATAAATAGCATAAACTGCTAAGTCTTGTCTTTCTTGCGCATCTGACCTAAGCTGATGCACAATTGAAAGTAATAACGATAATATGAGAGAAAAAGATCAGCATGATAAAGAGAGTACTCATAAGTATAAGTGTTATAGTATCATGTACGATGCAGGCAAGACGTCATTTTACCTCACAAACCTTTTTATTTCCACGCCCTCTATATCATCAGCTTGCAGCACTGCAGGGGCCTTGGCTTGCAGTTACTAATAGTAGTTTACATGGGGCAACGTTTTGTAGTGGTATACAAATAGTGCCATTATATCAGCAATCTACGTCGCAAACAGCTAAAGATCTGGCGTCATATTTTTTACTAGATTGTAAACAAGAACTTCTTTTTGCTGGGGATGAGAGTCCTCATGCTGGTATGCGCGATGTACGTGCTGAATGGTTTAATTTACCATCTACTTTTAGTGGTATTTTGACATTGTGCCCACGTCAGAGACAATATGGTTTTGTACTTGAGTATAAGCAAGCGGTATATCCCCTTTTACCTTATGATTTTCTTCGTTATTTTTATATAAGCGCGCGCGTGCCTGTAGTTGCTGTGCGTAATAGCCTTGGATTAGAACAGCGTGATCTTAAAAATATACCTATAAAAAATACGTTTCCGCGTACTTTATGTGAGGTCGTACAGCAGCCAAGTCTTGCTTTTGCACGTTTTTACCCAGGTACGCGATCAGACATTGGGATTGCTGAGTTACGTTTTGACTTGGGTACAACATTTATTGATAAAAAGTACTTTTTATTAACTTCGTATTCTGCGCTTATTATACCGACGTTTAGAAAAATACGGCCTACTTATATTTTTGACTCACTAGTAGGAATTAATGGGCATATTGGTATTAGTTCTGGTGTTAATTTGCAAATACCGTTAACTGAATCATGCGATCTATATCAAGTAGCCTTCTTTTTTAATATTGAAAATATTTATTATCTCGATGCAACACACCAGCGAACATTTGATGTACGCACACCGCATTGTACCCGTAAAGAGTGGAGCAGGTATCTACAGGTACGTAAACGTGGAGAACTAAGAACGCAATTTGCTGCTAATGTTCTTACTATTCCGGTAAAAGTAAAACCCTATAATACGGTAATGCTTGATGGCGGCTTTCGCTTGTTTACGGGTACCTTTCTTGGTGAACTTGGCTATCATCTGTGGGCACGAGGTGATGAAGACATAGAGTTTAAAAGACCATGCTGTGCAGGACAGTTATTTGATTTTGAGCGCTATGGTATTGCTGGTATTTCTCCTAATAATCAAGAACCAGTTACAGCAAGTGATAGTACTATACAAACGTTAGCGCCTGCTGATGATGTTTTTGTACCGTTACGACTTGAAGACCTTGACCCTGCTTCAGGAGTGACGCGTGGCACATCAACCCATATGATTTATGCTTCTTTTGCTTATACCGGTGATAATCCAGACTATACTTCTTTAATTGGTATTGGCGTGTTTTACGAACATGCTTTTAATAACGCTGCGCTTACGCAATGGGGTATATGGGCAAAGCTTGGTCTGGTGTTTTAATTATTTACTGGTAAGTTGAGCAAGAGCATCTTGTGCTTCAGGGTATTCTTGCTCAGCAGCACATGTATAATAGTATATCGCTTGCTGTAACTTATAATCTCGCTCGTATAGTTGCCCCAAGTGAAACTGCGCTAGTGCATAGTTTTTGTTTGCTGCACGTATAAGATATTCTTGAGCGTGTGTTATATTACCGTATTGCTCATATATACTTGCTAAGTTATTCAGTGCACTTAGGTCTTCTTGCTCTGCTGCAAGCTGATAATAGTGTTCAGCTTGTTCAAGATTTTGCTCTTCTTGCAATAAATAGCCTAAGTTTACTTGTGCAAAAGCAAGGCCTTGCTCTGCTGCTTTACTATAGTAATATTTCGCTTGAGTTTTGTTGCCTTCTTTTTGATATAATAGCCCCAATTTAAACTGAGCAAACGGTTCTTTCTGGGCAGCAACTAAAAAATGTGCGCGAGCAGATTCTATATTGTTTTGCTCTTCACACTCTTGCCCTAACAATATATGAGCTAGGGGGTCGTCGCTTTGGACAGCCTTAGCCAAATCTGGTATTTCTGTGTCGGGACGAAATCGTACCGTAGTAATAGCAATGGGCATAATAAGAGTAATTTTATCGTGTACCGTACTCGCTTTAGTATTATTATTATAGTGGGTATATAAATAGGTAATAATAATAAGTGGTGCCAGAGCATAGAGTATAATTTTTATCATATTAAAACTCTTTAATTACTATAAAGCAGCAAGTGAACTTAAAATTGAACGCTCACTAAACGGTATTTTCTTGTCATTAATAAGTTGGTATTCGTCAGGTCCTTTACCAAGCAGTATTAGTATACTATTGAAACGTGACTTTTGGTAGGCGGTATAAATAGCAGCGGTACGATCAGGTTCGCAGGTAACGTTAGGTAAATATGGGACGGGTATTCCCGCACATATATCTTTAATAATAGCATTTGGGTCCTCTGAGCGTGGATTATCAGAGGTTATGATAAGATGGTCACACCATTGTGCTGCAATATTTCCCATTAACGATCGTTTGGATCGGTCCCTATCACCGCCGCAACCAAACACTGCTATAAGATGGGATGTTAAAGGCCGTAATGCTGATAACACTGATTCATATGAAGAAGGGTTATGTGCATAGTCTATAAATGCACGTGCGCCATTAGGGAGACATATACTATCATGTGTAGTAAGGCGTCCGGGAATACCATTAAATGTAGCAAGAGCAGTATACAAAATGTCAGGCGTAATGCCATAAGCATGCGCCAGCCCCCAGGCACTGAGTATATTAGCAATATTAAAGGTGCCAATAAGTGCCGGACACGAAATAGTATATTCTTGTTTATTATACGTGCTGAGTGTACACGTAATACCATCTAAAGAGCTGGTAATAGTATGAGCAGAGAGAGTAGCTTCTGGTGTAAAGCCAAAGCTTACAGTAGAGAGTGGCACGTTAAACTGTCGCTTAAGCAAAGTTTGTACAGCAGCATCGTCGCTATTAAATACTGCTGGAGACCCGGGTTTAAGCTGATCAAACAAACTACACTTAGCATTAAAATACTCGTACTGTGAGGCGTAAAATTCGCCATGTTCAGTACTAAAATTAGTAAAAATACCACCGTCAAATCTAATTCCATCTACTCTATAGAGTGAGAGCGCTTGTGCTGCTACTTCCATAATTACTATATCTATGTGTGCTTGCACACAGGTATTAAAAAATACATGTAAGTAATCTGGATGTTGCGTTGTTAGCTGCGTGGGAAACTCATGATCTAAAATTTTATTTTTAACCGTGCTTAAAAGAGCAGTTTTATAGCCAGCTGTACGCATAATATGCTCAAGTAAAAACGCAGTAGTAGTTTTACCCTTAGTGCCCGTAATAGCAAATATTTTAAGTTTTGTAGCAGGCCAATCAAGCGCTTGAGCACTTAACTGCGCCAGAGCTTGTCTGCTATTATCTACGTATATAAGCTCGGCACCTGCTTGTGTAATAGCGCATGTTATGTCTGGTGATAATACTGTTGATCTTTCAAGTACAATTTTTTGTGCCCCACGTTCAAGAGCAGTACGTATATAGATACTACCATTTTCTTTGGTACCATTAATAGCAACAAAAGTACTTCCCTGGGTTATATAATCAGTATGACATGCTACCGGATAATAACGTGGTAGCAGTATGGTATTCTGCGTCATGGAGAACTCTTATGCTCGCTCAAAAGCACGCAATCCTTTAACAATAGTAGGCATGAGATATACAATAGCATACAGATTAATTGCCATGAGCCCAGCATTTACTATATCGATAGCGTTCCATACAACGGTACTGTGTGCAAGAGCTCCGTATAACGCGGTAGCGCAATAGAGTGCTGAGTACGCACCAAGCCATCGACCATTTGTTAAAAAGCGCCAGCATTCACGGCCAATATACGCATAGGCAACAAGTACGCCAATACCAAAAATAACAGAAAGCCCGGTAACAATCCAGCTTCCCCACGTGCCATATACTGTTTGGAATGCTGAAATGGTAAGTGCAGTACTGGTAAGACCAGTGTTCCATACACCACTTGCTATAATACAGAGCATAATAATAAAACAAACAAGATAATAACTAATAAACGTGGCAACCATAGAAATAATACCATTTCTCACCGGGTTTTCACCACCTGTTGAACCAAAGAGTACCCCCGCAGTGCCAAGACCAGCCTCAGTAGCATTTGCTGAACGTGCCATACCAAAACGAATAGCATCTTGTATGGTATAGCCTAATACGCCCCCTGCAAGTGCTTGGGGAGTAAAAGCACCGACTAGCATTAGTTTGAATGCAGGAATAAGAGCATGCCAATGATACGCAAGTACTAAAAACGCTGAAACAAAAAAGAAACCAACTTTAAACGGTACAATAGTATCTGAAACTTTAATAATACGTTGTGCACCGCCAAGCATAATATAAAGTACAAAAGAAAAAAGCACTATTGCTATAATGCGCGCATCGATATTAAGCATTTTTTCAGCACCAATACGTATTGAGTTGCATTGCATGGCATTACCACTGAACAAGCTTAATAAAAGACAGAATAGTGCATAGGTAAATGGTAAAAATGAACGTCCTGGCACACGGCGCAAGTAGATCATAGGGCCACCTAATGATCCATCACCGCTACTACTTAATTGTGATTCTGCAGTACTTAAATATACTTCAGAAAAGCGAAGAGCTAAACCAAAGAAGCCCATAACCAGCACCCAAAATGCAGCTCCAGGCCCACCAGAATACAGTGCTGTTGCCATACCTGATAAGCTCCCATTACCTATACTGGCACTTAATGCGTTTAAGAACGCTTGAAATGGACTCATTGTGGCAGCTACTGCTTTTGTTCGTTCCCGAGGAGCGAGTACCATTCGCCAGGCAGTGGTAAAATAACGTACTTGTACAAATTTAAGCATTAGCGTTGCAAAAATGCCTACAAGTACTATAAATGTTATTAAAGGACGTCCCCAAGCGATATCGTTAATGGTATTAATAACAGATTCTAGTGTACGTACATTCATGGTAATTCTCCAAGTGAGCGCTAACTATATAATGCGCATGCATGTGCTATAATTTTTTCTAGAGGAATGCCAAATTCCTGTGTACCATCGTTACGGCGCAGGGTGACCGTAGTATTTTCAGCTTCCTTTTTGCCTACTATAAGCATCCATGGTATTTTTTCAAGCTGTGCTGCTTTAATTTGGGCGTTAATAGGATCACCACTTGTATCAAGTTCTATACGTATACCTGCATCAAAAAAGGCAGTATATACTAATTGTGCATATTCGTGCTGAGCTTGAGTAATAGGTAATATACGTGCTTGAACGGGCGCAAGCCAAAAGGGCAAAGTACCACGATAATGCTCAAGCAAAATGCCTAAAAAGCGCTCAAGAGATCCATAAATAGCGCGGTGAATAATAACGGGACGTTCTTTTTGTCCTGTAGAAGCTACATAAGTAAGGTCAAAATTTTCTGCCTGAAAAAAATCAAGCTGTACCGTTGAGCACTGCCAACGACGCCCCATAGCATCTTCAATACCAAAATCAATTTTAGGGCCATAAAATGCCCCTTCACCTTCTTGTACCGTATACGGCATACCAACTTGCTCAAGGCCGTTTTTTAATGCTTGTGTAGCGGTTTCCCAAAGTGTATCATTTCCTAGAGCTTTTTTAGGCTTTGTTGAAAGGGCAAAAAATACCGTATTAAAATTAAATTTAGTAAGTACGGTATGCACCATAGTAAGTACTTTTTTAATTTCGCTTTCTAGCTGCTCGAGTGTGCAGTAAATATGGGCATCATCTTGGGTAAATGCGCGTACACGAAATAATCCATGCAGCACTCCGGAAAGCTCATGACGATGTACTTTACCAAATTCAGCAAACCGTAACGGTAGCTCTCTATATGAACGAGGGCGTGCTGCATATACTAAAATAGATCCAGGACAGTTCATTGGCTTAATAGCATACACGCGGTCGTCTATCTGAGAAAAATACATATTATCTTTATAATGGGTGTAATGGCCAGATTGACGCCATAACTGATCACTTAAAAGGGTAGGCGTAGCAATTTCTTGATAGCCATACTCGCGATATAAATTACGCATATACTCGATAAGTGTGGTAATAATGCGTTGTCCCTTAGGATGAAAAAAGGGAAATCCAATTCCCTCTTCATGAAAACTAAAAAGATCAAGTTGACGCCCTAGTTTACGATGATCGTAGTATGCCGCCTCTTCTGCTTTTTTTAAATATGTTTGGAGCTCTTCTTCGGTAAAAAATGCAGTACCGGTAATACGCTGTAATGGAGTATTATTTTTATCAGCACGCCAATATGCTCCTGAAATCGAAAGCAGCTTAAAGTGACGAACTTCTCCTGTGCTTCGTACATGGCCGCCTTTACAAAGATCGTGAAAGTCTCCTTGTACCGACAAGCCTACTGTTGCTTCAGGAATAGCATTTATAAGCTCGAGCTTATAGGGATTATCATGGTATAATGCCCGTGCTTCTTCTTTAGATATTTCTTTATGAGTAAGCGCGTAATCTTGATCAGATAAATAGCGCATGCGTGCTTCAATAGCAGCTAAATCTTCTTCTTTAAAGTTGCGTGGTGGTAAGAAATCGTAAAAAAAACCTTCAGGAGTTGCAGGGCCAATAGTAAGCTTTGTGCCGGGAAATAACTCAACTACCGCATGTGCTAATAAGTGAGCTGCTGAATGACGTAAAATTTTAAGGTCACGAGAGAATTCGTTCATGGTTTATCTCCATTGACATGCTGGTGAGGGTGTAGCTTGAGAAAAAATAGTAAGAATTGAACAATTTAAAAGCATGGGGGATACTATGCTGCTTTTAACGGTGATACTCATGAAAACCCCTGTATAAGAAATTGACCGCTACAGTACATTGTTGTAAAATTATACAATAAGTTATTGAAACTACAAGGGTCTTATGCGCAAATGGGAAATAGATAGTCTTAAGGGAATAGCTATTATTTTAGTAGTAGCGTTTCATCTTTTTTTTGATCTGCATGTATTTAAAGATATACCGTTTAGTACGCTTACTATAACATGCTGGAATTATCTTGGGCGCATAGCAGCTACGCTATTTATTATGCTTTCCGGCGTGTCACTTACGTTAAACTATCATACAACTCGCTCTAACTTCTGGTTCTATAAAATGAGTATTAGGGCTGGCAAACTGCTACTTATAGCAGCTAGTATTACTCTTGTAACACGCATGCTATTTCCTGAAGAGTATATTATATTTGGCATTTTGCATTTTTTAGCTGTTGCTTCAGCTATTGGCTATATACTCGTAGAATACATATGGCTTAATAGTATTTTTGGTATTTTACTGCTTGCTCTTGGTTACGCTTTACGCTCTCTATCTATACATAGCTCTTATTTTATTTGGCTTGGGCTTACGCCGCCTACTTTTGCTTCCCTTGACTATTTCCCCCTTATACCCTGGCTAGGAGTATATATTTTTGGTATAGCACTTGGTAATCTAGTATATCCATATGGCTCAGTACGTTATATACTTCCCGATTACTCTCACTATTGGCCCATAAAATTTCTTGTGTTATTGGGCCGTTATACACTACTATTATACATTATTCATCAGCCTCTATTTTTTGCATTGCTTACCTATATATAACTTTTTTAAAGTTGCTATAAAGGGCATTAGTATGCGTTACTTATTATTTTTTGTATGTATCTCTATAAAGATTTTAGCAGAAAATGCTAGTACTGATTCTTTAGTAGTGCTTCAACTACAGCTTAAGAGCTTGGCTAGCATTTTGTCTTTTGATTACTATACGCAGTATTCTACTATTTTTAAAGAGTTTCCCGAGCATTATCGCGCGTTAATAAGTGAATACATTACCATAGAAAATATATCAAAAGATAAGCTTGAAAAGATAAATAGTGATAAATCTTCTGCTTTAAGGTTTGCTTTTAAAGCAATAGGCGATATAAATACTACTAAGTTTAGTGTTGCTTCGAGCCAAGGGTATACATTTATCGGACCATCATTAGATAAGCAAAATGATCTATTGCAGGGAAAGCGAATTGATTATAGCTTATCGAAAGATTTTAATTGGCCACGCAAGCAATTAGATACATTAGTTAAAGAATTAGAATTAGAAAGTAAATACTTATCGCCTTTTGAGCGTGTACAAAAAGAAGAACAAATTAAAGAGCGTACTAAAAGGCTACAAGAAGTAGGTGAAGTGCTGGTAAATGATTATAAGATTCATCTTATGCCTAAGGATGATGAAGTAATTAGTACGGTTATTACTCTTATAGATTACTTACAATCTAATGAAAAATTAAGAATAGCGATAGAGCAGTTTAAGTATAAAAATGACCTAATTAAAAAACGTGATAGTGCAGGAAATATTCTACCTAAAATAGTTATTTATACGAGTACGGGAAAGCAATATGCTCAGCAAGCGTTAGATATTATATACTCTCTTTAAAAATCAGGAGGGTTCTAATGAAACACCACGTTATAATCAAAAGGTAACAAGCTTACTCTATTTTGCACAGGGTGATGCCGATTTTAAAAATGAATCTAACTTGCAGAAGTACTTTGAGCAACCAGACATGATTTACTATAAAGCAGATATATTGCCTGGAGGGCCAAGAGATTTTAAGCTTAAAATTCCTACTATTTAAAAAATTGCTAATGTATAATGCGTTTTAACGGTACAGTATTGTATAAAGTTTAAGGCATCATTTGCCTTAAGGTGCTCAGATCTCGCGTAAGATTCGTTAATAACTGAGAAAGTATAGATGCGCTATAAGCAGGGTGTGGTATCTGGAGAACATAAGGATTACTTTTGTAGTATGTAGGATCATGTGGCGTATACACATTAGAAACAGTGTTACTCTTAAGCTCAGCGCGTACATGCATTAAAATTTGGCCAAGGTGATTTGTACCTGTATAATTAGCTCCAGCGCCAAAAAATGCGTCATTGACTCCTGCATCTTCTACTAAAACGCGATCTTGAGTATCAAGCAGTAGTTGTCGCAAGTCTGAATGCTGATTAAATTTAGCACGTACGGCCTCAAGCATAATCCCTAAACTTACTTGCCTCCAATCTTTACGAATTTCACTTTGGTGAGTTCCTGCTGTTTGAAAAGCTTTTCGTGCTGCTGATCCACCATTACTGGTATAATTTCTTATTTTCTCTTGTAATTGAGCATTATTGGGAAATTTTTGCGCTTGATAATACTGTTCAGTAGTTGGCCATTCTTTACCATCTATAGTAATAGGATAACCGTCTGCAAAATTGGTAAATGCATAATACGGTTTGTTTTTATCATAAAAATAAATAGCATTAGGGATACCAAACCACGAGGTAGGTAACGGCTGAGATATAGAAGATGTAAGTTCTCTTATTATATCCGGTAAATATACCCGCAACATTTCTTTTACACCACGCGACACGTTTATGGGCTTACCCTTATGAGGTATTTGTATATCACTATCACGTTTTGTGGTAATAAATAGGCTAGCAGATCGCCAGGCAAAATTATCTTTGTTAATTTTATTAGTAGCCGTTTTATATAGCTGCTCTCCTGGTATATAAGTAACTTTTACAAAATGAACAATATCGCCTGATTCTGTTTTTCTCGAGGGACTACCCAGTACAGGTGCATTCTTTACGTTATATATGTTATTGGTTTGGGTGCTTAATGCTCTTTGGGCTACCGTATTCCCTTTTTCACCCCGTTGTGCTACTTCGGAAAAATCTGTCCAAAAACCATTTATATCATGTCCTAGTAAAACAGACCACTGCTTAGTATTTTTATCAAAAGCCATAGGTACAGCTCTACCTTTCCAACCGTATATAGTACTTGCACTCTGTATAATCGCTATACCTACAGCAAGCGCTAGATATTGTTGTGGAGTTTTCTTTAAAGTAATCATGATGCTTATCCTGCTATGCTAGCGCGTAAGCTAGCAAGTTGTGTCGTAAGGTTAAGAAGCGCCTGATCAAGCGGTATAATAGGAACTACGGGAGGGACTGGTATGTATTCACCCTCTCTATAAACAGAAGGTTGGCGTGAAGCATACGGTGTAGCAGGATCTATTTCTCCGCGTAATTCTGAACGTATTTGCATAAGCAATTGGCCCAGATGATTCGACCCTTTTCCATCACGACCAGTACCAAAGAACGCGTCTTCTTCATTAAGATATACCAATATATGATTTTCTGTTGCTCTCCAAACTGGGGTTAGTTTTTTGCTGTTTTGCGTAAACTTTGCTCGTATGGCTTTTTCCATAATTTCTAATTTTCTTTTATCGTTTTTATCCTTTGATTGTGTTAATTGGTCATTATAGTACTCTTCTACAGTCCTCCATGTTTTATTATCTATTTTAATAGGATAGCCTTCAGCATTATTACTTAATGCACCATATAAATCTTTTAGTGCACGGGTACCCTGCAGATCAGAGAAATAAATTGCATTAGGAATCATAAACCAAGAGAATTGATCATTAGGAATATTTTCTTGAGATGTTAGAGTTGGTATAATTTGTGTAGACCAGGACGGAATTAAAAAATTGCGTAAGTCAGGAGAAACTTCATAAGAAGGACCGTCTTTTCTAGATATTTGACGAGTTCCCGGAATCAATAAAAGAGATACTGGATACCAGCTTAATTCAACTCCAGGTTGAACAGACTTAATTTGAGTCGTATAGGGAACTTCTATAATTACAGTAGTCGTCTCGCCTTTTTTATCTTCAAATTCTGCTTTTATATCTGCTTGATTGATTTCTAACTTAGATACCTGTTGTTTTAGCAGTGTTGCAGGAGATTGGTCAACTGGTAATGGCCCCATAAACCAATGCCAATTAGATTTAATTTCTTGCCTCAATAGCACATACCAAGTGAAGTCAGCTGGGTTAAGTGCTATGGGTATTATTCTAAGTGCTTGAGTATGTAATAATAAAGACGTTGATAAGAGCCCTATAAGTACTGTGTACCAATAGTATGTTTTTACGTACATAGTTCTAGTGTTCTCCGTAAAGATATTTTTAATTTACCCTAATTATTTATTCTCTAAAGAGTCAAGATTTAGTAATAAAAATCATAGTCTTAAGAAAAAGTATTATTTCTTAAGTATTGCAATTTTCTTAAGTAGTTTTTTACTATCGTCTAATGATTTATTAGTGTGCTACTATCTATAAGGTTAGAAAGGATGATGTTATGCTTATTATTAGCAAAAAATTGTATATTTTTACTGTGGTAGCTATTACTATGTTGCTAACGGGTCAGCACATGCTAGCAGCAGAAAATAGAGCGTGTGGTGAGTGTCAAGAGCGTGAAGGATTTATAAAGCGTGATGGTGTAAAGCTCTTTTTTTCACTGCGGGGACAAGGAGATCCGACTATCGTATTTATTCATGGGCTAACGCTTGCGATTAAAGCATGGAACTGTCAAACTGGTTCATTTTGTAGAACTAATCAGACACTTGCAGTTGATTTACGTGGGTTTGGTAGATCAGACAAGCCTTCGGGCCCATATACTTTAGATGTATTTGCTGATGATCTTAATTTTATGTTTAATAAGCTTAATATTAAAAAACCAGTAATAGTAGGCGAAGCCTTTGGTGGGACGGTAGCAATGAATTTTGCTATACGTTACCCTGATAATATTTCTAAGCTTGTTCTGGTATCAACTACTCCTAAGATTGCTGGACCTACACCGCGGTTTCCATTTGCTTTGACCGAACAACAAGTAAATGCTCTTATACGAGCACTTTCGACTGAACGTGGAAAAAGAGAGCTTGCTAATGAGCAGTTTGTAACTGATGTATGTCCTAATAAATGTATACTGGATCCTGTAAAAGAAAGATTAGTTGAGTTTTTTGGTGATGTTAATCTAGACATATTTAGAACAGTTGTCGAGCAAGCAGGCCGTCAAAGCTTAATTCCTAAATTGTCAAAAATTAAAGTACCTACACTTATTGCAGTAGGCACTAATGACAGGGTGATTGATCCGCGAGTAAGTTTATTTTTACGCCGGTTTATTCCTAATTCTTTTATTCAAGAATTTTTAGGAAAAGGTCACGTACTATTTCTTACCGATTCTAAAAGATTTAATCTTGTATTGAGAGATTTTATTACGGGAAGATCTTTATTGTGTAAAACCTGTATTAGGTAATTAATTGCGTACATAGAGCATTCTTATATAGTGGAATTTCAAGCTTAGCCAGTTTAATAACTATACTGAGAAGGGTGTCTTGGTATATGTAAAGAATGCTCTGAAAAATAGGGCTTTTGCTTTTGCATAAAACTAAATATATGATCAGTAAAAAATGTAGAAAATCTTAACTATACGCTATAATACATTTAACGGTCTGTGATAAAATATACGTATTACACCCTATATTAGAAATATATATGCATAAAATTCTTGCTCTTGATCTTGGTGATGTGTGGATTGGTGTTGCTATTTCCGATAGCGAGCGCATTCTTGCGCGTCCGTATACTACTGTTGCAACTGCACAATTGCCCGAGTTTCTTAAAGATATTTTTAGTAAAGAGTCTATTGATACAGTGGTAATAGGATACCCAAAAACTATGCGCGGTACTATAAGTAAGCAAACAGAAAAAATTATACATGCGAAAGACCGATTAGTACAGTTATTTCCTCATATAACATGGATTCTGTGGGATGAGCGCCTAAGTAGTAAGCGGGCTGCAAGCTATAGTACTAGTTTTTCTCGTGAAGAAAAATTAAAATCACATGCTCGTGCAGCTGCTGTTATTCTTGATACTTATTTAACATTTTTACAACAGCCACCCTCATATTAAGCTATTGACACATAGATACTATACTATGTACATTGCAATAATACCATCAAACTATGTGGAGCATACATGAAGAAGCGTTAAAATACGTAAAGAGGGAGAAGTATTAATGAAGTGCAAAAAGTGTTCAGGTCTTATGGTATTGCAATCATTTTTTGATCATTTCTTGAACTTTGAGGGTTGGAAATGCTTAAACTGTGGCAAAATTATTGCTAAAAAAGACAAGTCTCTTGAATTTGATGCCTTTAGTATTTTTTATCAACAGCAAAAATGTAATAATAGAAATAATTAAAATGGTAAAATTTTTAACCATACATAGTACCTATACAACCGTTGAAATAGCTTTATTTGAAGACACTTGCAAAAAGACACATACGGTACTTGATCATAAGAAAGCGAGTCAACTGCTTATGCTTACTATTGCAGAAAGTCTCGCTGTACAAGATACTACCCTTAAAAACTTAGATTTTATAGCAGCACATCAAGGTCCTGGACCTTTTACGACGTTACGTGTTGTAATGGCTTCTGTGAATGGTCTTGCCTTTGCTACACATATACCGCTTATAGGGGTTGATGGTTTTGATGCCCTTATGCGAGAATATAGTAATTCACTTACAGGTATTACCGTACTATTATTACAGGCATTTAGTAATGACGTATATTATGCGCTTGTAGATTCTCAAAAAAATACGGTGCGTAAAGGAGCATGTAATAGTGCTCTTTTACTTGATACGCTTAAAACTGACTATGCTACAGAACCTATGTATTTTTTGGGTAATGGTGCTTCTTTATATCGTGATAGTATAGTGCATCTTTTTGGCGAGCGAGCACATATAGATACATCTCTTGAGCAGTGTTCTCTTGATGCGGTTAGTATGTTGGCCTATGAAAAATGGAAAAAGGGTGGCTTTGTAGCATCTGAGCTGATGCCACTCTATTTTAAAAATCACCCTGTAGTACTGTGCGAAAAATCCCTAACCCTATCGTGAGTGCCTGTTGCGCACGTAAAATAGTGGGAGTAAGAGCGCAAAAAAATACATTATGGGCACGTAATAGTTCTTTTTCGTGAGGTGTTAAGTCACCTTCAGGTCCAATGATAAGAGTATAGGTAGTTTTCTGGGTAACTTTCTGCTTTGTGTGAGTTGCAAGCATAACAAGAAGTTTGCTTAAGGGGATACCAGTAGGGTCAAAAAAAATATATACAGTATCAGTAGGCGCACTGCGTAAAAATATTGGTAAAGAGGTGATTGATGCAAGCTCAGGCAAACAAAAATTTTTAGACTGTTCGGCAGCAGCCTGCAGTATTTTCTCAGCCCGCTCTTGTACATAGCCCGATCGAGCAGAAAAATGGGCTTTCTCGGTGATTAACGGTTGAATAGTAGTTGCTCCTAGTTCGACGCAGCTATAAAGTGCTTGTTCGAATGCTTCTTTTTTTAAAGGGGGGATTACGCAGGTGATAGCAGGAGTAAAGCAGGTATTTTTATGGAGGGCAGTATAGGTGACCGTAACATTGCGCTTAGTAACTAATGTAATATGAGCTATAGTATGTAGATGTTTATTAAATAATATACATGTATCGCCAGGAGTAAGGCGTACAATATATAGTATACGATGAGCGAGCTCATGAGTTAGCGTATGAGTGCCGTTATTTTCCCAAGAACCAAGCTCAGAGCAAAAAAAAGCGAATGTATGGCTTGTCGTCTGCTGATTCATGTATATTTTTTGCCAAATAAGTATTTTTTAAGTAACATATAGCGAAGCTGAAGTGCTCTATAGAACGTGGTCCAATGCATCAGCATTTTAATACCAGTACGACGTATACAGATAGGAATACGATTTGTTGTTGGTACATCATCAGAAGAAGAAGTATTATCAAGCTCATCAAAGGGATTATCTGAGTCTGCTAAACGGTACATGGTACTATATGTATATACAGCAGTGCTTATAGAGGGATAGCTCGATAGTATAAGTAATACTGTACAGCATACTTTTTTAAAACTGTTCATAGGTACCTCCTTAAGTAGACTATAGCGTAATATTTTGTTGTGTAGTGTACTGTGTTTAAAAGGTTTTTTCAAACGTTACAAAATGAGCATCACGCCATGTTTCTTTAAAGCCAAAACGTCTATAGAGTTTTTGAGCAGGTATATTATTAGTTCGGGTTATAAGATCTACAATACGTATTCCCTGTTGCTGTAAATCGTTAAGAGCAACCTGCATAAGCTTATGCCCATAACCACATGAGCGATATGCCTCTAAAACAGCTATAAACCAAATGCGACCCTTATATACATTGTCTTTATAGTATGCTATAAATCCTCGCGGTTGGTTTTGTACTTTATAGATATATATAGTAACAGCATTATACTGATGGGGATCGGAAGGCGGAACACGGTATTTAAACGTATGTTCAATATCAAGATGTGAGCCTTCACCAACAAGCCAATACCAATTTTCTTTAAATATAGCTCGTATAAATGACATATCTTGATTATAATCAAAGGCAACAATGCTCTCTTGGGTATTTATACGTTGGGTAAGACGCATAAAAGCTATACTGCTACCTAAGGCAGCAATACTTAAAGCACTTACTATCAAGTACAATCTATATTTTTTTATCATACACACTCTGTTTCTAAATTATTGTTATAGCGTATTTTATATAATATAAGACCATGTGCTGGTGCTGTAGGAAATGGCTGCTCCGGATTTTTTTCTGCAAGTGCTTTTTCTAGATCGGCAATAACATATATCGGGTGCGCTGCTACATGAAGCGCAGCACCGATAATTCGTCGTATCATATACCGTAAAAACGAATGTCCAGTGACTTCTATGCGATATATATTAAAACGCTTAAAGTATCTTAGGGTAATAGCATGAATAGTACGTATAGTGTCTTCATGCTCGTCTCCAGTATAAAAAGATCTAAAATCATGGGTTCCTACAAATACTGATAGTGCACTCGTAAGCTTAGTAAAATCAAGAGGAAACCGGTAATAATACCCATAGCGTGCAGCACCGGGTAGTGGTCGTGTTGTAAAAAAATGGTACCAATACGTTTTACTCTGGACATTTCGTTGTGGGTGAAAGTGTTCTAGTACCAGTTCTGTACTACGAAGTAGTATATCACGCTTAAGAGCGTTATTAAACGCATGCTGTATAGTATAGGCAGGAATATAAGTATCTAAAGCAAACCGTGCTACTTGACCAAGGGCGTGTACTCCTGCGTCAGTGCGAGAAGCGCCAATAAGCGTTATATCTTTACGAAAAGTTTGTGCAAAACGGTCTTGTAGTGTTTGAGCAATGGTTATACATGCAGGTTGTACTTGCCAGCCATGATAATCAGTGCCATCATAAGCAATAGTAATTTTATACGTATACATATATATGCCACTATATAGTTATTTACTTGTTACTATTTTAGTACTGTTTTGCTGAAGTACCCGTATTAATAAATTACGTTTTGCTATAAGCGCATCTCTTTGCTCTTGTATCTGGCCATTAAAAGGATTAGCTTGCGACAAACGTACATATGCTTCAACATGATCATTAACAACTTGCATAATAACAAGATACATACGCTCCATAAACCTATAGGCAGCTTGATTAAACCCTACCCCTGCAATTATCCCACCTTTGGATAGCGCTTTTAACAGCAACATAATTGCTTGATTAAGATCTTGCTTTTCTGCGCCAAAGCCATTAAGCGCCAAAAATGCTTGATAACAAGGTTCTACAAAAGCATATTGCTCGTTTTCTGCAGCTTTTTTATAGTATTTAAATGCATCTTGATATCTTTTATTGTGATTATACAATTCTGCTAAGTCAAAAAATGCTTCTTGCCGTCCTAATGCAATAGCCCTTTTAAAGCATGCTTCTGCTTTATTGCTGTATTGTGGAGTATGCTTACTCTTATTAGCGTATAGTCTTCCTAATTCATGATGAGCACTTGCGTAATTATTGTTAAGCTGTATTGCCTTTAAAACGTACTCTATAGCCTTTTTTTCATCATAAGGTACACTTGCTCCACAGCCAAAAGTCATTGCAGAACCAGTATGAAAAATGCGGGCAAGATCAATATGTGCTTCAACATCATTGAGAGCTACTGCTTTCTCTAATAACTCAATACCACGTTTAAGTGCTTCTTGAGGAGGACACTTTGAAAGGTTTCCATTGAGACATACAAGGCCAAGATCTCGTAGGGCAGGAGCATGCTCTAACTCTGCAGCTCGGCCTAAATTGTATACATGAAGCTTAAGATTGGGTTCATGATCTTCGTCATAAAATTCAGCTAGTGCCATATAAGCATTTATAAGCAGCTGTCGTTCTTCTGGATTGTTGATTTCTAAATCATCAAAAAGTGTAGTACCTTTTTCAAGTGCCTCTTTAAGCGGTAAGGGAGAAAGTTCTTGAAGATAAATATAACTCAACTTACGCCGTGCTGGTATTTGTCCTAACTCGACTGCTTTTTCTAAGTATTCACGTGCGAGAGTATACTCTTTCTCATCGTAATAGAGCGAGCCAAGAGCATATAAACTATAGGCATAATAATTTTTCGCTTCATCTATACCTCTTTTTTGTGCATACTCCAAGCATGAGATTGCGTTACAAAGTTCTTTTTTTTGATCCTTTGCTCGGTTAAATAAATGAGTATTAGCAGTTCCACTCTTATAGAGCGTATACCCTAAAATGTATGCGGCTTGCGGTACAGTATGTGCAAGAGCATTCATAGCAGTATAAATACCTAGTTTTTCTATATATTCAGCTGAGTCAGAAATTGTGTTTGTTTGCAGAAAGCTGGATACTGCTTTAAAAAGTTCTATAACACGCTCATGATCTTGTGCCGGAGCGTCTGGTAGTGATAGTTGGGTTACTAGGTTATTAAATAGTGGCGCAATAGTAGGACGATCAAGATATAGATAATGTTCTTCTTGAAGCATTTCGAGTATAGTATGGTATCCATCTATATTGTGTTCTTGCTTGTATAACAAAGCGTGCTGCAGTAATAGCTGTGCTTCTAACGGTATATAATTATCAGTTCGCGGGCATGTGCGTAGTAACTGACGTGCTTTTATATACCCTGTTTCTTGCGTATGTGGTGTTGTCCCATTAATACACTGTGTAATATACTGCTGTATCGCTTTATCATGGTGTAATTGTGCTGCTTTTTCAAGATACTCAAACGCCTGTTTGGGATCAGAAAGAGCAGTAGCAAGAGCAAAGCAGGTATCTGCAAGCAGCTGTAGTTTTTGTGTATCGAGAGATTTTGACTGTGCGTGAGGTTCTAAACACTCTATGCCGAACATTGTAAATTCTTGTTCAGTTGCTGAAACAGGAGTGTGAGTAAGAGCATGCTGCAATAATAATGTGCCTATAGTATCTTGTGCAGCGGGATAGACAGATACTAAACGCTTTAGATGATCTAGAGTTAAATAGGGGTATGCAGAAAACAACATGTTTTTATCAGTTGCTAACTCTTGCGCTAACTGAATATAGCGTACTGCTTGATTATGGGACTTAGCTTTATTTTTATATGCTAAAAATCCTGCAAGTATATAATGAGCCTCAGGGACACCTTGGAGTGCCAAAACAGCAAGTCCTGTAATTGCTTGTCGTTTTATGTCTGCATCTTCTGGAAGTACTTTATAAAAAGTATGTACAAGCGTGGCCCAATAGTAGTGCGCAGCAGTAGCAAGGTCTTTATCAAGTCCTATGCCCTGATGATACATATACGCAAGTGCTCTAAGGGCTTCAGGAGATTGTCTATACCCCCCTATTTGCTTGTTATTGTGATATATAGCTTGTGGGGTTGTAGCAGCCACTTCTAAATAAAAACGTGCTTGTGGGTAATTTTCTTGTGCCAAATGCCACTTAGCTAATAGGAGAGCATATTCAGGATCTGTAGGCTTTTTAGGCACTGGTGTATAAGCAGTAGGTAATAATTCTTGTGCTGGATAACAAGTAGGCGGTTCCATTGTAAAAATAACATGCGTGAATAAGCATGCTACTATAAGAACATAGTAGTTCACTAGTTAGACCTTATTATGTTAAAAACAAATATGTGTGATATTATACTTATTTTCTTAGTGCAGCACGTAATACTCTTTTACGTAGTCTAATTTTAGAAGGGGTTACTTCAATAAGCTCATCTGGTTGTATCCATTCAAGACAGGTCTCAAGTTCCATAATACGTGGTGGCTCAAGTTTAATAAGATCGTCAGATCCTGCTGCACGCATATTTGTTAATTTTTTTTCTTTGCATGGGTTAACATCCATGGTTCCTTCACGGCTGTTTTCCCCTACGATCATGCCCTCGTATACTTCATCGCCTGGTTTAATAAATAAAACACCGCGTTGTTGTAATGTATCAAGCGCATAAGCACGTGCAGTACCTTGTTCCATAGAAACAATAGCACCTTTAGTACGTGTTATAATATCCCCTTTATATGGCTTATACCCAAGAAAAGTAAAGTTAGCAATACCGGTGCCACGGGTATCATTTAAAAATTGGCTTCTAAAGCCTAAAAGTCCACGTGAAGGTACTTCAAATTCAATACGCACACGACCATTATCGTAGTGGGTCATGTTTTTCATTTCACCCTTACGCGTTCCCAAATATGCCAGTACGGTGCCTTGATGTTCTTCTTGTACGTCAACTACGAGGTATTCTATTGGTTCACAGCGTATACCATCAATAGTTTTATAAATTACTTCAGGTGCAGAAACTTGCAGTTCAAATCCTTCGCGACGCATGTTTTCAATAAGAATACCTAAATGGAGTTGGCCACGTCCTGAGACTTTAAATACTTCAGGTGAATCAGTGGGCTCTACACGTAATGCAACGTTTGTTTTAAGCTCTTTTTCAAGACGATCTTTAATTTGACGGGAAGTAAGCAGCTTGCCTTCTCGTCCAGAAAATGGTGAGTCATTTACTGATATATATATAGATAGTGTTGGTTCGTCAATTTTAACATAGGGATAGGGTAACGGATTACCAACGTGACAAAGGGTAGTACCAATAGTCACTGGTTCTGTAAAGCCGGTAACAGCAACAATATCGCCAAAGGCAGCCTCTGGGGATTCTAATTTTGCAAGCCCTTGAAATTTGTAAATTTTTGTGATTTTCATGGGCTTACTTACTGTCGTATCTTTAACACAAACAAATGGCTGTCCTACTTGCATACGTCCGCTAAATACACGACCGATAGCTATGGGACCTAAAAAGTCAGAGTGATCAAGACTTGTAGTAAGTACTTGTAAAGCGTCAGTATTTCTTTCTTCAGGTGCAGGAATATGTTGTAATATTGCATCAAAGAGCGGCTGCATAGAACCCTCTAATACCTGTGGATTTTTAGTCACAAAGCCTAACTTAGAAGAACCATATAACAGCGGAAAGTCAAGTTGATCGGCAGTGGAAGCTAAATCTAAAAAGAGATCGTTAATTAAGTTTTCAGTTCGTTCAATATGTGCATCTTTTCGATCAATTTTATTAATTAATACGATAGGCTTAAGATTAAGCTGTAACGCTTTTTGTAGCACAAAACGTGTTCCGGGAAGTACACCTTCGGCAGCATCAACAAGCAAAAGAAACCCTTCTACCATTTGAAGAGTACGTTCTACTTCGCCACCAAAATCGCTATGTCCTGGGGTATCGACAATATTAATGTCAAATTCCCCATATTTAATACCCGTATTTTTAGCAAGAATAGTAATACCGCGTTCACGTTCTAGATCGTTAGAATCCATAACGCGTTCGCCGGCTGCTATGTCTACGGTACCAGCATGACGGAGCAGTTTATCAACCAAGGTAGTCTTACCATGGTCTACATGGGCAATAATAGCAATGTTACGTACGTTTTCACGTTTATTTTTCGTTATGTTCATAGTTATGCATGTCTAAATAAAAATTACAAAATGAAACTTATATTTATAGTTTAAACAAGTTTCATAAAAAGTCTAATTTTAAACGTTGTTACTTTTCTTGAGCGCTTTATCGAAGCTCATAGCAGCGCTTATAGATAAAATAAAAGTACTATTTTTGTGTGTATGTAGAGAAAGCAGAGCTCTGGAGTACCAATATAAAGTAGGTTAGTGAGGCGTAATAGTTGATATATAGAGATAACTTGGCGGTATATTGCAAAAAATAATGCGTCGTCGTGTAGAATGGTTTTGACGAAAATCATGCATGATAGCGTGCTTATGAGAAAAATCGCCAGGATTGTTGCGCTGTAAGAATCGTGCAAATGGACGTAGTCCAATATATTCAATCCATAGAAAAAGACCTGATGTACCAAGCCAGGCGGTATACAGTTGAAGAATATGGGCAATAGTTGACGCATTAAACGCAGAAGAATTAAACGGTAACGTAGATATTATAATGGTATATGATTTGATAGGGTGCCAGGTTAGTATATCTTGACAGTGTATTGTTATTGAAGGAAACAGGCTTAATGTGCGCTCAAGATGTTGACAATACAAAGCTTCGCATTCTATAGCGTCGAGCGTATATGGTATTTGAGCAAGAGTTAATGCACGTGCAATAGGATACGTAAGCGCTCCTGTACCTGCACCTACTTCCAAAATACGCAATGGAGTTTTATCGGTAGAGTGTTGTTGGATCCAATAGGCGTGTATTTCTTCAAACATACTTTGAGCAATCCATGATGAAAGAGGAAATAGTGTGCCTACACTGCGTGGATTTTTGTACGCTCCTTTTAGAAATGCAATAAGATCTTGAGGTCGTGGTAATTTTCGTGCCATTCTACTCTCCCTAGTATTTTACTCTATAAGTATTTAGGCACTAGTTTAGGAGACTTTTAGGGAAAAGCAAAGAAAAAGCCCGTTATGTAACGGGCTTTTTATATATTTTAATATTGCGTTGCAACATAAGGCAAAAGTGCCATGATGCGCGCTTTTTTAATTTCACGCGATAAAATGCGCTGATAGCGAGCGCTATTCCCTGAGATACGACACGGCAAAATTTTGCCACGTTCTGTTAAAAAGCCTTTGAGCAAATTAACATTTTTATAATCAATAGCTGCAGCAAGTTCTGGATTAGCGCTAAATCTACAATGCTTTGCACCACCAAAAGAACTTCTTCGTGCTTTTTTACGTAGTAACCGTGAACTTACTTTTAATTTTACTTTTCGAGCCATATAATAACCTTTTGTGTATATTATTCAGCGGATGCTGTGCTTTGAGACGAACGTGGTGAACGAGAATAGCGGTCTGAACGATCGCTGCGGTGATCACGTTGAAATTGTCCGCTCTCACGGCTATTTGCTGGTAATTCTTCTAGTGATTCTGGGCGTTGATACGCAAGCGATTTTTGTGGTTCAAGTACCGTTACTATATGACGCATGATAAGATGATTATACTTCACCGTCAGCATATTTTTAAGTTCTTGGAGTAACGGTTCATGGTTTTGATTAGCCTCAAATCGTAGAAGAAAATAAACACCATACTCGTTTTTTTGCACAGGATAAGCGAGCCTATATTTACCCCACCGTTCATATGAGATAAGTTGTGCCTTATGCTCTTGCAACAGTTTGGTTATTTGTTGTTCAAGCAGCGTGGATTCATCTGCTGTAATTTCAGGAATAGTTAATAGTAATACTTCGTAGCGTTTCATATAATCCTTAACTAAATGGAAGTGTGTACCACTATAAAACAGATTACTGTTTTATTTAGTTTATGTATAAGTATAGCACAAAAAATAGTAAAAGCGATTACTCCAGCGCTTGGTGGCGAGCTATTACACGACCTATAATTCTAAAGTGGTCTTTACCACGTACTAAAGCTATAGGAGCTTGCTTATGGTTAACTGGTTCAAGAACGATAAAATCATCGCTATACGTAACTTTCATTATTGCTTTAATGGGCGTGTCATTGCCATATTCAACAGCAGCCATATCACTGGAACGTGTCCATATTTCAGGTGAAATAATAAGTAAATCTCCCTTTTCAAACATCGGAGAAAGTAAGTTGTTTGCAAGCTTTAACGCAAACATACCACTATCGTTACTGTTAAGTACTGGTACAAACTCATCTTTAAAGCCGGTGGTAAGTTGCATTAACTGATTATTATATGGTGACGGGTTTGAAGGAATATCGCCAACTACGGGTACAATATGTACTTTTAATTGTATGTCTGATTTTTCAGGCATACTAACATTACTGTCAATATTATCAGTACGCTTACGGCGTTGTGCAAAAAGATCAATAGGACTTACTTCAAAAGCATTAGCAAGTTTGCGCAATGAATCTTCATTCCAGCGTCGGGTCCCATTTTTAATATGGGTCAGATAACTTTCAGACATACCTGTCTTTTCTGCCAACGTCTTAGTGGTCCAGCCTTTTTCGCGTAGTAACTCCTTTACGCGCAGTGCAGTGGAAGACATAAAAACTCCTTTAGATAAATGAGCGTAATAGTGATAAAATATAGCATAGTTATATCACTGCATTATTTCTAATTGTACTCAGAGATTTAATCTTGTCAAATGGAAAACATTACATATGGTAGCAAGAAAGAAAAATGAACTTCCTAAAAAAAATTATTTTGAAAAGATTGCGTGGAGTTCAGGAGTTCTTGTAGCAGGCGTAGATGAAGTTGGTAGAGGATGTTTGGCAGGACCAGTAGTTGCTGCGGCAGTTATTATACCGCCGTTTACTTGCTCACGTTTATTGCAAGATTCAAAAATACTTTCAGAGCAAGAACGATTAAAAAGTTATGCCTGGATCATAGAACATTGTGTATATGCTCTGGGGATTATGCATCATCGTCATATTGACCAATATAATATTTATGGGGCTACCTTACATGCAATGCACCGAGCGGTACAACAGCTTTTTTTACATGAGCCACTGCTATCGCGCGTATTAGTAGATGCAATGCCGGTTAAGTTAACTGGTCTTGATGTGTTTTACGCCCCTTTTGGTGAAATTTGGTCAAGTTCTATAGCTGCGGCTTCAATCGTAGCTAAAGTAACACGAGATGCGCTTATGACCCGGCTTGATACCAGTATACCAGGTTATTGTTTGCGCCAGCACAAAGGCTATAGTACACCCCTACATAAAAATTTGATTACACGTCAAAATTGCTCTATTATGCATCGTAAAAGCTTTTTAAAAAACATTTTTTTTGCTACAACATATACCCATGATGATAAAGAGCAATAAACCATTTGGTGAAATTATTGAAAGTTCATTAGTGCGCTGGAAAGGATTAACCTGGCAATGGGATTTTTTTCCATCCTTTGGTACGCCTGTAGTGCTTGAGAGTGTAGTAACAGAAAATACACAAAGCAAACTTCTTGGTATTGTACACGATGTACAGACTGGATCTCAAGATCCTGTGCGTCAGCCATTTGCCTATCAAAAGACAGAAGAAGAGCTTCATGCTGAGCAACCACAAATTTTTGCCTTTTTACAGACAACATTTTTATGTGCGCCGTTGGGGTTTCAAAACGCTTCAAAAATATATTATCAGCTTCCTGAGCAACCACCTAAAATACATGCTTTTGTGCGCTATGCGTATCCTGATGAACTACAGCTTTTTTTTACTAAACCCTACTATTTACCTGTACTATTCGGCTTATCTTCTACTATACTATATATAGATGAGCTATTGCTCGCTCTATTAAAAACGCTGGCACAAACGCAGGTACTTACCAGCACGTATCTACAAGAATTTATGAGTACATTTAATTTACTAACCGGTAATGACTATCGTCGCTTAAAATTGTTTCTACAGCGTGCTGAGCATCTTTTACATCAAGCGCGCTAAAAAGCTATACAGGAACTTTGGCTATGTTTCACTTTATAAAAAATAAACTATCTGCAATTTATACTGCAGTTACTACGAATCTTACCAAAATATTTAACCGTCCTACTATTGATCAAGCTGCATTACATGAATTAGAAAAAATACTTATCAGTGCTGATACCGGCGTTACGGTGACACGAACAATACTCAAAAATCTTGAAGCAGCTTATTCTAAAGGCGAGTTGCAAAAGGGTGAAGATCTACAACGTGCTCTTGCACAGTATCTACTTGCAATTTTAGAGCCTACTACTATACCCACTTGTGATATCTATCTTATTGTCGGTGTTAATGGTAGCGGCAAGACAACTGCCGTAGCCAAACTTGCATATTACTTAAAACATATGGGTCAGCAAGTATTAGTTGTAGCAGCAGATACGTTTCGTGCTGCAGCTACTGAGCAACTGGCAACATGGGCCGATCGAGCACAGGTACATTTAGTAACCGGTAAAGAAAATCAGGATCCAGCTTCAGTTGTATACAAAGGCTGCCAAGAGTTTAAAAATAATAACTATAATGCCTTACTGATAGACACGGCAGGTCGTTTGCAAACTAAAACAAATCTTATGAAAGAACTCGAGAAAATAAAATCTACTATTGTACGTCAATTACCTAATGCACGTATATGTACCCTACTTACGGTAGATGCAATGCTCGGGCAAAATTCATTTGAGCAGGCGCAAACTTTTCATGAAAGCACAACACTTGATGGGCTTGTCTTAACCAAAATGGACGGTACAGGTAAAGGTGGTATTGTGTTTGCTATTCGTCAAAAATTACAAGTACCCGTACTGTTTATGTCATATGGAGAGCAGATAGACCAATTTAAACCATTTGATCCTCGTGAATATGTAGCACAATTAGTAAATGGTTAATAGTGTGGTAATACATATTACCTTTGTGATAACCTAGTACATAAAACTATAAAGGGTATTGTAATGAAATATGCTACTATACTAATTTTTTATAGTGCTTTATGTATATTTTTATGTATGGGTGGCACCAAAGAAGTTGAAAATGCTGATAAAGAGCTACATGACGTTATAGATAATCTTGAGCGTCATGGTGATAATGTTTTAACGTCTCCTGATGCCAATACTGCTAAAGCACTTTCAGAAGCACTTGCTAGTGCTACTGTTTATTTAATAGGGCAAGATGAGGATAGGGCTCTTTTCAAAATAAGTACGCTTAAAAAATCATTTATGGACACTTCGCAATACGCTACTTACAGAATTATGGAATCTGCACGTAATCAAAGTAACTATGCGCAAAGCTTAGAAATAATGAGTAACGCACAATTAGATGCTAGATTTTATGCTATTGCTGATAAATTAAAGGATAAAGCTATTATTGATTTTTTACGTAGCTATTTTGAGCAAGATCCAATAATGGCCTTTAAAATTGCATACCATCTTTTTGTATATCAATGGATGCTTTATGAAGCACTTCGTCGTAAGCAAGAATCACCATTAGCTTCTATAGATGACCTAATTATAGTTGTCTTGGAGAGACTAGATTGCTTGTTTATTACAAAGCGAGATCCAGTGCTTATAGAAGGATTACAAAAAGAGCAAGATATTTTAAAAAAATTGCTTGTACCAGAAGCATTATCAAATGATATATCTCAGCGTACTATTTACTTAGGACTGGTTCGTGACTATATGTTTGATATACCTACAATTCCTAATGTTATTCAAAGGTCTGAAGAAGAACAATATAAAGTACTTAAAGAATTTAGTGAAAGACAAGATTTTAAAAATCTTTCTGCAGGCAATCCTTTACGTGAAGTAGTTAGACAAGAACTTGCTCGGCTTAACCCAGATCATTCAGAAGCACTTCTTATATATATAACTACACTTAATACCACACTTACATCTTTACGAAATAGTATAAGCGGATAAAAGATATCTGCATAGCTTACTGCAAAACTTAAATAATTAATAGCTTATTTATAGTAATTGTAGTAATACTATGTACTTTTGTAATAACCTAATACATAAAAATATAAAGGAGTATTGTAATGAAATACACTACTATAATTATTTTTTATAGTGCTTTATGTATATTTTTATGCAGGGGTGGCACTACAGAAGTTATACAACCTGACGAACTATTGTCTGACGCTATAAATGAGCTTCATGAGCTTAGTAACAATGTACTTAAAGATCCTAATACTACTAATCTGCAAGCATTAACAAAAGCACTTGATAGTGCTATCGATTATTTAATAGGACCAGAAAAGAACAGAACTTCTTTTAAAGGCAGTTCGCCAAATACAAAAAGTTTGTTTATGGATGCCTTAAATGCAGCTCAGATCAAGGTTACTTTAGCTGCAAAGCGACAGCAATACGCACGAAGCTTAATTATACTTGATAATGTGCCATTAGATGCTATATTTTATGCTATTAGTACTAAACTGCAAGATACAGACATTATTAACTTTTTGCGTAACGATTATTTTAAAAAAGATCCAATAGTAGTTCTTAAAGGTATGTATCATAATTTTGTATACCAATGGATGCTCTATGAAGCACTCGACCGTAAATATTTTTCTCGACCACAGCGTATAGATGATCTAATTGACGCAGTGCATCAAAGGCAGCAACGACTAGGAATAGTCAATCAAGATCCAATGCTTGCGCAAGGGTTGCAAAAAGAGCAAGATATGTTAAATACATTGCTTGCAATACCAATATTATCACCTGATAAAGCGGAGCGTACTATATACTTACGATTAGTTCGCGACTACATGCTTGCTGTCTTTATATATCTTCTTCGATTTGATACGGTACCTCTTAACGAAGATCAAGCGCAACAACTTTATAAGGTACTTCTAACATTCAGTAACAGGGACGCCTTTGAAGAGCTTCATGCAGACAATCCTTTACATAAGGTGGTTACCCAACAACTTATTCAATTTAACCCTGATCAGTCAGAAGCACTTCTTGCATATATAACTACACTGAATACGACACTTACATCTTTGCAAAATAGCATACGCAGATAAAAATATAATATTGCCTATAGAATAATCTATTTAGTCTAAAGACTTATTTTTACGCCTCTATTACTTTAACAATTTTTAATTATTGCAATGAGTTTTGCTTTTATGTTAATTTAAAAACAAATTAGGAAATAAAATTAAGGAGAAGGCATGAAGTATATACGTTTACTCCAAGCAGGTGTTTTTGGTATTGTATTAGTAATCTCAAGCATACTCTTTTCAGGTGAGCGTACACCGGAACAAGCATTGGCAGACAGTCTTTTAGCAACTACTGCTGATAGTTTGATCAATATCAGTAAAAAGGTAAAAAATGAGAAGGATCTACTTAATGCAGATCTTGCAAGATTAAGAAATCAGGTAGCAGATAGCAGCGAATATCTGATAGGTGATCTCGCCGATAGAGAAAATTTTAAGATTGCTCTTGAAGCGAGACAGAGGGCATTAGTAAATTCTTGGGGCATAGCAACTGATAGTGTTATGCAAGCTGCTCGTAATCAAAGTAATTATGATAAAACTAGTGGTAAACAGGTTGATTATGCCAGAAGTTCACGTATAATTAATATTACTACTACATCTAGAACTAATTTTCCTAATTTGTTTTTAACTATTTCTCAAAAAATTGATAATGATGAAAATATTACTAAGACTTTAAGTAGGTATTTTGAAGGCGAGTCTAAGCAGGTTTTTGAAAACATATATCGTCGACTTTTATGTCAAAGAGTGCTGTATGAAGCACTTAACGCTATACAAAATGATGACCCTTTGCCGGAACTTATCCCTACTGAAAGTAGAGAGTCAATAGTTGTATCTGAACACCGACTTTTGGCACAGCTTTTAGATAAAAATAGTATGCCAACTGAGGCAGTACGTAAAGATTATTTAGAGCTGGTTCGTGACTATATACTTGATGTATTTATTCCCGAAAAAATTCATGTTCAGCTTGAGCCTGAACTTAAGGTGATTCCAGAGGCTCAAGTGCAAAAAAATATAAAGAATGCACTTGAAAAATTACGTACACAACCTGCATTTACTGGTTTGCCTGTAGATCATCCGTTGCATAAATTAATTTTAGGAGAAGAGCCAACTCCAGTTAGTTCTGAAGCACTACTTGGTCATTTAACTAATTTACATACTACGTTAAGTCAGTTACATGCAAGTATAGGCGGGTAACATAATACTAGTTGCAGCGCTATAAAAGGTTTTTATGAAAAAGTATATATATGTTATGAGTAGCATAGTAGTATATAGTACGTTTATGCAGGGAGGGGCTGGCCTATTAAGTATAAGATTTAACGCTCACTTTGCTGCGATTATGCAGGCAATTAAAGAGGGTAATGCTACTCGTTTAGCAAAAAATCTAGAAGATCTTGCACAAGATAGTACTCGAGCTGTAAATAGTGTGCTAAGTACCGATCCACGTGCCCTGCCTATGATGCGCGATATTACCTTGCAGGCTTTAGTACAACCAGGTCAAGGGATATATTCAAGATTAAGCAGGTTGAATGTTAATCCTGAAAATTTCTCTCTATTTATTGCTCTATGGTCAAATAAACAATTACTGATTGATTTATTAAGGCTAACAGCAGGAAATGAAGAGCCCGATATACGCTCTCTCGTATGTTTTTTTGCCTATCGATTTATTATAGCGCAGGCACTGCAAGCTTCACTAAAAGGCCTCTCATATTATAAGGTACTGAAAGAGCGTATCGATCAGCTTTTTGTTACTGATAAGAAACTACACGATAATCTTATTTTATTTCTTGAACAAAATATTCGACCAGTAATTTCAGCAGATATGTTAAGTGTGCTTGATGAACAACAACGTGAAGCATATGTGGGTTTAGTATTGAAATATCTCATACTATTGCTAGCTGATCAAGAAACACGTAGACAAATGTTAGAAAGTTTTTTAACCGATTTATGTACATGTAGCCCGAAATACCAAGGAATACCAGTACAGCGTGTGCAAAAGGTAATAAAGCATGCGTTAGGACAAGCTGCTGAAGTGCCACGTACTAGTGAACAAGAAGAGCCGACGCAGGCAGCAGAGAAAAATATTGGTACACTTTTACAGCAGTTACATACTACGCTGCACGTACTTGCTCAGCAAGTGGTAGAAGTTACTTAATGAACATGCTAGTCTTAGCTATATTTTTTAATAAGAAAGAAAATAGTTATGATAGAAACGGGTCTACTGCGTGCCCGTGTGCTTGCACAACAGTTGCTTACTGTATACGTTCATTATGATCATGCACTACAGGTAGCCTGGTGGATGCTTGAATCAGTAACTTGTAAAACTATGGCTGATATGTTTTATCAGCCATTGGTTTTAACGTCAGAACAAGAGAGCACTTTACAGTGGTGGGTATATCAGCATACACAAGAACATATGCCCTTGCAGTACTTAATAGGTTCAGTACCATTTTTGGATAGTACTATTATGGTTCGACCTCCAATTTTGATACCACGTCCTGAAACAGAACAGTGGGTAAGTGCATTAATTAATGAGTTTAATAATAGATCGTGTGCTCCAACACGTATTCTTGATATAGGTACCGGTACCGGTTGTATTGGCTTAGCACTCGCGCGTGCATTTTCTCAGGCACATGTACTTGCTATTGATATATCTCAAGCAGCCATAGATCTGGCGCAAGAAAATGCGCAAATAAATGGTATTGATAATTGTGATTTTCGTATTTCTAATCTTTTTGCTGAACTTGACCCGCTACAGCCTTTTGATCTTATAGTAGCAAATCCTCCGTATGTGCGGTTTGAAGCATGGCAACAGCTAGAGCCACGAGTACGAATATGGGAAGATTCACAAGCGTTATGGGCTGCTGAAGATGGACTTTCTATTATTCGTAAGATCTTATATACCGCTGCTCAATATATAACACCATATTGTGAATATATATGTCATACTATGCCTCAGCTGGTGATAGAAATTGGCTATGATCAAGGTGCTCTTGTGCGTGAAATAGCACAAGAGGCAGGTTTTTCTGATATAGCTATTGTACAAGATTATCAAGGGCATGATCGTCTTTTAAAGGTATATAGCACATGAAAAGCTTAAGCATGTGGTGGCGTACGCGTTCATTACTTGGTATAGTAGTACAGCCGTATAATCTACAGCTCATACATGGCAGATGTACAGGCGATACGAGTGTGATTGTAGAGCATGAAGTGTATCATGAAACATGGGTATTAGAAGATTTAGTAATTTATAATATGAGTGCTATTGTGCATGCTATACAAACGTTTGTTGCACGGACAAAGCTTGCAGGTGCCCCTTGTATACTTACACTTGAAGGCACTGGTCTTACTCAACAGGTAGTAGTAGATGGTGATGTATATAAAAACGTGCAAACATGTATATGGAATAAAGTACCACTTGCTGCATCGTCATATTATTATGTGTATGGTGTTGAACGTTCTGTCGGTGTACAGTATCAATTACTTGCCTTATTAAGCAATATTCAAGTACAGGTATGTGCGAGCGTACTACATGCTCGGCTTGCAGGTGCGTTAGTAACAAAAGCAGATGATTTTTCTTGCTGTACATCGTATGCTCAGCTACAAGAGTCTCTTCAAAAGTATAGCTGTTTAGAAACGCTTTTATATGGTATGTATACACTTATAAAAAACTATTAGTATGAAATATATTTTTTTTAAGTCTTCGCCCTCGCGATATACACGTATATATATACAAAGAGCTGCTTTTGGAATAATTATGTTGTTAGCGGTATATTTTCAGATGTATTACTATAATGAGTATAGTGCTACTAAAAGGCACTATAGAGCACTTGTTACAGCACGTATGCCAGATGGTGATGTTATTAATGAAGAGAAAATACAAGCGCTTAGACGTGAAAAAGAGGAACTTAGTGGGCGTTATACTCGACTGCTACGCAAACAACAGCATAATAAGTTGCCTATTGAATTTTTACAAGATCTTAGTGAGCATGCACCGGGTGAGCTTACGTTAAAAAAGCTCGTGTTAACTGGGCATCAATTTGAGCTAGAGGGAACTATAGCACCTGAGGCAGTCGTTGCTTTTTTTGCCTTTTTGTCTACTTTAAATATACAGGCATGTACGCTCGCACAGTGTAATTTTACGCTACGCGGCACATATGGTATACAGTGAGCACCTATGGGTAAGATTAAACAGCTACCACTGCATGAAGCATATAAAATTGCAGCTGGTGAAGTAGTAGAACGTCCTGCAAGCGTTGTTAAAGAACTAGTAGAAAATGCTCTTGATGCAGGTAGTACTGCTATAACGGTATCTCTTGAAGATGGAGGTAAAGAACTTATTAGAATAGTTGATAATGGTTCTGGCATGTGTCTTGAGGATGCGCGTCTTTCTATTGGTAAGCATACGACCAGTAAAATTACGGGTCTTGATGATTTAATAACACTTACTACATTTGGGTTTCGTGGAGAGGCATTATCAAGTATAAGTGCCGTCTCTAAAATGCAACTTGCTACACAAGAGCAAAATGCGCTTATGGGAGTTAGACTGACTATAGGAGAGGGAGTAATTCAGAAAGAAGAGCAATGTGTGCTTGGTAACGGTACTGATATACAGGTTCGTGAACTTTTTTATAATGTTCCTGCGCGACGTAAATTTTTAAAATCTAAAGAAACAGAAATGCGAGCTGTTACGCAGTTATTGCAGGCTATAGCACTTATGCATGTTCACGTGTATATTAAACTATATCATGAAGATAAGCTTGTGCTTTCGTATCCGCCTGTTGCAACGCATAAAGATCGTGTTATACAAATCTATGGTGATGCTCTTGCTGATGTTCTAATAGAAGTATCACATGTAGATAGTACAAAAAGTAGTACCATAGAAGGGCTTATTTCTCATCATCAGTATGGGCGTTATGATAAAAATTGTCTTTTTTTCTTTGTAAACAATCGCTGGGTTAAGAATTATAAATTAGGACAGGCGCTCATGCGTGGATATGTGCAAGTACTGCCGAAAGATAAATATCCAGCCGCGTTTATTTTTATTACTATGCCCGGGCAGACACTTGATGTTAATATTCATCCTCGTAAAGAAGAAATACAATTTTTAGATCCACATATACTTGAAACTGCGCTTACTCATGAAGTCTATAAACGCCTTGAAGAATATACAAGCATAAAACGGGTAAGTATAGCAACGCCGCCAATACAAGTACTATCAGAAAAGTTAATAAATAAAGATGAAGATATACTTATCCCTACTAAACAACCTGAACTGATACCTGCGCTGCAGTCTATTTCTGCACCTTTATATAAACAACAGATTCCTGCCAATGCCGCCTCACTCAGTGTTTTTGTTGAACGAGCATATAGAATAATTGGGCAGCTACAAAAAACATATATTCTTATTGAGCGAGAGGGACTGATATTGATTGATGCACATGCAGCACATGAGCGTATATTATATGAGCGGTTCCAGAAAAATTTTTATGAAAGTGCTACAGTCTCTCTGGTCTTTCCTCATACTGTTATATTGACAGAACAAGATATAGACCTGCTTATGCAATTTCGTGATGTGCTTACACAACAGGGTATATATATTGAGCGCTTTGGACAGACAAATATACTCGTTTCTTCAGTACCAGTATATATGAAAGATCTATCTATTGATGAGATATTGCGCCAGTGTATAGGTTGGATGCATGAACTACAGCAGGTAGATCAATCACTTTTATTTACTACTATTACGGAAAGACTGCGTGCAATGATGGCCTGTAAAGCGGCTGTTAAAGCAGGTGATATACTAAATCAGACGCAAATATACCAGCTTCTTGATGAGCTTGAAACTACGCCACATAAACTAACCTGTCCCCATGGCCGGCCTACGCAATGGCTTATTACTGTTGCAGAGCTGGAGAAAAAATTTAAGCGTAGAAATTAATTAACTTGGTTGTGGTACAAGTTGGCGATATAACGCAGTGTAAGCCCAATAGCTTAATGGTATAGTAAGAAGTATACCTATGCCACCATATGCTGAGGCAATACCATGAAAAATAGCTAAAATGATCCAGATCCATAACAGCTCCTTTTTAATGCCAGCAGTTATAAGCGCACTATCTTTAAGTGCAGCAAATGGTCCTGCATTTTTGTCTACAATGCTATAGCGGTAAAAGCTGTATTTTATCGCCCATACAACACCAGGTACTATAAACAGCATAAGACCGATGCCGACAATACTTAGGTACAATACTGAAGCAATAATTTCTGAGATAACTTGACGGAGAGAAGGTGAAACTTTACGCGTGGTAGGAATGCCATAATCGTATGATGTAAGTGTAATAGTGGTAATAGCAAGGGAAAAAATAGCGCTTATGAGTAGGTACACTGCTATAAGTATGCCCATAGTAAAGAGCGTTTTTGTAGACAGGGTCTGTAATACTACACCAAACATTGTAGTAGTAATAGGCTGTTGATCGCTTAAAGAACGCATGATCTGTGAGCTGAGCGGGAGCAGAAAAATGGCTCCTAGAAAGCTTGTATTAATAAGCCATAGTATAAAAAGTAATAGTGACACGCCGAAATAATCAAGAGTATTATAGATAGCATAGCGTAATGCTGCGCTGAGAGAAAGCCGCTTAATAGGATCGGTATGCATAGTATAATCCCTTAATTAACGCATAAAAGTAGTAAAGGACTGTAGTAATTGGCGTGCGAAATACTGTAAAGGTGGTAATCTGCGCAGTGCAAGTCCGTAATTAATCAGCATAAGCCCAATGGCTGCTATAATAATTTGTGTTAGGAACTTACCAGCTGCAAGTAGAAATAATATAGTACCAACGATAATATAGAGCAGGCTTTTGCGTGAGCGGGTATTATCTATCATACGTTCCTATACTCGAAGTTAGAGAAATAAAACAGCATTTAGTGTAAGACAAAAGCTGAGTATTTGGCAAGAAAAATAATCTAAAATAGCCTCGTATTAGACAAATTTACGAGCAATTGATACTATACATAAGCTTGTTTAGACAGAGTTAAAATTTTAAGGGTTGCTAATGAATATTTTGGATATTTTACGTGATACGCCATGGTGGGTATATGTGCTTTTCATCTATCTTATTCATGTAGGAATTAAAGCTTTACGACCTCAAGCTGTGTCACTGCAACGCTTAATGATGATACCGGTTATTTTTCTTGCATGGTCATTATACTCTCTCAATAAGAGATATAATATTTTTATTTCAACGCCTATTGTGGGATTTTTTTTGAGTGTATTAGCACTTGGTGTTGTTATAGGTTGGTCAGCTTTTTATCGAGGTATAAAAGTTAATAAGAGTACTCAGCTTGTGTATCTTCCAGGAAGCATATACCCCTTACTATTGTATATGGCATTTTTTATACTTAAATATTGTATTGGATTTACCTATGCACTATGGCCACACATGCAAGCAAATATGTTTTTTTGGATGACTGATATTATTTCATCGGCATTGATTTCCGGAATATTTGGCGGAAGATTTTTACGAATTGTTCAGAAATATCAACACGGTTAATCTAGAGATCCTCCGCTGATACAAAGGAAAGACAGGGAATGAAAGTCTTACTTTGCTCTAAGCTGATTATCTCATCGGAAATAAAGGTTGTTAAGTGACGATGAAGCTCAAAAAATAATAAAACTGATAGTATTATTATCATGATTATTACTAGATTGGTAATAATATTTTCCAATAGTGATTATACTTAAGATACCCTTAATGTATTGTCTTGTAGTGTGTACACTGTATCAGAAATTGATTTGGCAAAATCAAGATTATGCGTTGCTAGTATAATGGTTATCCCTTGTTGTGATATTTTTTTTAAAATGAGCTGTAGGTTTTTAATATTTTCAGTATCAAGTGCTGCAGTGGGCTCATCAAGTAATAGGACTTTAGGGTGTAAACAGAGTGCTCGTGCTAATGCCACCCGTTGTTGTTGCCCTCCAGAAAGCTGAGAGGGGTATTTGTCAGCTAAAAAATCAACTCCTAATTGCTGTAAAAAATAATACGCATGTTGTTGTGCTTTTTCTACAGTCCATTTTTTTACTACTTGTAATGGTTGTACGCAATTTTCTAGAATAGATAGGTGACTAAATAAAGAGTATTGCTGAAAAACAAACCCAAGTAGTTGAGCTCTACTGGCACTATTGAGTGATTTTATATCTTTTTTGTTAATTTTTATTAATCCAGTGTAATTCTGTTCAAGTTGTGCAATACAACGTAATAATGTTGTTTTGCCAATACCACTTTTACCCAATATGCTTATAATACTGCCTGTTGGTATTTCTAAATAAATATTATTTAAAATAGGAGTATTATTACGACTAAAAGAGACATTTTCTAAGGTAATCATGAGATAAGCCTCCGTTCAATTAGTTTTGTGCACCAGGTAAATACGCTCATAATAAGAATATACAATAGTGCAATAATGCTATAAATAGGAAAGGGATCAAAAGAACGGGTAGCAATATTTACGCCGACTTTTGTTAGTTCAAAGGTACCAATACTCGAGAGTATTGCCGTACTTTTAAGTACCATAGTATACTCATTTAAGAGTACAGGAATACTGGTATGTAGAGCTTGTGGTACTATAATATAGCGTAGCTGCTGCCATACGGTATATCCAAGGGCAAATGAAGCTTCCCATTGACCTCGTGGGACCGCGTTTATATTACTGCGTACTATTTCTGAAGTATATGCACTTGAGCAAAAACCTAAAGCACATACACCAGCCCACCATGCTGAAATATTAAACGAAAAAAAATCAGGAATAACAAAATATGCAAAAAGTACTTGTACATATAAGGGAACTGCACGGAAAATAAAAGTTACTATGTCAAGTATAGGTGAAATCCCGGTAATTCTTAACGCATGACTACGTAGGCTGCCTGTTATAAAACCGACAATAAAACTGAGCAATGAACATGCAACCCACAGGCCAAGTGTTGCTAATGTACCTTTAAATAATAAAGGTGCATAGGTAAAAAATATACTAACTAGAGTGTTCATGATTATGTTGCTTTACTAAGTAATTGTTGTTCTAGGCGTGCCATGTGACCGCTGCGCTTAAGATCAGTAATTATGTCAGTAATTTGTTGTATTAATGTAGTATTTTCTTTTTTGACACCGATACCGTTACCAAATATTTTGTTTTTTTCGTCTAAAGGTATTTCCAGTGCGACCAATTCAGGAAACTTTTTTTTATACTCTTCAAAGATATTTTTCTGTAAAAGCACCGCTAATGCTTTACCTTTTTTAAGCTCTAAAAGAGCAATTGCAGGACTTACACTTTTAATTTCAAATAAATCTTTATACTGTAATAAAAAGCTTTCTTGACTAGATCCTGGCTCAACACAAACAAGTGCATTAGGAATAGTTTTTAAGTCTTCAAGACGCTGTACCCCAGCAGGAATCTTTTGCCAGAAAACTAACGGTTGTGATACCGTTTCTGTTCCTTCGTAGGGTATCATGGCAATGTGCTGTAAACGTTCATGCGTAATATCTAAGCCGGTCATAATAAAGTCTACTTTACCTTGCTTAAGTGCTGCAATTAAAGCGCTTGTATCCATATCTTTAATTTCAAGTTTTTTATTGAGCCTGCGAGCAATTTCTTGTGCTATTACAATATCAAACCCTTCATATTCACCTTGTTCATTCATTGACACATAGGGCGGCCAGCCACTCATAGTGCCTAAAACTAAGCTATTTGCACTACTGTGCTGCTGTGTTTTATAGGCATATGTAATACCGAGTCCTACTAAAATAAATAGTAATAATATTATTAATATTTTTGTATTCATATTTTTTATCTTTTGTTATATAAACAAATAAGAAAGATATCTTACTGCTTATGGTAAGAAGTACAGCTATTTTGAAAACGTAAATACGTAATTTTTACAATAAGAACTTAATGAGAATGATGCGAATGGTGGGAATGGCAAGAAGAGAAAGAAAAAGAAGAGCATAGAAAAAGAGAGCTAGAACGCTTTTTTATTGGTCTTTGTATAAACTGCATAGTATTTAACATAACTATCCTTTGCATAAAGTTGAGCAATGAGCATTAAAACTGGTGTTACTTAATAGACACAAGCGAAAACGCTAATATTATTTTACAGTAAAATTAAATTATATACAAGCTCTATTTTCAATAGATAAATAGTACTAGAAAAAATTATATATATGATATATTGATTTTACCAAATATAATTGGTATAATTATAGAAAATAAATTTAGGAGAGAACGTGCCTATAAGTGGGAAAGAATTAGTTAAATTATTTCTAAAGGCTGGATATAAAATTGTAGCTGGTGAAGGTAAAGGTAGCCATATTAAGCTCAAAAAACAAGGATCGCCCACTGTTATTATACCGAATCATCGTGAGTTAAAAAAAGGCACTGAACATGCCCTTAGAAAAATATTAGAAGCCAATACGTAGGAAAATATAGTATGAAATACCATTTTAAAGTTCAAAAAGAAGAAAAGGGTTATTTTGCGCAATGTATAGAGTTGCCAGGTTGTATTACAGAAGGTGAGACAATTGAAGAATTGCAAAAAAATATGCGCGATGCTTTAAATCTGTATATTGAAGAACCTGAAGATTCTAAAGATTTAGCAGCACTTCCCAATGAAACGATAAGACATTCAAAAAATATAGTAGAAGTACCGGTAGACCCACAGATTGCGTTTGCATTTTTAATGAGATATTTTAGAATCAAACTTGGGCTTTCTCAGCAAGAAGCGGCAGAAAAAATGGGATTTTCTAATCTTTACAGTTATCAACGATTAGAAGCCGCAAAATGTAATCCAAGCTTAAAAATGCTTTCTAAAATAAAGCAGGTTTTTCCTGAATTCTCAATTGATTACGCTCTCAATGTACAATAATAAATAATGGAAAAAAAGTAAATTAGGCTTTTCGCTTGAATATAGCAAATTACATAAATACTACGATGTACTTAGTGCTGATGATACTAATTTAAAAAACGTGTTATAGAACAAATACTTAGAAAATACGAAGTTGAGACGGTATTAGATCTTAGCTGTGGTACTGGAGCTCAAGTATTATGGCTTGCAAAGCATGGCTATAAGGTGACTGGAGTAGATATTAGTCCAGCCCTTTTGGATATAGCAAGAGATAAAATTGAGAAAGAAAAAATAAAGGTAAGGCTTATAGAAGGTGACATGCGCACAATAAAATTAGGTAATTTTGATGCGGTTATAACTATATTCAATGCTATAGAACATCTTACAAAAGCTGATTTTGACAAAGCTATAAGCAATATATACGCAAACTTGAAGAATGGCGGGCTATATATATTTGATATAATTAATTTCGAGGCTATGACCGATAATGCAATAAATAATCTAGCAATGGATTTGAGAAAAACAGTGAATGATACTAAAACTCATAATATTCAGTACTCCAAAATTAATAGAAAAACTGGCCGTCTTACTTCATATGATTGTTTTACTATACAAGAAGGCTCTGATAAAACCAAAATATAATTTAGTCTACAAATTTATACTGCAAAAGAGCTTAGAGAAATGCTAACTCAAAATGGATTTAAGACTCTAGGCCAATATGGCATTAATAGGTCAAAATTCTTAAAGCACAAAACCATTAATATTTTGACCGTCGCAAAGAAGCAATAATATTCTTATTTTGATACTATATACTTTAGTAAGATTTACATTAAAATAAAAAACTTGAAAGAGCTACAGCAGTGAAGTTTAAATATAGAGCATATATAACTTTAGTCAGCATGTTGCATTGTAATAGTACTTTTTGCTCAATAGCTTGGAGCAATTTGTTTCAGCAAAAAAGTTATTTACTGGAAAAGTACAACTGTCAATTATTAGTAAAGCAATTTGAATTTTTTAAGAGCAACACTACACCAACAATAGCTGATAGCCGTATTAAATCAATACCGATAGTAGAAAATGGTGAAGACATAATAGATATAAAAGTAGAGAATCATCCTCGAATCTTTATGTTGTCTAACCCTAAGCAACCGTTTGCGCTACCTGAGTGCAATTCAGGTTTTATATGCGCTTCAAAAATGAGAGTAACAGTATTTGAAAAACTGAAACGAATGCTCAACTATCTTGATCTATTAGCATCTGAATTTGGCTATACAGCTGGAACAGTACATATAGCTATCTTTGAGGCATTAAGAGATATAAAAATTCAAGAAGTACTATTTAATCAAAAGCGTGAAGAGATAAAGTTAGCACATCCACAGTTTACTGATGCTCAGCTCGATGCTGAAACTTCAAAATGGGTATCTCCAGTAAAAAATAATATACCGGTACATTCAACTGGTGCAGCAGTAGATATGCGTCTACTGTGTGAAGGTGCTTTTATCGATATGGGCAAATTTGGTGTTATTTGGGGAGCAAATCCAACAGCGCCAACATTTTCTGAAGAATGTACCGAGGAACAAAAAAATAATAGACTCTATATGTTAATGGCAGCTACAATGGCAGGACTTGTTAACTATTCATATGAATTTTGGCATTTCTCCGCAGGTGACCGCTATTATTGTTATTGGCAGGAATTACCTACAGAAAAAATAGCGTGTTATAGCTCTGTTTTATAAAGTATGTGAGCCTACATGATAGATAAACAAAATATGAGTTATTTGGTAAACGTAAAATCGGTCATTCCAAGTATTGAGATAGAATTAAAATATGCAACACATACTAATTTTGTTGGTCAACGTGTTTATAATTTCAATACCTGTTACTTGTTAGATGAAGTTGCCGAACGATTAAAAGAAATTCAAAAGAAACTCAATGTACAAGCTTTAGGGCTTAAAATTTGGGATGGGTATAGGCCTATGTATGCTCAAGAAGAATTTTGGCGGCTTATGCCTGATGAGCGTTATGTAGCACATCCTAAAAAAGGTAGTCGACATACAAGAGGTACAGCGGTTGATCTTACGGTAATAGATTTTTTAACAAAAAAAGAATTAGAAATGCCCTCTCAATTTGATGATTTTTCAGAAGCTGCTCATATAGAATATTATGGAGCATCAAAAACTGCAATTCAAAATAGAGAATTACTTATACACATTATGCAAGAGCATGGTTTTGAAGTATGGCATAATGAATGGTGGCATTTTGATCTTAATAATTGGCAAAACTATCCAGTACTTGATTTCCTACCGACTTAAATTTTTTGTAGTATAGAAAAGAAAATAGAATAAAGCTAAGAGTATTTTTTGAAATCGATTGTAGTATAAACAAAAAGGTGTATTCTACAAGATGGTTTCGATGAACGAAATTTTATTAGTTATGCTTAATGTGTGTTTGTTATAGTAAGAGTAAAAAATTACCAGAGTCTTTTTTTAGCAAATGCTCTACCTGAGCCAGACTTTAAATACTTTTCAAATTCTAACGCTTTGTATTTGTTTTCAAACTGTATAGTAGCTACTAATTTCCAAGGCCTGTCTTTACATGTATGTACTGATCCACCGGAATTATGAGTTTCTAAGCGTTCATGAATATTAGCTGTAAATCCTATATATGTTTGAGAAGGATTGTTAATTGATTGAATTAAATACACGTAATGCATACAGTTTGGATGGGCTGGTTTTATTTATTTTTTGCATAGTATATAGATTTTGAAAGCTGGCTGTGCCAGCTGAAGCCTTGGCGAAAGCTGGCGTCCCTAAGGGGATTTGAACCCCTGTTTTCGCCGTGAAAGGGCGACGTCCTGGACCGGGCTAGACGATAGGGACGTAGTTCTGGTGAGCCGCGTTGGATTCGAACCAACGACCCACAGCTTAAAAGGCTGTTGCTCTACCACCTGAGCTAGCGGCTCTTAGTATAAGTAAAAAGGTACCTATTTATGCATATTTTGTCAAGTAAAACATAGTAAGTATGCGCACTGTAAAGCACTACTATTTAGGTTCTTAAAATAAGTTTACTAATATAACAGAAAAGCAGCAAACCTAATATATCCATGAGCGTTGCAAGAAAGGGTCCTGCAGAAAATGCAGGATCAATATTTAGTTTTTTAAGGATCCAGGGCATATAGCCACCAAGCATAATAGCGACCAGTACTATAGCAGAGAGTGAACAGCTAATAGCAATACTATCCCAAAGTGTTCTATACATAATATAAACACGAATAAACGAAAAGAGCCCTAAAATAAGCGCAATAATAAGCGCCATTAACAGCTCGCGTTTAAGAAAACGAGGCATATTATCATTGGTAATATCCCCATTTGCAATCCCTTGAATTACCAACGCTGATGTTTGACTGCTGGCATTACCACCGGCACTACTGAGCATAGGAGCAAAAAAAATAAGAAAGCCCTGTAATAAAAAGCTGTATGATTCAAGAATAATCTGTGATAGTGACTGTGCAAGCAATAAAATAATTAAAATAATACTACGTTCGTAGAGCAGGCGATAGAAAGAAGTTTGAAAATAAGTATTTTTAATAGGTGCCAGTGCCGACATACGATACACATCTTCGCTTGATTCTTTCTCAATAATATCGATTAACGTATCAGAAGAAATCACCCCAAGAAAGATATTATGTTCGTTAACTACAGGAGCTATAGTAAGCTTATAGTGCGTCATTTTTTGTGCTACTTCTTCACGATCTTCTTGAGCGGTAATAACTAAATCATTTTTGCGTAAAATAGAACGTAAGCGTGTAAGAGGATTTTTAAGCACAAGATCTTCAAGACGAATATGGCCTACCAGTTCGTTATGGCTATCGGTAACAAAAATCTGTTGGTGTAGTTCTCTATTGGGTTGTAAGCGCTGTAAAATTTGAATACTTTTTTGCACGGTAAGGTCTTGCATAAGTGCAAGTACCTCTGTATTCATGAGGCCGCCAGCACTTTCAGGGTTAAATTTTAAGAGTGATATAACTTTTTCTCGCTCTTTTTTGTGCAGCAGTTTGAGATATTTTTTTAAATCTTCATCAGAAAGCTCGTCAAAAAAGTCAGTAAGCTCGTCGATAGGTAAGCTTTTTAATAATGTAACGCGTTCATGATCGTCAACCAACTCTAAAATGCTCATTTTAAGAGGGTTACCGACATAGCGAAAGACAGCGGTAGCAAGAGGATGCGGTAACTTGACAAAGAGGGGATACATATATTCTTCTTCAAGATCACCTAAAAGTTGTGCGAGATCAGCAGGGTGCTGTTGCAATAAATCATGCCAAAGAGAGATGCCAAAATCAGTATTTTGCTCTAGTATTTCATCGATGTGATCTTTAATCTGCTGAAAATTTCGTTGTGTGATCATATACTTCCTCGCATCGGCAGGCAATACTGTTATTTAAACATTCTTACTAGCGTAAGTATGACATAGTTTTAAGGGATCTTAAAAGAAAAAAAAGTAAGCTCCAGTCATAGTTTTATTTATAATAGTAGATTAAGTTGCGTTTGTCTATTTGACGATACTTTCTTTTGCTTTTACTCTAAAAAATAAAACTAGATACATTGCCTAAGAGAAAACGTGAATGTGAATAATACTACAAAAAATATACACGTATTTATTGTACCCCAAGACGGTATAGCTATGCGTCTTGATCGCTTTTTAGTACAACAGATGCCTGCGTATTCGCGTACCTTTTTTCAAAAGCTTATTGAACATGGTAATATTGCCATTAATAATCGTACTATAGTCAAAGCAAGTGCTCAGGTAAAACCGAGTGATACTATTACCGTTTGTTTGCCTAGTATTTCGCCAGCAGTGCATGAGTGTATTATCCGTGATTATTTGCAAGTGGCTGTTATTTTTACGCATGAGCATTTTTTAATTATTGCAAAGCCTGCAGGTCTTATAGTACATGCGCCACATCGTTTGAGTACTACTATTACTTTGGTAGACTGGCTAAAGGTACATTTTAGTGATGTTGCACATATAGGGCCTGAAGAGCGGCCTGGTATTGTGCATCGCCTTGATAAAGATACCTCTGGACTGTTAATTATAGCCCGTACGCCACAGGCCCATCTTATTTTTAGCAAACTGTTTAAAGAACGCTGTATTTATAAAACGTATCTTGCGGTGGTTGAAGGGCATCCTCCACGTGAGGGAGATATAGCATTTACTATTAGCCGCCACCCAGTACTTAAACATAAAATGACCCATGCTGCCCCTGGGGGTATAGGACGTGAAGCACTTACCCATTATCGTGTTATAGAGTATTTTTCTAGTGCAGCGCTTATGCAAGTACACCCCGTTACGGGTCGCACTCATCAGATACGAGTTCATTGTGCGGGTATTGGTCATTCTATTATTGGTGATACAGTATATGGTCACCCCTCTGCATTTATTAATCGACAAGCACTACATGCGTATAGTTTAGCGTTTACGTTTCAAGAACAAAACTTTGAATTTAAAGCACCACCTCCTGCTGACTTTCAGCAGTTATTAAGCACACTTCGTGCTATGCCTGAAGCTGCCTAAAGTAATTATTAAGTGCTTCTTGTGGATTACTATAGCGATAATTGCTCTTGAAAAGCTGAAGTGCCGTTTTGATAGCATGATTAATTTTTAATCGCCAGCGTGAATCGTTAAAATCTATTGCCTTTAGATGTGTACCTTGTACTACTATATTGCCAATAACAAGATCGTTATGCTCTATATTTCTAAATGCACGTAAATGGTTACGTATAATTTTATCAACAGGGTAAATACCACCGAGCATAACAAATGTTGTTACATTAAAACCGGGAAGATACGGTGTTGATAGAACATGCTTGTGCAGTATTTTTTTATCATAGGTACTTTCTATAGGATAGCGTGGAGTTGTTGCGGGGGGTAACTCTCGCTTAGTCCAACGGGGAATATCAAGTCCTTTTTTAGGTGTTTCAATATAATACAGCTGAGTGTGTGCATCAGTACTATATGCTATATTAAGCGCAGTAAGATATGCAGATATAGGTGCCTGTTCGTTTTCCTGTACTATTAAAAATAACTTATCGCCAAGTGTTAGTAGTGCTTTTAGTGCCTCTTGCCAATTATAGGGAAACGCAGTAAATAGATCATGTGCTATTACTATATCAGGATGTTCACAACGACCGAGCGTAATTAATTCAGTAAGTCCAAACCATCGAGGGTTAAGAATAACCATACTGGCAAGACGTTCTGTTACAGCTCTCGTATACGTGCTATTGGCATTTTGGGTAATAAGAGCAATACGCACTAACTGTATAGTATATGCAGGAGCGCGAATATGAAAAATATATTCAGCAGAGCTTGTGCCAAATTCAAGTATGGTTAAAGAACGTTTATAGCAATTCACTACTTTTTGAAGATGGGCTACTATGGTATAAATATCAGCATTATATACTGCCTGCAAAAATATCGTATTACCCAGCTGATAAAGCAAAAAGAAAAAATATATTCTAATTAACATGCATTAATACCTTGTTTTACATTTACTTAAGACATTACTAGTAGCCTACTGTAGTATATGAGAAAAATAGAAGTATATAATTTGCTTGATTTTTTTTAAAAAGCACATATCTTGTAGATGATAGCTAGGAAAAGAAGCTGTAGTAATGAAGCACGTGGAAAGGTAGTAATGCCTCTTTTTGCCTAGCTTTTATTATGGTCTAATATGGGCGAGCTCGCTGTTTGATAATTTCAAATTGCTTTAAAAATGCTTGAGCGAGCTCAGAATCTTCAATACATACAAAATTTTCTTGATTACAACAACTTGCGCCTTTAGTACAGTTATATGACCCCGTGCATACTAATGTTTTTTGCTGAAGATTTTTACTAAAAACAAAAAATTTATTATGCATGAGTGAAATAAGTTGATCTTTACTTTCTGGTGCGCTATGTGGCCGGTATACAAAGACTGGTATATGGTGACGCGCGAGAAGAGCTGCTTTACCAAATCGATTACTTTCAGTTGCTATATCAACAATAAGCTGTGTTTTTACTCCGCGTTCATAGGCGCGTATAAGTGCATGTGCAATATCTATATCAGTAAACATGTACATTGCGATGGTAATAGCCTCCTGTTCACTGTCAATAAGACCAATTACTGTTGTTTTAATATCATCGTCAGGAGAAAAAAGAGCATGATGAATTTTAAAAGGCTGTGCTGCAGAAGTTCCTGCTTGTGGTACGCGGAGTACCTTTTGTGCATAGTGTGCTGGTGATCGTATATATTCTATTTTTTTACTCAGTGTCCAAAAGAGTACAATACAGCCGGTAAAAATAATAATAAGTATAAGGCGTTCGAAAAACTCTATAATGGGTGATTTCATAGTATTATTAGCCGGTATTATTTAATTAAAAGGTAAAGCGCATCTCAACTTCAGCTCCTAAGTCGCCATGTTCGTCTTTAATGCCCTTGAGTATAATCTCATCCGAAAGTGCATAGTCAAGTTCTATCTTACTTTCTTCAGGAATGCTAAAGTTTTTTTTAATTGAACCACGTAGTCGATCATTAATATCAATTTCAAGACCGGCACGTATTTCTTGTTTTTGATTATTATCAATCATAGGAGTAATACGTATATTTTTAAAGCGTTTTAATAGTGTCTTTAAGTAGGTATATATTTTAGATGGATTTTCAGGAGGACCTAAGAGTAATTGCGGAAGATTATGCAATAACGCAGATGGTACAATAGCAGAAAGCACTCCTTCTTCGCAGCCAGCAATTAACAGCGTAATAATTTGTTCTTCACTCAGATGTGGTGAGGCATCAAAAAGCACTTTTGGTGTTTTGAATGAACCAGTAATAGACAGGGTAATAGTAAAGTTTTTAACGGTATTTTTAGCATGAATATCAAGTAATGGGTCATCAAGTTGAGAAGGCAGTATACGTATAGTACTAGTACTAATGAGTAGTGGCTTATAGGGAAACTCAAGAGATCCTTGAGTAAGTTCAATATTGCCTTGTACCTGCGGCTCACCTAAAGTTCCTTTAATTTCAGCGCGAACCTGGGTGTGCGCGTGTAAAAATTCAGTTTTTATAGTACTCAAATAACGGCTTGCTACATGTATATTAAGTGCGCATGAATTGAGTACATGAGACGGTAACGAGCCCCAGCTTATAGGTGACTCATTACCAAAAATATTTCCCTTAAGATGTGCCTGCTCAATAATGCATGAACCGTTGAGTGAGCTTTGACCAGCATGATACTTAAAAATGCCGGCACCTGAAATAAGTGCTAAAAAATCTTTATGCCAGCTAATAAAACATTGATGCAATAAAAAGGGAGCACACATAAAAGAGAGTTGCCCATACGCATCGAACAAGAGTGTTATAGCTGGTATCTTGAGCGTACCACGGTACAGTGAAACATCTATAGTATGTAGCTCAATTAAGCTGGTATTACTATCTCTTGTAATAGTAAATGCTCCAGAAGCTGCAGTAATAGCATTATAAAGATACGGAATACGTATAGAAGCATCTGTTAACGTAATAGTACCTTCTACGGTGCCAGTATGCATAACGGTTGCATTAATATGTACCGTGCCTTCACCAGTAATTTCTTGGTTACTTACTATAAAGCCTATTTTTTTTATTAACTGATAATCTATAGTTGCTTGTAAACAGTTTTGGCTATATCTTCCGCTACTCGAGTGCTCTTCAGTAGAATTAGTACTGGTACAGACGTACTCATGTGGTGTTCGCTGAAAGATATACGTAAGATCGTCAAGGGTTCCTTTAAGGGTATATAGTGTAGGGGAGCCAGTAAGTGTGCCGGTACTAGATAGTGATGCTGATACTTGGTTTTCTTGGCAATGTGTGCATGTGAGCGTATAGGTGCCCTCAAGCACAGTAGTAAAGTTAGTACCTGCTTGCAAAGAGAAATCACCAGGTTGGAGGGTATACTGATTACCCACTAATAGTACAGATGGATTAGATGCCTGTAATGAGAGGAATAATTTTGCTGTTTCAAGATGCCATGTGCTTTTTAAAAGTACAGTATTTGACTGTTGAGCAGTAAGCGTACCTCTATAACCATCAGGATCACGTAATGCTGTCAGAGTAAGTTGAGGAAATGCAGAGTGTTTATACATAAGATCGGTACAGGTAAGCGTTATTTGTGCTGAAGTTGTAAGGTCATATAAATCTGCCATGCCTGAAAAATGTATAGTACCGTATATATCACTGCTTGGTAATATACCTGCTCGTGAAAACAAAGAAAGAGGAAGTGTGCCTTTATACTGGGTAATACAGCAATCTTGTGTTTTGGTAATATTCATATGAGCAACTATCGCGTGCATATGATCGCTGAGCTCAAAGATGCCCTGATTATCTTTCCATAAGCCTGTTAAGCAGAATGCTTGTTGCTGCTGCTGTGTGCACAGTAGCGGTACCTCACCGCTTAGCTCGAGCGTGCCCCGAAGGTCGGGGTCTTTATGTGGTGCTAAAGATAATGCCGTGCTTATGTGACCTTTAATATTAGTAATAGCTAGATTTTCAAAAGGAGTAGTAATAGTACTTGTATACAGTGATAGCGTAGATTTGAGCAAACTACCGTAAAGCTGTATACAGGTGTCAAACTGCATATGAGCAGTATAGCCATGCTTAGGATCAAGTAGTGTACACGTACCTTTGCGTACTGATAGCATAGTTATCGCTATAGGAAATACAGCAGGTGCTTGTACTAAAAGACGAACATGTGGTTCAATAGACAAAGTATATGTAGCAAGATCGAGTGTTGATAGTATATTGAGCTCACGCATGCTTACCGTAGTGGTAAAAATACCATTTTTAAAAAAGCTCCACCAAGAAGCATGTATCGTGCATTTTTTACAGGACCAACTCCATGATGTATCATGAGGATCTTGTGGCGTAACAGAGATATCTTCAATTTCTAACGTAGCAGTAAATATATTAATGGATTTAACGGTACCAGTTGCCGTACACGCACCGAGTGCATTAAAATGGGCTCTAAGATGAGTTTGTATACGTGCCATGAGCCAAGGATCGTACTGCATAGTAACCAGTAGGCATAGGCTGGCTATACAAAGAGCAATAATAAACTTAAAAAATATGGCACTGTGATGCATAAACACTATTCCTAATCTGGCATGTAGTATAGCATAAGCTACCGTAAGTGCCACCGCCTTTGCTCATAGCTATATATTCTCAGGTAAAAGGTATGTGCTATAGGGCAGGTAATAGCATACATATAACGCTTATGGGTGTCAGTAATATACAGAGTGCCAGGAGTGACGGTGCCATCAGGATAAAAAATTATAGTATTATGAGCAAACGTGCACGCACTGGTAAGTGGTTGCTCAGGCCGTGAAGGTGGACCAAAGCTATTAGGTATAACGCCTATATGTATACCTTTACGTATATGTTCTTGATACTGGAGGGTACATAAAGTATTATGCTGTATATTAATAGTAAGCGAGATTAACCTGTGCGTTGCAAGTGCGCTCATGCGACTTGTACGAATAAGTGCTGCAATTTTTTCAGCTTCAGCATGCAGCGCATTGCGCGTAAAGAAATCGAAATTATAGAGCGTAAACGTTACTAAAAGTGCAATTAATGTAAGCACAACAGTAATTTCAAGAAGAGAAAAACCTTTAGCGGTCAAGTGCTTCATGGGTTGCCGCAACAGCAAGTACTTCATCAATACTGGTTAATCCTGCAGCAATTTTTTCAAGACCATCATGTAAAAGCGGGGTCATGCCATCCTGTACTGCTTGACGTTCGAGTTCATTAGTATCAGCGCGCTCGATAGTAAGCTTTGCAATTTCATAGGTTGTTGGCATAACTTCAAAAATAGCAAGACGGCCTTTATAACCCGTATGTAAGCACTCAGGACAGCCGTGAGGTTTATAAAATTGTATAGTCGCAGCTTTACTTGAAGTAATACCAAGACGCTTTAACAGTTCTTCAGGTGGATAATATGCAATTTTACATGTATCATGTAAACGACGTACTAGACGTTGCGCTACTATACAATTAATAGTAGATGATATTAAAAATGGCTCAATACCCATGTCAATAAGACGTGTAATAGTAGCAGGAGCACTATTAGTATGAATAGTACTAAGTACAAGATGTCCGGTAAGCGACGCTTGAATAGCAATTTGTGCGGTTTCTTGGTCTCGCGTTTCACCAATCATTATAATATCAGGATCTTGCCGCAAAATAGACCGTAGCGATGCAGCAAAAGTAAGTCCAATCTTTTCTTTAACTTGCACTTGTCCAATACCTACCATTTGATATTCAACGGGATCTTCTACCGTAATAATATTTACTTCAGGAGTATTAAGTTTGCTTAAAATTGAATAGAGCGTCGACGTTTTTCCAGAGCCTGTAGGTCCAGAGAGCAAAATAATACCATTTGGTTGGCTTATGGCATGCTGTAATACCTGTAAGTCACGGGGTGAAAAGCCAAGTGTTGGCAGCGCACCAAATGTTTTTGTTTTATCAAGAAGACGCATCACAATACGTTCACCATGATTAACAGGAAGTACCGATACCCGAATATCAATAGCCTTATCAGCTACTTTAATTTGTATACGTCCGTCTTGTGGTACACGCTTTTCAGCAATATTTAAGCTTGCCATAATTTTTACGCGTGAGCTTAATGCAGCTTGTACACGCTTTGGAGGTGTTAAAGCTATATGCATTACCCCATCAATGCGATAGCGTATACGTAATTCTTTTTCAGCAGGTTCAATATGGATATCAGAAGCACCACGCTTTACTGCTTGATACAGTATATGATTGACGAGCTTGATAATAGGCGCTTCGCTTTCCATGCCTAAAATATCTTCTTCTTCAATAGTATCAAAATCAACGCCTTCGGCCAGAGCAGTTTCTTCTTGCAACTCTGCTATTACCTGCTTACTTCCCTCTAATGGGTAATATCTGTTGATTGCATCAAGAATGACTGTTTTAGGTGCTACGGCAATCACCGTTGTTCCACCAAGTAAAAGAGTAAGACTGTCAATAGACGTAAAATTACGAGGATTGGCAGTTGCAATTATAATTGTATCATCTTGTAAGAGCGGTATTATAGTATTTTCACGCAAAAACTTAATAGGAATTTTAGCCAAAAGCTCAGTATCAGCCATTTTTTCGGTAATAGTAGTAATAAAAGGAATGGATAAGCTTGCTGCATAGGCCCGTAAAAGATCTTCTTCTTGTACAAGATTATGTGCCAAGAGATAATGATCAAGCTCTTGATGAGCAGCTCTACTTGCTTCTTGAAATTCACGTAGTTGTTCCTGGGTTATTACGTGATGAGCAACTAACATATCGCCTACTGTTTTTGGTACCATGCCTCTTACTTTCGTACTAATATCTTAAAAACACCTTTATACTATACTATATTTTTAACAAATTGTAAAAAATATTATGCTTTTTGTAGTAAATAATAAGGCTCCCTAAGCGTGTTTACATACTATATAGTAGTATTATTTCTGAACTGTAGAGCTTAATAACTTCATGATAGTCTCAATTTTATCTTGGCGCTGCGTTAGAGAGTGAATATGTTCAAGTATAATTACAGGACTTAAAGTACTAATAGCTTTTTCTATATTTTTGTTTGCCCATTGCCATACTATCATAGCGTTATCCCAAGAATTAATTGCTATACTTCTACCGTTAGAGGACCAAAGAACTTCCGTTGTTATGTTCTGAGGGTTTGGTATTTTTGCAATACATTTTTTACTGTGTATGTCCCATACTTTTATAGTCTTATCATCAGAGCCGCTTACTATATAGTTACTATTAGGTGACCAGCTTACAGGTCCTACCCGCTTTGTATGTCCTTTAAGTACACCCTGGCATTGACCAGTTTTTGTATCCCATATTCGTAGCGTTTTATCACTAGAGCTGCTGGCAAGACAACTATCATCAGGTGACCAACTTACAGTACTTATCCAGTCTTGGTGTCCCTGCAATTCATGCAAGCACTGTCCATTATGCATATTCCATATTCTTACGGTCTTATCGAGTGAACCGCTCGCAAGATGCATACTATTAGGTGCCCAGCTTATTGAAGTTACAGAACCGTTATGTCCTTGTAATTCATAAAGGAGGTGATTAGTTTCTGTATCCCATATTTTTATGTTACCATCCTGGGAGCTATTGCCACTTGAAGTACTCGCAATATATTTACCGTTAGGTGACCAACTTATTAAAGTTACTCGTTGTTGATGTCCTTGCAGTTCATATAAGCACTGTCCACTGTGTATATTCCATATTCTTATTACGTTATCGTGTGAACCACTAGCAAGATAGTTACTATTTGGTGACCAGCTTATTGAATTCTCTGGGTTTTCAATACCCGGTAGTTGTGCAATACAGCAACCATTTTTTGCACTCCATATTCTTGTGGTGCCATCACAAGAGCTACTTGCTATATATTTGCCATTAGGTGACCATAGTACTAACATGACTGCCGCTTGATGTCCTGTGAGATTAGCAAGGTGTTTACCATTGTTACTATTCCATATTCTTACTATATTGTCTTGTGAACCACTGGCAAGATACTTACCCTCAGGCGACCAGCTTATTGATTGTATAGTGGTATTATGTATTTTATGCTGAATACCAGACATAGGATGTTTACTATTGTAATACGCATATAGTTCAGATTTTAAATTGCTTATGTCAAGTAACTCTTGTGTAAGTATACGCTGTACATCAACTGGTAGTGTAGTAAGTAAATCTTTATAGAGCGTATATTCTTGAGCCTGCATAAGCTTATGAGCAAGAGCGCGCGTTGCGCATGCAATAAAAGTAGCGGTATTTTTTCTGTCACGGATATCAAGAAACGTACTTGCAGTTAATAGTGCACAAAGAGTAGGTACGCTCTGTGCTTGTAGCTGCGCATAAATCTCTTGTTTATATACTTGTTTAAGATACTGAACACTCATGTACCGTACAATGGGTACTTCTTGTTCTACTGCTTGAAGCTTATGTTTGATATGTGGTAAAAGAGTAAGGGCATCTAAATATACTAAAAGCGTTTTAACCTGCTTTTTATGCTCTAGCATAGGCAGCTCTATTTCAGTATTAAAATCTTGTGCTATATCGTTATTTAATTCTTGAAGTACCCCTGAGTAGTTTATAAGTTGATCTGTTTGTTGCTGGTTAAGCTGCATACGCTTACCATAGGCCAAATACAACGTAAGCGGTATGTTATTCTTGTGCCGAATTTCTTGTTTGTCTGCTAGCGAAGCTGTGGGCAGCAATGCAAGAAATTGCGGCATGTTTGTATCAAGTGTATTTGTTATATACTTAAGAACATCACAACGTATACTATTGGGTACTATTTGTAGCTGATTTTTGTAGGGGTGATAGTTAACTAACATATCTTTTTTTGTTTGATCTGTAATAAGAGCCTGTTTACTGAGCTCATAAAGAGATAGAGGTAGATGTGCTGATTGCATTGTATAGAGCATACTGCTAAAGCAAAGCATACCACTCACAAGAGCATATATAGGTAAAGACATACTAAGTGTCCTTTGATTTGATTAGGTTCAAGTAATAAATAAAATTTGAATAATAATAACTATTTTACAGTATAAAAGATTTATTGCAAATAGTTATTATATAAGCACTAGAGCGCTACACATTGTGCTATAAAATATACTAGGATGGTGTCCCTTGCATGACTCTATAAACTATAGTATTTTATTATAATATTAAAACAAAGGTTTACTCTATGAACGCGCTTTCTTTTTTGCTTCTGTTTGGCATAGCATGTTCCAGCGTGCTTTCTTCGTGTAGCTATAAGAAAAAACCTAGAAAAATATACCGGCAGATTGATCACGACAGGCCTAAGAAGCTTATTAAAGAAATGAAATTTGAAGAAGCTGTTGCTGCGGTGCACTACTACCAAAAAGAAAATAAGCTCAACTTAGAAATTAAAGCGCTTGAGCGCGCTATCACGCTTGGTAATAATCATGAGCAGTTAAGAGACTTGCGTTTGAGACTTGCTGATGCATATTATACCTATGGCAATCTCGAAAAAGCACGTACATTATATAAAGAATACTTAACACTTTATCCGCGAAGTCAAAAGCGTGATCAGGTACTCTATAAAACTATTAAAGCGTCTTATAAGAGTACATTAACGAGTGATCGCGATCAGGCCCTTACCCATGAGACCATAGATCTTATTAACGATTTTTTAAAGCGACCTGGTATTTCACCAAAGTATAGTGCTAAAGCTACAGAACTTGCACAGCAGTGTTATGCAAAGCTTTGTCAGTATGATCTCCATGTGGGAAAGACGTATATAGATTTATATAAATATAATGCTCATACACCGTTACTTACTGCCGCTGAAAACCGTCTTAAGCATCTTAAGCAAGAGTATCTACCCTATATACACACTACTCCTCATGAAATAATAGCTTTTGAGCAAGAGCTTACCAAGCTCAAGGCGCCTTCATTAGATTCTTCAGATTCTTCAGGTACTAAACACTATGCACAACGATTCTAATACGCGTATCCAAGGTAAAAAGGGAGAATTACTGGTAGCTGATTATCTTACTACACAGGGCTATACGGTGCTTGCACAAAACTATAGTAAGCGATTTGGTGAAATTGATCTTATTGCATATAAACAGACTATAATGGTCTTTGTTGAAGTAAAAGCACGGCAAAAATCTGGCTATTGTTCGTCAGAATTGGTAACTTTACGTAAACAAGAGAAGATTATTCGTGTAGCGCGTGAATATATTACCCATACGGGCGCCCATGCATATGCATATCGTTTTGATATTGCACTTATTGACAATCTTGATACTGCTCCTTCACTTACGTATATAGAAAATGCTTTTTATGGTAGTGAATGGTAAAGATAACAAGAATGGGTATACGCATGAGCTACTTACGCGTATATATACCGGCCTGCTTATAGTTTTTGTTCTTGTATTTCTATTGTATTATGCATCTTCACAAGGACTTATACTGTTTTTTGCGCTGCTTTTAAGTATGGTATTACTCTATGAGTGGCCATATTTAATGCCCGAGCATACACCTATAATTCAGTTACTGAGTACACTTGTTTATCCGGTCTTTCCTTTTTGTTGTCTTATGCTTTTATCTCAGGTACAGTACCGTGGACTTTTAGCACTTCTGTTTTTGTTGGTATTTGCGTTTGATACTGGTTCATATCTTATAGGTAAACGGTGGGGTATCTATCGTATTTGCCCAACTATAAGCCCTAAAAAAACGTGGGAAGGTTTTCTTGGTGGTGCCTTTACTGTATTTATATGTATCTCTCTATATGCACATGTACGCACCTGCTTGTTACACACGTATACCTATGTATTTCTTACGTTGGGTATTAGTATTCTTGCATTGAGTGGTGATCTTTTTGAATCCTGGTTAAAGCGTCGAGCACAGGTAAAAGATAGTGGAATACTATTGCCCGGACACGGTGGTATTCTTGACCGATTTGATAGCATACTGTTTGTAAGCGTTGCAGCATACTATCTTCGTTCTTTTTTGTGCGCGCTATTATGTGTCTAGGTGAGCGTGGTAACTACGTCTATTTGTGCGATAGTTTTTTCTTCACCGGTTATCATGTTTTTAAGCGTAACAGTCCGGTGTGTCAGTTCTTCAGGGCCTATTAAAAGCGCATAGGTAGCGCCCATTTTATGCGCTTTGCGCATCATACCTTTAAGCGAATCGCCTTCAAGCAGAACATCTACGCGCAGCGCATGTGCACTTAGCTCGTCGGCAAGTAAGAGGGCAATACTGTGCTGCTCATGCGTGAAGGGGATAATAACATGAAGAGGTGGCTTGTGAGCAAGCGGTAGCTGATCGCGTAAAGGCTCAAGCATTAATAGTATTCGTTCAATGCCGATAGCAGCACCAATAGAAGGCTGGTCTTTGCCACCAAGTTCTTGTGCAAGTGTATTATAACGACCGCCACCACAAAAAGCGTTTTGTGCTCCCAATTGGCTTAACCCAATAAATTCAAACACGGTTTTTCCGTAGTAATCAAGTCCGCGCACCAGTGTTGGTACATATGAAAACGATACTGAAAGCTGTTCCAAGTGATGCCGTAGTTCTTGCCATTCATGAGTGCACTGTGCACATAAGTGCTCAGCAATAAAAGGTGCATTTTTGAATATTTGTTGACATGCAGGGCTTTTGCAATCAAATACGCGCATACTATTTTTTTCGGCGCGCTCTTTACACGTAGGGCAGATCTGTTCACGGACCGTTGCTAAAAACTTAGATAATAGTATGCGATAGTGTGCACGATCTTCAGCACAGCCTAAAAAGTTAAGCGCAAGTGCATACTCGCGTATACGTAATTTTTCATAAAAAAGACGATCAAGCATCTTAATAAACTGGGCATCTTGTGCTATAGCCTGTGACCCAATAATTTCTATATTAATTTGATGAAATTGCCGTAGACGTCCCTTTTGTGGTCGCTCATGACGGAACATAGGACCTACTAAAAATACTTTCCAAGGGGTAGTATCAACAGCATTATTTAAAAAAGCACGCATAACCGAAGCGGTAGCTTCAGGACGAAGCGCAATTACTTCCTCACCTCTACCGGTGTTAACCGTATACATTTCTTTAGTAACAACATCTGTTTCAAGGCCAAGTGAGCGCTTAAATAGCTCAAGTGGCTCTACAATAGGCGTTGCTATTTCATGAAAATTATAGAGTGCTAAATGCTGTTTACTTTCTTGTACAATATAATTAAAAAGCGTTACATCAAGAAAATCTTGTGTTCCTTTAATGCGAGAAAGCATGCTATAAGAGACCTTATATTTTTATACGTACTAATATTCTATAAGTATACTCTATTTTTACCCTTTTAACTATTGACTTTATAGACACTTAGTTGTTACAACAGCTAAAGAACATACAATGTATACTATTTTATGCAAGAAGGAGAAGGGGTTGGTAAAATAAATTTAGTAGTGGCGATAGCATAGTTTACTTAGTACCACTAATGCGATATAGTGATTTTTAAAAAAAGGAGTACTTATGAATAAAGTGCCTAAGGTGTCGTTAGCACTTCTCAGCGCTTTTTGCTCCGTGATGGCGCGCACCGGAGAAGGCGATGTCACGAGTCATACATTTTTTTCAGTAAGGCCACAATTTCAGTCATCAATGCCAGAAAAGGTATCGCTTTTTAGGCCCGATAGACTTGAAATGGCGCAAAATGGCTGGGGTGGTGCCTTTCAGATGGTGTTTTTTGGTGGCAGATCTACCCATCCTGAAAATTTAGCACGTTTTTTCTTTCCCTTTAATAAAACATCTTTAGATGTTGTAGAAGGTGATGAATCAATAGCACCAAATGGTGGGTTTATCCCTCGTGATATTGATCCTTCCCATTTTAATATTCGTACAGTAAACGAGAATTTTAGAAGTAAAATTAGTATCTGTCCTCGTCAGTCAACATTTGGTATAGGGCTTGCATATCGTCAAGCGCTGAGCTATTTAGAAGCGGGTTGCCCTGGATTTTGGGGTGAAATTTCTTTCCCTATAACACGTGTGCGCAATGAGCTTTGTTTTAGAGAGCGTATTATTAATAATGGTGGCGGTCCATTAGATGATCCTACTGCTGGTACCTATGGAACGAGACCAGTGGCTAATATGACTGAAGCATTTCGCCAACCATTGTTTCGTTTTGGTCGTATAGACACACGCTGCTGTACACTTGAAAAGTGGGGTGTTGCAGATATAGAACTTAAACTGGGCTATAATACCATTAATCGTGACTGCTGTCATGCAAATACCTATGTCGGTATTATTATACCAACGGGTAATCGTCCAAAAGCACGCCATGTATTTGAACCAATAATTGGCCATAATAAACATTTTGGCTTTATGATTGGCGGTAATATTGGGTATGAATTATGGGCATGTGATGACGCGCGCCTTGGTGTTGAAATTGACACAACTGCTAAATATTTCTTGCGTGCCTGTGAGCGCCGTTCGTTTGACGTTATTGACAAATCCTGGAGCCGTTACATGGCAGTATATGCAAATCAAGCAGATGCCATAGCAGATCCTGCTGTTATTACTCCTGGTATAAATGTATTTACTCAAAATGTACAAGTAACCCCACGCTTTTCTTACGACATGAATACTGCTTTTGTATATACCAACTGTAGCTGGGATGTAGAACTTGGGTACAACTTTTATGCACGTCAAGCGGAAAAGATAGAACTTTGTAAGTTCCCATTCAGCCCTGCATTTGCTGATACTACAGTAGGATTTATTAACCCTGCACGTACTATTAATCATCAGTTTCAGCTGCTTAACCCTATTCGTGCAGAAACAAACTATATACCATTAACTCGTTGTGATCTTAACTTAGACTCAGCTGGTCATCCTGCAGTTATTAGTCACATTGTATATGGGACCCTTGGCTATGAATGGGAAGATATTTGCTATCCAACAAATATTGGCATAGGCGGATCATACGAATTCTCATCAACTAATCTTGGCTTACATCGTTGGAACGTATGGGGTAAATTCGGCTTTGCGTTCTAAACCTTAAAAGGAGACTTTTGCATGAAAAAACAGTTAACCATTGGCACGCTAGCGATAAGCTTTATGGTGCCCTCGTATAATGTCTTAGGCGGTGGCCGTGGCCCTACGACCCCTACTTGGTCACTTGCTGCTTGTCGGCAACAGGGAAGTACGTTAGCTCGCTTAGATGTTGCAAGTACACAACAAGCAATAATTAATAGAGCACAAGCTATTGCGGCCCAGGGTAGTCAAGCTGCTGCTAATCAATTCGTTCAAGATTTACATACGTGTTATGACCCTTCTCCGAGAGAACAAAAACGATTGCAAAATTTATTGACTCAGCGAATAAGTCCTATATTTACAAAAGCTGGTCTTAGACTAATGCCTTTAGATGAACAAAGGTTATCAAAGCAAGTTAAATCTCTGATAAGTGAAGCTGCTGCTTTAACAGTACAGAATCAAAAATTGACAAAACAATTGCGTGCAATAACTCCTGCTGATAGAGCTCAGGCAGCTCAGCTACAGCAATTACAAGATGAATTACAGCAATCGAATGATGATCTTACTGTAGCTAATGATCAATTAAGAAGGACGCAACAAGCTCTTGCTGCACGTCAGATTGACATTACTACTGCTGAAAGGACGATTGCTGATCTTAATAACAGAATTGCTGTTCTTGCAAGAACAAATGATGAACTGCAGGCTGAGCTACAGCAAGAGATTGCACGGGGACAAGCAGGTGGAGTGCCTCAAGAGGAAATAACTAGACTTGTTCAAGCGACTGATGCATTATTTACTGCATGGGATGTAGCGAGAGGCCTTCAAGCTTATGATGATCAGGCTTTTAATAATTTACGAAGAGCCTTGGATCTATATGTAGATGCTGGAGGTGATAGATCAACAGATCTTGCACAGCGTGCTATAGCGCAAGTTGCTCGTCTTCAAAGCTTGCGTCCTGCTCCACCCCGACCGCCTCTTGTAGACGCAAACTTGAGAACATTTCAACAAGATATTATAAGAGGAATTGAGGCTTTACGTACAACAGAAGTAAATGGTATAGCAGTAATGTTACCAGGTCCTGCAGATTTTAGCGACCCTGGCTTTGAAGCTAGTGTTGTTCGAAATCCTGCCTTTGTCGGGATTGAGGTTGCAACAGCTGCAGATCAAACTACAGCTAACAATAGAATAAATGCAGCAGCTGAAACAGTAAGAAATGCTTTAAATACTTATGAACAAGCAGTGTCACAAGCAGGACGAAATGCTAGTGCAATTAATATTGCAAATAGAGTTATTACAATTACTGATGAAGCTAAAGCTCAAATTGCTGTAAGACCTGCCGGTCCTGAAGAAGAACAACGAACTCAAAAGGAATTACTTGCTGACTGGACAAACTTGAGTGCTAACTCTCGTCCTGCAACCTTAAAGGCAAAAGGTGAAGCAGAGCTTAAGGACCTTGCTAGACAAATTGTAGCTTGGATCACTGAAGCTTCAAATGTACAAGGATTTCCTGGCCCTAATTTAGAAGCTGCTAAAGGTAGATTGCAATTAGTACTAAAGCCATTAGGTGTTAACGTGCCTAATGAGCAAGTAACAAATATTATACATTGGTTGCAAACTAACAATATTGATATAGATGCATTAAGGAAACAACCGTAAAGAAAGGCGATAGCAATGCAAAAATTAGTTAAGATATTTTCTGTAATAAGCTTAAGTTTACTGTCGACATATTCCATTTTTGGAGGTGCCGCTAACTTATCGCAGCAGCTTGCACATCTTGCTGAAGATGCTTTATCACGTGCACGTGGACATAATAGTCTTGATCCGTATCGAGCAGCTCTTGTAAGTATCTATGGGCAATTAAGCACAGAAGATCGTGAAGATCTTCATGCTACCATTGAAGGTGCTTTTGGTGCAGCTGAAGCTACTGCAATAGCTCAAGCTGCCGTACCTCAGGGCTTAGAACCATTTGTAACGGCTCTTGTAACAACTGTACAAAATAATGCAGTTCCTATTACTACAGAACTTGCTAAACCAAGAGTAAAAATAGGTGCTCAGGAAGAGGAAGTAACTCCTGCTCAGCGTACTAGAGTAAAAAGGGCTCTTATGGATGCAGCAAATAGATTACCTTAATTTAATTTAGTAAACATTATTGTTTTTAGCCTGCAAGTTTTCTTGCAGGCTTTTTTGTGAGCTGCATCTTTTATTGTAATTGTCTGGTTTTTATGCTACTACAAGAGCACAAATACTAAAGAAAGGGATGTATGTCGTTCCAGGAATTAATGTGTTCAGCTGCTCTTGCTACTGTAGCCTGTGCATCAACGTTAGATGCTGTATCTGGTAATCTTACTGTTCTAGTTACCGGTGGCAATGGATATATAGGCTCTCATACGGTAGCGCATTTGCGTGATAAGGGATATCATGTTATTGTGCTCGACAAAGCACCGCTTGATAAATATATTCGACAATTGCGGGTAAATTATTTTCAGGGTGATTATGGCGATAGCCAGCTTTTAGATCGTATTTTTAGTACGAATATAGTTGATGCGGTAATACACTGTGGCGGCTGTATTGAAGTACATGAATCGGTAAAAAACCCACTTAAGTATTATATGCACAATGTTGCAAAGACCGTGCAGTTGCTTGAAAGCATGGTGAAATATAATGTAAAAAAGATAATCTATTCTTCAAGTGGTGCTGTATACGGTACGCCCCGCACTAAAATTATCGATGAAACGCATTTATGTACTCCTATTAGTCCCTATGGGCGTACTAAGCGTATGGTTGAGCAGATACTGGAAGATATGGGTAAGGCACATCATCTTGAGTATGTTATTTTACGCTATTTTAATGTTGCGGGAGCATGGCCATCTAAAGGATTGGGAGAGCAGCATACACCAGAAACGCATATTATTCCCTGTGCTTTGCGCGCAGCACTGGATCAAACCTCGTTTTTGTTGTATGGTATTGATTATGATACCCCTGATGGTACCTGTATTCGTGATTATGTCCATGTGCGAGATCTTGCCGAAGCGCATTATAGAGCGTTGCTCTATTTACAAGAGGGTAAGGAGTCTACTATTATTAATATAGGCACCGGTCAAGGATTTTCCGTACGACAAGTGCTTACTGAAGTTGAAACTATTACACAGTTAGTTATACCAATACGCATAGTTCAGCGCCGTCAGGGTGATCCTGCATGCTTAGTGGCATGTGCGCAACGTGCCCAAAAGCTGCTTAATTGGAGCCCACGATATACTACTCTTACGTCATTAATAAGTAGCATGTACGATTTTGAGCTACAAAAGAGAGCATTTCAGCATTTAAAAGCAGCTACCGTACAGAAATGTAATATTTAATTATTTATTTGACACTAGTATTGAATTAAAAAGCATATTTTGTGTAATATTAGAAATAAAGTGATAAAGAGTAAAGTATAGAGGTTATATTTTATGGATACGCAAAGAAAAAATCACAGTTGTTATCATTGTCATGAAGAAGGTGGACAGCAACAACATACAGTAACACAAAATTCAGCAGCACAAAATTCGCAAAGCACGCAAAAGCAAACGCAGCAAAATGATCAAGCAAAGCAGCAACAGTGGTGCCATGACGACTGTAATTGTTAGCCTGTTAAGTTATATGGCTACAAATAAGCGTAATGGCAAGACTATTGAGCATGCAATACCAACTGAAGAAAAACATATCCCTACAACACGTACCTATAAAACCGGTGTAAAATGCCGCTGCTCAGAGAAAGCATGCGCATGTGGAGAATGCCATTGCTACCCTGATAACGAAGATCAAAGCTGCTTGTGTGAGTAATATACTATAATACAGTATACTATTACTTGGTAAGGCCACAGCATTTTTTATATTTTTTACCTGATCCACACGAGCAATCAGTATTGCGTCCTATTTTTTCTTGCTTACTTTCATGCTTATGCGTATGGTGATGTGCTGTAGGGTCATGGCTTGGTGTTGGTTGACCAGTACCTATCAAGTTTAACTCCGCAAGTTCATTTTCACGCTTTTCTTCAAGGTGCGCTACATCAAAACGTTCAATATTAAGATGGAATATATGGTGTATAATATCCCAGCGTACGTTTTTCATCATAGCTTCAAACATAGCAAATGCTTCTTTTTTATACTCGATAAGTGGGTTTTTTTGACCCCAACCACGCAAGCCGATACCTTCTTTAAGCTGATCTAAATTGAGCATATGTTGTTTCCAAGCAGCATCAAGTGACTCAAGCATAAGCCAACGTTCAGCTTGTGCTACCAGTTCAGTGTCTTGTGTTGCACGATATTGGTCATATTTAAGTAACAAAAAATTAGTTAGATCAGTAATAAGTGTTTCTTGTGAGGTAATAGGTAGTGAAGAAAGATCAAGTATTTCTTGAGAAAGGCCCGTAAGCGCGAGAATTGCTTTCTTAATTTCTGCAATAACTTCAGGAGTTAGGGTATGCTGTGGACTATGGTGAAATACGATGTCAGTTACCGTATCACCCATTAATTCACGTATTAAACTATAGACATGATCGCCTTCTAAAATTTCACGACGGTATTTATAGACCACTATACGTTGTTGATTAAGCACGTCGTCATATTTTAACAGATGTTCACGTACGTCAAAGTGATATTTTTCTACTTTTTCTTGAGAACGCTCAATAGTTTTTGAGATAAATTTCGACTCGATAGTTTCGTCTTCGGTCATGCCCATACGTTGCATGTTACGCTGAATACTATCGCCAGCGAAAATACGAATTAAATTGTCTTCAAGTGAGATATAAAACCGTGATTCACCGGCATCTCCTTGACGACCCGAACGTCCTCGTAACTGATTGTCAATACGACGGCTTTCGTGCCGTTCAGTCCCCAGAATATAGAGTCCACCAGACTGTACTGAATCAGGGGTAAGCTTAATATCGGTACCCCGTCCGGCCATATTTGTTGCAATAGTAACCCGCCCTGCTTCACCGGCATGTGCTATAATATCAGCTTCACGTGCATGGTTTTTTGCATTCAGTACATCATGGGCAATGCCATTTGCCGTTAGCACATCACTTAATAGTTCTGATGTTTCTATATCGATAGTACCAATAAGTACTGGTTGTCCTTTTTTATACCGTTCTTTAATGTCTTCAACAATTGCTTTATATTTTGCGCGTTTGGTTAAGAAAATTAAATCAGGCTTATCTTCTCGTATCATAGGGCGATTAGTAGGAATAGAAATAACATCAAGATTATAAATCTTATGAAATTCTTCTGCTTCAGTTACTGCAGTACCGGTCATTCCTGCTAGTTTTTTATAGAGTCTAAAATAATTTTGCAACGTAATAGAAGCCAGTGTTTGGCTTTCTCGTTCAATGGTAACATTTTCTTTAGCTTCTATAGCCTGATGTAAGCCATCACTGTAGCGCCTTCCTGCTAAAATACGTCCTGTAAATTCATCAACAATTAATACCTGGCCATCACGTACAACGTATTCAACGTCACGTTTATATAACGCATGAGCACGTAATGCCTGGTTTACATGATGTAATAATTTAATATTCTCAATTGCATAGAGATTTTGTATACCAAATGCCGCTTCTATTTTGTCATTGCCTAACTCGGTAAGTTGTACTGATTTGGTTTTTTCATCAACTTCGTAGTCAGTGTTTTTTTGTAAACGTGGTATAACGCGATTTACTTCTACGTATAAGCGACTACTTTCATCAGAAGCTCCTGAAATAATTAACGGAGTACGTGCCTCGTCAATTAAAATAGAATCGACTTCGTCAACAATAGCGTAATATAAATCACGCTGCACGTAATCTTCAAGACGAAATTTCATATTATCGCGTAAGTAGTCAAAACCAAACTCGTTATTAGTTCCGTAGGTAATATCACATGCATATACTTTTTTGCGTTCGCTATCACTTAATGCATTTTGAATAATCCCTACAGATAGACCAAGATGGTTATAAATAGCGCCCATCCACTCACCGTCACGACGTGCTAAATAATCGTTTACCGTAACTAAATGAGTACTTTTACCAGCAAGGGCATTAAGATATAACGGCAGTGTAGCAGTAAGCGTTTTACCTTCACCGGTTTTCATTTCAGCAATTTTTCCCTGATGCAATACTATGCCGCCAATAAGTTGCACGTCGTAGTGACGTTGTCCTAATTTTCTGTTGGCGGTTTCACGTACTACAGCAAATGCTTCAGGAAGCAGGTCATCAAGTTTTCGACCACGGGAAAGCTGCTCGCGAAACTCATTAGTTTTACTGCTTAACTGTTCATCAGACAGAGGAGCAATAGTTTTTTCAAAACGATTAATTTCATATACAAGAGGCTCAAGACGCTTGAGCTGTCGCGCATTATTGGTGCCAAACAATTTTGCAAGAATCTTTGCTATCATAATAATGGACCTTTAAACATTAAACAGTGTACTCCTTTTTTGTTCACTACTGGTAGTATATATACTATACCATAAAACATATAGTCGATAAATATGCTTATTGTAAAGCTGCTACGGTAAGCTGACGTAAGCCGAGATCTTTTTGACGTCTATACGAACAATAGCCCGTATTTTTAATGGTACAAAAAGCATAGGTATTTAAACAGGATTTAGGGTTAACTCCTGTAGAATAAAGGTCAAGTAACGTAAGCAATGTTAAATCTACATAGAAAAGCTGATTACGCTTTTGTACTACCTGCTGGGTATACGGCGATACAGCTGCAAGTTGATCAACAAAAGCAGCATCAACTTGATAGCAGCAACTTTGTGCATGGGGACCAAGTACAACGAGGCACTGTTCCGGTTGAGTACCATACTGTTCAGTCATAGCGTGCAGCATAGTACTTGCTATACGATGAGCACTGCCGCGCCATCCGGCATGTGCTATACCAAGCGCATGATTAATTGGGTCATATATACTAATAGGTATACAGTCAGCAGTGGCTATACTCAGACCAACCGCAGGAATATTAGTAATTAAGTAATCAGCAGGCTCAGTAAAAGGGTGTATTTTTGTATAATTTTGCCGGGTAATAACAAGACCGGTAGTATCATGTACTTGATCAGATTTTATAAGTGCCTGTAAGTGTAAACGTGAGGTAAACTCAGAAAATGGAAAGCACTCTATAAGCTGTACTGATGAGTAGCGGGTGTATTTTTGTTGTTGATGTATACTAAAACTAGTATGTATATCGCCAAACCCAAGAACAAATCCTGAATGAGCATATATAAGCACGCACTATACTCTTTTAAGTTGTTTGTAACTATATCCCCTATATAAAGAGAGTATATAGGGGAATGTACTAATAAACTAGTGCTTTAGTAATTTTTTGTTGTTTGTAATTTACGCAAATATGCAGGAATATCAAGATTATTGGTAGCGGGAGTTTCTGGTTGAGCACGCATACTAACGTTCTGTTCAGAAGAAGCTGCAAGCTCTTGCGTAAGCATTGGTTTTGAGCGATCAAGCACAGTAGGTTTTACTTGGATATCTTCTTTTACAGGTTGTTCAAAACCGGTAGCTATAAGAGTAACTTCTATTTCATCACCACATGATTCGTCAATTACTGAACCAAGAATAATACTTGCTTCTTCGTTTACCTGCTCATAAATAATAGAAGCAGCAGCGCTAATTTCGTGAATACCCAGTTGTGCATTGCCTTTAACATTAAGTACTACCCCTCGTGCACCGGCAATGCTCATGTTCTCAAGAAGTGGGGAATGTATAGCTTTTAGTGCTGCTTGGCGAGCTCGATCTTCGCCTGATGCTCGCCCCGTAGCCATAACTGCTAATCCCATATCTTTCATTACAGAACGAACATCAGCAAAATCAACGTTAATTAATCCTGTTTTGTCAATAATATCAGCAATATTTTTAATTGATTGTGTCAGTACTTCGTTGACCATTTCAAATGCTTGAATCATAGATGCTGATTGATCTACAACATCTAAAATCTTTTGATTAGGAATAACAATAAGTGTGTCTACTGATTCTTTTAATAACGCAAGCGATTGCTCAGCAATTTTAGCGCGTCGTCGTCCTTCAAATATAAATGGTGTTGTTACTACAGCAATTAATAATACATTTTTATCTTTTATAGCGCGTGCAATCACCGGCAGAGCTCCAGATCCTGTACCACCGCCCAGGCCACCCGCTAGAAATACTACTTGTGAACCATCAAGAAGTTCAAGAATTTTATCAAGATCTTCTTCAGCGGCACGACGACCAAGATCAGGATTAGCACCGCTGCCAAGACCGCGCGTTGATTTAACACCAAGCTGAATAGTATGATGTGCTTTTGAAATATTAAGTGCTTGCGCGTCAGTATTGACCGCGATAAATTCTATGCCAGTTGATGGATCGGCCATTGCGCTATTTACCATATTGCCGCCAGCACCGCCAACACCAATAACTTTAATAGAGATACGAGGTAGTGAAGTTGTTATATCTGATGCTTCAAATTCAATCATGAATTACATCTCCTTTGTAATTAGAAAAAGTCACTTATCCATGATTTCATACGCCAAAAAACACGAGAAATCAATGGACCATTAAAATTATTTAACATATGAGCTCTATTTTTGTGGAGAGCATGAAGCAAAATTCCATAACCAGTTGCATAAGCAGGGTTATCAAGTGCATCTTTATATGCTGAATGCAAGCGTGGTTTACCAATACGTACCGGTATATTAAAGGTAGATTCGGCAAGCTCTTTCATACCTTTTAACAAAGCACCACCTCCGGTTAATACGAGGCCTGCGGTCATAAGTGGATAGAGCTCTCGTTTTACTAACTCATCGTGAATGAGCGCAAAAAGCTCACTTGCACGTGCTGATAATACATCAGTAATGTGATACTGTGGAATTATCTGTTTTTCTACCCCATGCATCATTTCTATTTCAAGAGAATGGTCTGATGGTACTATAGAATCGGCTACAAGTCCATAGGCAATTTTAATACGTTCTGCTTCTTTAAGTGGTGTGCGTAGACATATTGCCAAGTCTTGAGTAAAGTGAATTCCAGCAATGGGTAAAATCATAGCATATTTTAAGCTTGTTTCTTGATACAGCGCTAAATCAGAGGTACCGCCACCAATATCTAAAAGTCCTACTCCAAGTTCACGCTCGTCTTCACTCAGTACTGCCAGTGCTGATGCAAGCGGTTCCAGTACAATATCAGCTACTTTAACTCCTGCCATTATACAGCAGCGCACTAAGTTTTGAACACACGCAGTAGCGCCGGTGATAATACTCACCTGTGCTTCTAAACGCACACCGTACATACCGAGTGGATTTTTAATTCTATTTTGAGAATCAAGCGTAAAAAATTGTGGTAAAACATGTAAAATTTCTTGCCCATGTGGTAATGGTACCGCTTTTGCAGCTGCAATAACATGCTCTATATCGTATGGCCGTACTTCGCCTTTTTTTACCGGTACCATGCCCTGTGATGTCGATGATTGAATGTGAGCACCTGAAATGCCAACATATGCTGATTCGATTGTAACGCCTGCCATTAGTTGCGCCTCTTGTAATGCGCTCTTAATAGAATGCATAGCGGCCGATATATCAATCACTATGCCACGAGAAAGCCCTTCAGATGCAGCCTTGCCAATACCTATAATTTCAAGAGCATCAGGTGCAAGCTGGCGCCCTATTAAAACGCAAATTTTGGTTGTCCCAACATCAATTGAGGCACAGAGATTCTGTGCGCGTGGTATTTGTTTCATCCCCTTCCCTTCCCTTTATGACAAAGGCATTCTTAAAGCGTATATCAATAAGCCATGCTTTTGTTTGTGTATTAAGTTCATTAAAGAGTGCTGCACACGTAGAAAGTAATTCTTGAGTAATATGTTGTGAAGCAGTGCTAATTATGGTATATGCATTGCGCTTGTGTGCTAGTGTAATATATGTTTTATTATGCCATTCTAAAACAAAATCATCGAATATATCGTGGGGGAGAGTATCAATAAAATATATAAATGCAGGTGAAGATGCTTCTGAAAAAGGGTGAGCTGCAGTAATATATATAGTAGGCAATGCAGTAATAAGTTCGCTTGTAAAAAGCTCAGGCGACAAAAATGCTTGTGGTGAGCAAATGACATAGTGTCCATTAATAAGTGCGCGTGGTGTATATACATGTAAATAAATAGAAGCAGTACGTTGAGCGGTATAGTGAATATCACAGCCTATAACTGCTAAGCATGCGGTACGTATAAGTTGCTCAAGTGCTTGTGGATTACCGTACATATTACTGTGGGCATCAAGTGTAGCGCATAGTTCTGCATATGCGGTAGGCGAAAGTAAAGAACTATTTCTTAACAGATATGAACTAGGAGTAATAAGTATTGTATACTGCTGCTTAAACCACAAAGAGAGGGGTAGTACAAGTAGTGCTGCAAGAGCATACGTATGTTTATATGTGAGCATACCTTCCCCCTTTTATAACTTGCATGCATATGCATACAGATCCCCTCTTAGTACATAACGATTTAAAGGGGGCGGCGTCAAGAATTTAATATTTAAATCTTGTGTATGCGCGTTGCCAGCAGAAAGAGGAGAATCCCAGCGGCAACAGAGGCATTATATGAGATGTCAGTAGTTTTTTGAGGAATAGTAATACAAGTTCCCGCAGCTAAAATATCAGGAGAAATGCCTTTTGCTTCGTTGCCAATAATGAGACAGAGTGGTGCTTGATAGGGAACACACAAAGCATTTTCACCTGCTAAAGTTGCAAGATATAGGTTATACCCTGCTTTTTTTAGTTCTTGTACTGCTGTCTGAGCAGTAGCAGCTTCATATATAGTTAAGTGCTCAGCAAGCCCTGCGCTTGCTTTAAAAGCAGCACCTGATAGAGGCGCGCTATTTTTTTTTGTAATAATAACTCCGTCAATATTAGTACAATATGCTGAGCGTAAAATAGCTCCCATATTACGTATATCTTGAATACCATCAAGCATAAGGAGAAGCTTATGCGTATGGGGATTAAAAAAAGTTTTAGTTGCTATAAATGGTGTTGCCCAAGCAACAATACCCTGATGATCAGATGTACCTGCTATGCGAGTGAGAACGTCTCTGGTTACATACTGTATAGTTGTTGCACGAGATAATAATGGTGCAATAGTATCCCATACTTTAGGTGTAGGTTTAGTTGTATAAAGGGTAGTAATAGTTCTTTTTTTTGCTCTAAGAAGCTCTAGTATTGCATGAACGCCAAAGATAATCTGTTGCTGCGTCTTTTCACTTTTTTTTATCATGATGCAAAGCACTTAGTAATAAGAAAGTTATATATAGTTGGTGTTCATGCACTGTACCTGATTTATAAGTATTTAGCAAGTCTACGGTGTATACTATACTTTTGCTGGCGTGCGGGGTACACTAAGCAAAACAATATAGTTATATTATTAAGAAAGAATCATACACTATGGCACATGAATTTAAAGCAGCGCTTTTTGAACTGCTTAATAGTTTTATTAAAGGAGAAATTGCTATTGATTGGCAAGTAGTTAAAAATGACGAAGAAGTCATGGAAATTCTTGATGAAATTAAAAATAGAATTATGCATAATTATGCACTACTTGAAGATATAGCTGTAGAAGATCGTCAGCAAGTATTAGGGCGTCTTGCTATCCGTCATGCATATTTAGTTAATACGTATAGTGCTGAAAATGAGCAAGATTTTTATACAGCGGCACGTGAATTTGAGCAAGAACTAAAAAAAATGCTTTCTAGCGGTACATGGTTTACGCGTGCTAAAGAGCGCTATGATGCATATGCTTCGTTTGAAGATGAGCTATCACAAGCACCTGACGAAGCACAAGTAAGCTCTGAGCAGCTTGATTTCTTTCGTCCAGTATTTTTAGTGCTTGATTTTTTTGCATTTATTACCCTTGATCAAATTGACGAAGAATCTGAAGAAGCAGATGAAGATGATGAGCTGGAAGAAGAAGAAGAGTGTGACGATGAGTGTTAGGGTAGAGGAGTTGAAAGTTACTATACTTTTTTGGTATACTAGTGCTAAGTAAACCTGTATTAATTTAATGCTCGGGAGGTTCGTTATGAATACTCAAGTTAAGCATCTTATGTTGCTTTTTTTAAGTACACTTTATGCTGCTCATATGGGCGCATTTGGATGGGGAGCTTTTGATGAAGTATTTAAAGAAATGGAAGAAAGCATTCGCCATATGCGCGAATCAATGAGCAAAATGGGTACTGCTAAAGATGCTATTTCAGTAGATACCAGCAGTGATGATGCACATGTTATTATTAAGCTTAAAGGTATTACTATTGCTCGTGAAAACATACAGCTTGATATTAACGATCGTACACATACCCTTAAGCTATCAGCACAAGATAAAACTACTCAGTTATTTCTTGCAGTAAAAGGCAATAGAGTCTATCTTGAATCAGTGCATACTAGACAAGAACAACCAGCACAAGAAAAAGTTCAAGATGAGCAAGAAAACCAAAAAAGCAAACAAGAAGCTCGGTATGTGTCATATGGTTCAAGCTCTTTCTCTGATTTCCTACCAGAATACGTAGATCTTTCTGCGACGGAAAAGATTCAAGCGGATTATGATGAAGATGCTCATGAGCTAACACTTATTTTACCAAAGCTTATACAAACAAAAAAAATTGCTATTAATTCTCGTAGTACTAAATAACGGTTTGTTTTATTAATCAACAAAATATACGGCCTGAAGAGTTCTTCAGGCCTCTCTCTCTTTCTCAAGATTTTATACGTTCGGCTGAATACACATGGATCGAGTTAGACCGACATGCGCTTGAACATAATTTAGCGGTATTACAGCGTTTAGCGTATGCCCAACAGGGACAGAAACTAGGTATTGTCGTTAAAAGTAACGCCTATGGCCACGGTATTGTGCCTATTGCAACTATTGCACAATATCACAGTGCGGTAGAATGCTTTTTTGTAGTAACAGGAAGCGAAGCAATACTGTTACGCCGTGCTGGTATTACCAAGCCAATAGTAGTTGTAGGGTATATTGATGTACCTCTTGATGAATGTATTTATTATGATTTTGATGTAGCAATATACTCTAAAGAGTTGCTCTACGCTCTTAATGAACGAGGGCGAGCTGCTCAAAAAAAAATTCGTGTACATGTAAAAGTACAAACAGGTATGGCACGTTTGGGTTTACCAGCAGATGAAGTATATGTATTTGTTAAAGAGTTATATAGCTTGCCGTTTATTAGTTGGCAAGGAATCTATACCCATCTTGCAGATGTTACTAATCTAGATCAAGCTATGACACAAGCTCAGCTTGCTCGCTTTGATAGCGTAGTACATGCGCTTGCTGCAGACACTATTATTTTTCCTTATACACATGTATTTGCTTCAGGTGGTCTTGTGGTGCAGCATGATCAGGCGTATACTATAGCACGTATAGGCACCCAAATATATGGGTGTTGGAAATCAGCATTTACTGAACAAACGCTTAAAAAACGCTTTCCTGACATAGAATTGCGTCCGGTGCTTAGCTGGAAAACAAAAATTATACATATAGTACAGATACCGCAAGGTTCTTCTGTAGGCTATGGACATATGTTTACTGCTTCACGTCCTACAAGAGTAGGAGTATTGCCAGTTGGTTATTGGGATGGTTATCCGCGTGCGCTTTCTAATAAGAGCTGTGTACAAGTTCAACAAAAATTTGCCCCGGTGATAGGTGCGGTGAGTATGAACATGATTATGATAGATATCACTGATATACCGGCAGCAGTAGGCGATACCGTTACGTTGATCGGCGCAGGCCCTTATGTTAACGCAATAACGCTAGCGGCACAAGCAGAAACTATAAGCAATGAACTATTAACAAGAATTAACCCTGCAATCACCCGTATAATTATATAATCATGTATATTATTGAAGGTACTATCGGAGCTGGCAAATCAACGTTTTTAAAAAAAATACAGCAGTATATGCCCACTATTAGTATTTGTTTTGAGCCATTACCCAGTTGGCATAATGAGCATGATGGTCAGTCTCTTCTTAACAATTTCTATAGTAACCCACGACGATGGGCCTATACGCTAGAGCTTGCAACACTTATGGCACGAGTACAAGAACAGCATACTCAGAAAATTACCAATACAGTATCATCGCCAGTATTTATGGAGCGCTCTTTCTATTCCGGCTATTACTGTTTTGCTAAAAATAGTTATATAAATGGTTTTCTTACTGATTGTGAATGGCGTCTTTATTGTGCTTGGTTTGATTTTTTTATACGTTTTCATCCTTTTATACCGCAGGGCTTTATTTATCTTAAGGTTGATCCCGATAGAGCATATACGCGTGTTTTAAAGCGTCATCGTCACGCAGAACAGTCTATTACTCCTGAATATATACAGCAACTGAGTATACGTCATGATCAATTTTTGATTGAAAAGCGGGATATAACGCCATTACTGACTAACGTACCAGTACTGGTTCTTAATGTTAATCAAGAATTTGAGCATGATCACGTGCTTATGCGCACATATATACACCAGATATACGATTTTCTAATTGCTACGGGATATACGTCTTTTAGTGCTCTTTAACAAACTATATCTACATTTTTTGTGTTTTATTTGATTTTTATATTTTAAATTAATTATATTTAATTTAGTACACTAAAAATTGAGTAATGCTATGAGAAAACTACTATTAGGAATTATAATAAGCGGTATATCTACACTTTCATGTCAAGAAGGTGCCATAATAGCGTATAGCAAAAAAGCATCTCAGTTAAAGGTGTCTTTGATAGGGCCAGAACTTATTGGCAAAAAAATTGAGCATATACTTGCTGATCATTATAGTGCGCTCGTATCAGATATTCCTTTGCATAAAAATTCTCTTATTGCGTATGATACTTCACGCTCTGTGTATCAATTATATATGCTTCAGCAACCATTAGGAACTGATTTTTCATGCGCTTTTCATGCGTTACGTAACACCTTTTGTATAACGTATGCATTGGCTTTGCCTAATCAGTCTTTTAGTAAATGGTATGCGTATCTTTTGAATAAAAAATTTTTACATTCTTTTTATGGACAGCAATGCAAAGAATACGATGTATTTAATTTTAATGAAATTAAATGTTTCTTGAGTAACTTAAAAGTTCCTGAAGATGCTGCTGATATTGCACGTCGTATTGCTGTTGTATATAGTTATGATCCACGTGAAATTACCAGGGCAGGCTGGCCTATAAGTGAAGAAACTGCTGTATATAAGCAACGAATAGCGACTATACAAGATATTTTAAAAAAAGTACAAGATCCCCATACTGATGAAGAAACTGCTCTTAGAGTAGCGCTTCTTTATGAATCTCAATACGAGAGACTTTTGTATAATTTGCGTAAATTTCATACTTTACCTACGTATACCTTTGGCATTATTACGAATGCTAAGACAGCAATGTCTCATGCACTTGGCTATGTTGCACATAAATATAATGGTACTGTTGAATTTTTATTTTTAGACTCTTTAAATGCTGACTTTAATGGTATACGCGGTTGGTCACGTAATTATCGTCGTTCTCTTTTTCGGCTGTATGATTACTTTTCCTGTCCTGATCTCTTGGAAGATATGATAATACGCTATATATATATCCGTATGCAAGAAAAAAAAGATGCTAAATCTGTACACACGTATATTCAAGAACTAACTAATCTAAATCTTTTACATAATACGCTCTTTAAAAGAGTGTATAAGCCTAGTATATGTCGTGATTTCTATGATGTATTATCACATGACGATTATCTACTTCTTACTTGTTAAAAAACTAAAATTATTGAACTTAGAGTAAGTTATAAATTAAACTAGTAATTAAATATGATAATGTGATTATAGAAGGACGTGTTTATGAAATATTTTTTACTTACCGTGGTAACAGTATTATCTGTTACAGAATCTATAAATTCAGAAACTACGAGAAATGCTTTTCAATCTAAAAAGCAGGTTAAATATATGCAGCAGAATATGAAAGAAGAGGGATCTAGAGGAATTATACATGAAAGTGCGGTAGAAGGCGATGATAGATCTGACTGTGACAAAGGGGAATGGTGGAAATGTTAAAGTACCCTTACGTAGAGTAATTAACGAAGGGTACTTTAAAAAATTTAGTGATGGTCGATAAGAAGACCTTGTTGCGAGCTTTCAGCTTCAGTAGTGTAATGCTTAAGATAATGATTAATATATTTGAACATACAAAGTATTGCTACAGTACCAAACCCTGTATGTATTCCATAGAGCGGTTTGAGTACATGAAAATCTAAAAGTCCTGTTGCTCCACCGACAGCATAGGTGGCTATGCATAACGCTACAAGTTTCGCAAATTTATCACTTGCTATTTTGTTGCTAATACTTTTTGCTAAGCCTTCTTGGGCAAAAAGAGCAGGCGCTGCTTCAGGAAAAAACGTGTTTGTTGTAACTGCAAGGCCGACTTTGAAGGCAAACTGCATTGTATTTCTAAAAGCGCTGTTTCGTGTTATTTGAAGAGCACGATTAAGAGCTGCTGCTGTATTTTCACGTGTAGTATCTAATGTTTGAGCACTTTTTCTACGTGTTATAGCAAGAGCACGTGTATACCATGGTGCTTGTTGTTCACTTCGAGCTTGTGTAAGTAACTGCTCAAGTTCTTCATCATAAGGCATGTCGATAACGACACTATTGTCAGAATTATTAATGCGTTGTGCAGCTATCATATCTTGTGTAGTAGCGTTAAGTTCTTGATTGTACCGATGCAACTGTAGTGCTCGTGAAGATTCACCAGTAGTCATTGCATGCATCGTTATATACGAAAAGCTTAAAGTACATAAGATCGCTATAAAGCGAGTGATATTCATAGTATATAGTTCCTTAAAAAATAAAAATAACCAATTATAAACCCTATTGACATGTCAACGTACAGTATAGATTAAAAAATATATTTTGCAATATATAAAATTAATATTTTAAAATAATTTAATTTTATTACTGTAATTTTATACTTAAGAGGCAGTTGCGCTTCTTACAAAAAATGGTAATTTTTATAATATTTTTAATAATATTAATACTATAGGGGAAATTTTTATGCAGTACTATACACGTGTACAAATAATTCTTTTATTTTGGAGTAGTGTCTGTTTATGTAATGGGACCAAAACACCGGATGCAAAGGGATGGCTTGGACATTATAACAAAGATACTGTTATTGGAACGTCACGTTATCAAACACCAGGGCGTCTTTCTGAAGTTCGTGTGCGCGCTGCATTGCTTGCGCCAAGTATTAGTTCTCGCTATACCCTCACTCAAGAAGGGAAAAACACTGGACTTAAAGGTGCAGCAGAACATAATAATATAAGAACAACACAAGTACTTTTAAATCATGGTGCTGAACCACAACAGGCGCTTACTACTGCAGTTGTACATGGATCTGATAAAGTGGTACAAGAGCTCATTAATCGTGGAGCTCATGTAGAAGAAGAGCATATTCAAGCAGTAGGCCAGTGTTATAGTAGACATTTTTTGCAAGAAAATAAAGATATAGCTGACACCAAAGAAAAACTAGACGGATGCCGTCGAGCTGGTGTAGCTTTACAAGCATTTTTGTATGCTCGTCGTGAAGATGCTCGAAAAACTAAAGAACAACAAGAACAAGAAAAACAACGTCTTGAAAAAGAAAAGGCGAAAATTGAGCAACAAATACAGAAAGCTCATATTGAAGTCTGTAAAGCAAGCAACCAAGAATATTCTAACGCTATTAAAGCTCAAAGGCTTGGGTTTATTAATACTATAGAGAATAAACTCCATGCTTTTTTTACTACTTTGCCGCAGCAACCGGAATCGGTAGTATCACTTTCTCCTAAATCAGAGTCTAAAAATATACAAACACAAAGATTTTTTACTCAAGAAAGTCTTTATCGTATATTTGATCTATCCTCTGGTAATTAATATTTTTAAGTCCCCTAGAAAGACTCTAGGGGAAATTTAAGTACTATTCTTCTTGTTTAATAAAATACTTGCTATCATTGGCTTCAATAAGCTTAATAAGTTGCTCTGTTTGTTCAAGCCACTCTTGGGCAATTTTTTTTTCTAAAGGTATAATAGCGTAAGGTGTATATTGTTTCATGAACTCTCTATAGCTTATAAAACCTGGTTGTTTTCTAGCTTCTTTAATTGGTATAGGCGGCCATTGATACGTAGGGGTAACTTCAAGAAAGAGCTGGTTATTTTTCTCATAGAGCCAAGAATCTATCTGTTGTCCTGACCATAAAAGGTACCTTTCACCTACCCAGTAGATTTGATTCTCTGCTCCTATTTCTTCTACAAGTTTTTTAGAATTTCCCCATAAACATCTATTCCATAAGTATCCAATGTCTTTAGTTATTGATTCATGTAGGTTTAATGCATTAGTAAGTGCTTTTTGAAGCGAATAACTAAGTGATTGTAAAGCCTCTATTATAAAATCATTTTGATATAGTATATATTTTTGATGTTGAGTATGAAGTGTAATAGTTACTTCGTCATATCTGAAAAGATGGGATAGTTGTTGTAGTAGTTCTATTCTAATATAATTTGAATCATTAATATTAAAAATAATGTTATTCGCTGTCATATTTAGCCTTTATTGATCAAGCAAGCTCATGGTGGCCAAATTATTTTGCCTGTTTGAGTATTTACCCAACCAGATTTATGTAATGCACGTCTCATTGAACCAGTTAATTCATTCCACGTTCTTACATGGCCATGATACAATCCTAGAGAGGTTTGATCGAGTATAACAATTTCTCCCTGACTTAAGCTAATTCTTCTTGGGCTATTCTGTTTTATAAGTATTGAATTGTCTAAAGCAGTTTGACCATCTTTAGGAGCTAGGCTCTTAGTACCATTACTATTAGCATGATGATAAGGGGCATCTTCATATTTGCCGTGAGGATGTTTGTTATTATTATTATTATTATCTTTCTTAGGGTCTTGAGGTGAATGTAAAGGCCCACCACCGCCACCGTTAAAGGGAGGAGGTTGTCTTCTATTATCGTGTGCTTTACTGAGCAGTATATCAATAGTGTCAGGCTTATTGTCACGAATGTTTGATTGCTTACCATAGATAATGCCTAAGATAAGACCAGTTATGGCAGTTTGGGCCATGGTTGCCCACATTACTTCTGCACCACCCATACCAAAAGATATAGCAATAGGTATAACTACAGCAATATTGTGTACTAGGATATTATGGCGAGATACAAAGAAAGTATGAAAGTTATTAACAGAGAGATTATATGCGGTAGCAAGCTGCTGTATTTCAGTTATAGCATTAATGCATACTAAAGGACCTGAAGCGGTAAGCAGCGCATGACCAGGCTTGAGCTGTGCAGCACGTATCCACTGTCGCTCTAATGGTAAATAAAAGCGATGGTTATGCGTTACGTTGATAATCTCGTCTTGAATAGTAATCTGTAGGTAGCAAGTAACCTGATGCTTGCTTTGGAGCAGTACTTTCTGTTCAGCATAATATTTGTTGCTAGGGCTATAGCTCATAACAAAACTATTTCTTGTAAGTTGTTCTATAGGGATATGCTGATGTTGAGTAGCGACAAGCGTGCCTTCTATAAAGCCTTCACCATGGAGCAGAGCATGCATAAGCACGTTAAGACAGAGTATAAAAAGATACATTAGGTACTCGCCTTTTAGATGTTAGATAAAGTACTTACTATCATTAGCTTCAATAAGCTTAATAAGCTGTTCTGTTTGTTTAAGCCATTCTTGGGCAGTCGTTCTTTCTAAAGGTATAATAGCGTAAGGTTTATAGTTTTTCATGAACTCTCGATAGCTCACAAATCTCGGTTGTTTTTTAGCTTCTTTAATTGGTATAGATGGCCACTGATACGTGGGAGTTACTTCAAGAAAGAGTTGGTTATTCTTTTCATAGAGCCATGATGTTCGCTTTTTATATGACCATAAAAGATACTCTATACCAATCCAGTATTTATGTCCTTCTGGCCATGTTTTATAAACTAATCTATTAGATTTACCCCAAAGATCTCTATTCCATAAATAGCCTATATCTTTATTAATTGAGCTATGGATTTCTTTCTGCCCATTTAATGCTCTTTTTAGAAGTGTATTAAATACTTGTAATGCTTCCATAATATGATCATTATTATAGATAATGAATTCTTTGCCATTACAAGTATGTAAGATAATAGTTACATCATCAAATCTAAATAGTTCGTCTATTAAGCAAGGGAGGAATATTTTAATGTATTCCTTTGTTGTAATAGTAAATATAATAGTATCCTTTTGCATATAAACACCTTATTAAGCCCATGGTGGCCAATTAATTTTACCTGTTTGAATATTAGCCCATCCTCGTTTATGTAAGATATTTCTCAATGGCTGCTCCAGTTTTTCCCATGTGCTTACATAGCCATGATATAATCCTGATGAAGTTTGTCTCAGTACTACAATTTCTCCTTTACTTAGGCCAATTCTACCTGTGGATTCTGAGCTTATTGCAACAGAATTATCTAGAGCAGTTTGACCATCTTTAGGAGCTGGATTTTTACGACCCTTACTGTTTTTATGATGATAGGAAGCATCTTCATATTTGCCGTGAGGGTGTTTGTTATTATTATTGTCTTTCTTAGGATCTTGAGGTGAATGTAAAGGCCCACCACCGCCACCGTTAAAGGGAGGGGGTTGTCTTCTCTTATCCTGTGCTTTACTGAGCAGTATATCAATAGTGTCAGGCTTATTGTCACGACTGTTTGATTGCTTGCCATAGATAATGCCTAAGATAAGACCAGTTATGGCAGTTTGGGCCATGGTTGCCCACATTACTTCTGCACCACCCATACCAAAAGAGATGGCAATAGGTATAACTACGGCAATATTGTGTACTAGAATATTATGACGAGATACAAAAAAAGTATGAAAGTCACTAATAGAGAGATTATATGCGGTAGCAGGCTGTTGTATTTCAGTTATAGCATTAATGCATACTAAAGAACCTGAAGCGGTAAGCAGAGCATGACCAGGCTTGAGCTGTGCAGCACGTATCCACTGTCGCTCTAATGGCAAATAAAAGCGCTGGTTAGGCGTTACGTTGATAGTCTCGCCTTGAAGAGTAACCTGTAGGTAGCGAGTAACCTGATGCTTGCGTTGCAGTAATACTTTCTTTTCAGCATAACACTTGTTACTAGTGCTATAGCCCATAACAAGACTATTTCTTGCAAGCTGCTCTATAGGGATATGCTGATGTTGAGTAGCAACAAGCGTACCTTCTACAAAGCCATCACCATAAAGTAGAGCATGCATGAGCAAGTTAAGAGATAGTATAAAAAAATACATTAATATACTCATCTTTTAAATATATAAAGTTAGCAATAACGAGAAAAATATAGCTAAAGGGTAAAAGAATGCAAGAGTAGCTACTAGATAGTATTGTTAGTAAGTGCTGGAAGCTGGCCAATAGCTTCAGCAATAAGTGCAGGAGCACTTAAGAGAATAGATATATGGCCTGTATCAGGAACTATTTTAGCGTATGCTGTAGAATGTACGTGACTAGCATACTCACGGTATGCAATAACCTTTTCAGGAATAAACTGTTCATCGTGATCCCCAATAAGCAAAGCAAATGGTATTTTAAGATCAGCAAAGAGTTTAGGTGCATTGTAAGGGGTAGTAGCGCAGGACATAGTATAAGTATACGAAGAAACTAAAAGTGGGTCATAGGTTGTGGCAAAAGCAGCATGATTAAAAAATACGGTAGGTGTATGCTGGAATGGACTGCGCTTTATGAGATTATTAACTATATATACCCAGTTTCGTACGCTTTTTATAAAATTAGTACGAGACTCACTATGCTTGCGTGCTGTACCAGATCGTGGGCCTAAATATGGGGCAAGAAAAATGAGACCAGTAATACGTGTATCATGAGTATGAGTGCAATAATTTATAATAATTCCACTACCAGAAGAATGACCAACAAGATAGAGGCGAGCAGTAGGATGTCTCTTATGTACAAAAGTTATGAGCGTATCTACATCCTGCCATACTTGCTCAATAGTTGGTGTATCCCCGCGACTACCTTGGGAATAGCCATGACCACGAAGGTCAGTAAAATAAGCGCCAAAACTATACATGTCCTTTAAGCAATGACCGATCCATTGATATGTTTTATTAGTATATACACCACTACCATGGTAAAAGATAATAACAGTAGTAGGTGATTCTTTAGGCAAAAATGTATAATATGCAAGGTTGATTGTGTCTGTTGCTTTTATAAAGTATGGTTGTTGTGGTATACGATAAGGAGCAGTGGATTGGATCATAAATATTCTACCATACTTTATGCGTTCGTAGTAATTCTTGTATATTGAGTATACTTAAAATCAGCCTTTTAACAATAGAAAAATCAGAAAAATACTGCTGATAACTAATTTTAAGAATCCTGAAACGTATGCAGAAAAAGTACGGGAAGTAATGGTATAGGCATAGGTTGCTCTCTAAGCAATAAAAATGCTTATAAGTGCAATACTACCTACAATACTAATTATAACGCCTGCAAGCTTATTTATAAATCCTAATTTTTGCAATGTTATTCTTGTACGGAAAGTATTAGTAGCAATAGTGAGTAGTGTCCACCAAAGTGCTGAGCCAAGTGCCACCCCACCTATAAGAAGATACTTAGTAAAAAAGTAGACTGTAGGCTCACCAAATCCTGCAAATACTGCCATAAAGGCGATAATGGTAAGCGGATTAGCAAGCGTTAACAAAAACGTTGAGCTATATGCTGCAATTAAGCCACGTTTATAGTTGCTCCGTGGTGCTTGGTGTACGTTTTCTCTATAAATAAGTGTTCCTAAATATATAAGAAAAATACCACTAATAAGTCTTAGCACGAGTATATGCTCAATAATAAAATCTGCCAAAAAAGTAAGACCATATCCTGCTACAAACGCATATAAAAGATCAGCAGTTGCAGCACCCGATCCAGCGGCTAGACCAAATGGCAAACCATCTTTTAGTGTGCGACGAATACACATAAGTGCAACCGGCCCTACAGGCGCTGCTATAGAAAAACCTATTAAAATTCCTTTAAAAAAATGAACAAATTCCATATTGCTTAGTATCGCATGCTCAAAAAAAATACGCAATGAAAATAAAAAGGAAGGAAAAAACTTGGAGGAGAGAGTGGGATTCGAACCCACGATCTCGATCACTCGAGATAACGGTTTTCAAGACCGCCGCTTTCGTCCACTCAGCCATCTCTCCAAATATATATTAAGTGTAAAACAAGAAGCTAAAAAAAGCAATATATTGGTGCGCCTAAGAGGAGTCGAACCCCTAACCTTCAGATCCGTAGTCTGACGCTCTATCCAGTTGAGCTATAGGCGCTTTATATTGCACATGGTGGAGAGGGAGGGATTCGAACCCTCGCGTCCCGTTACCAGGACACTTGCTTAGCAGGCAAGCGCTTTAGACCTCTCAGCCACCTCTCCATGAGCTTGAGAAGATTTGAAACTGTATATTTAAAATATAAAGTATTTATGATTTTATGCAAGTTTTGCTTATACTAGAGTATATAACATAGAATCATGAACTGGCACTAAAAGGACAATGAAGCATGACTACACAATTGAACACCAAGCGCCCTTGGTTAAACAAAAATATTTTAAGTTTTAGTATAGCAAGTTTTTTAGGGGATGTTAGCTATGAAATGGCATTTCCTGCACTACCTCTCTTTGTTACTGCGTTAGTAGGTAGTTATGCGGCGCCTCCTTATATGGGATTTATCAGCGGTATATCCGATGCAAGTGCTAACTTGTGTAAGCTTATTTTTGGTCCGCTTAGTGACCGTGTAGTGAAACGTAAGCCGTTTTTAGTAGCCGGCTATTTGGCATCAGCGGTATTTATTGGTTTAATTGGTGCAGCTCAAAATGTTTGGCAAATATTAATGTTCCGTACTAGTGAGCGTATAGGTAAAAGTTTGCGTGAGCCTGCACGTGATGCCTTAATTACTGAGTCAGTTTCTCAGCAGTATTATGGTAAAGCATTTGGCTTTCATCGTGCTATGGATACCTTAGGCGCTATTGTAGGGCCTCTTGGTATGTTTTTTGCTCTTAAATATTTTAGTCTACGCACTATTTTTTTACTTGCGTGTATTCCAGGGTTTGGTGCAGTGTTTGCCATTATATTACTTACTCGTGAACTGCCACGCATAAGCAGTACATCAAATAAATATACGTTGTCGTTTAAAGAATTACCAGTGCGCTTTAAACATTTTGTTGCTATTTTGTTTATTTTTGGCATTGCCTATTTTAGTCGATCACTCTTATTATTACGAATTCGTGATTTTTTAAGTCCGACATATACAGCGCATTTTATAGATAGCGTCTTAGTATTACTTTATACGTTATTTAGTGCTATTCGTGCTCTGAGTGAGTATTATATTGGTGGCTTAAGTGATACCTATGGAAGACGTAAGATTTTCGCTTATGTAGGTATGTTGCTATTTGGTATTACGTCTTTAGTGCTTGCTCTTCCCTTACAGGGGCTGTTAGTGTCATTGATTATTTTTGTAATTATGGGTATAAGTGTTGGTACGTATACCGCAGTTGAAAAGGCATATGCAGCTGATATGCTTCCACTTCATATACGAGGAACTGGCTATGGTCTGTTGCAGGCGGTTGTTGGAATTAGTAATTTTATTTCTAGTGTTATGGTAGGTTATTTGTGGACAGCAGTTTCTCCTACAGTAGCATTTACATATGCAGCAATATTAAGCTCTGCTGCAGCATTTTTATTGTTGAGATTGCCTGATGTTCAAAAGTAACTAGTGGACTTTTAGTATGAGACTTATTATTACCATAAAAGTAATATCGTCAAGCCACCAACAAAAGTGTATTCTTATGAGTAATAATACTATAAAATGTTATCTTAAAAGCCCTCCTGAAGCTGGCAAGGCTAATAAAGAGCTTATTACGTTTCTTGCTGATCATCTTGCTATTTCTCCGTTTGCTATTGTGTTACTTGGAGGTAAAACTACCCGTATGAAAACAGTTGCTATTAATTCTCCCTATACCCGTGAAGAAGCATACGCACGATTATGCCCTACTTTAAATGGACTGGAATAAATTTAGAAGCACGTATGCAATATGGTGCTATGCGTGCACGTTCAATTCGTGACCTTGAAGCGCTTTTATTATCTAACGATATTGCGCTTTTGCAGGCGCAAGCTGTAACTTGGAAACCTACTTTTGTCTATCGTATACGTTCTTATATGGTTATTGCTTTTTTTCAACAATTACTTATTTTGCTTGATGCAGGTGTGCATCTTCATAAAGCGCTTTTTTTACTAGCAACTCAAACACAACCTGCGTGGTGGGCAGATATTATTGATCATATAGCTATTTCTGTTGAACGTGGTTCATCATTATCTCATGCACTTGCTCAATTTCCCCACGTATTTAATGATCTTATGATTCAGTTCTCCGCAGTGGGTCAAGCAAGTAATCTTATATATGCACTACGTCTTTTAGTAGAATATCTTGAACAACAGCAAGCAGTATATAAAAAATTGCGTTCCGTGCTTATGCTTCCGTGTGTCACGCTTGTTTGTTTTGTAGGGGTTGCGCTCATTATTTTATTGGCAATAGTGCCGCGGTTTGAAACTATGTTTGCTACAGTACATATTCCATTGTCTTCTTTAACAAAAATAATATTTACAGTAAGCCACTTTTTGCGTTCTAGTAAAGCACTCTGTATATTAATAAGTATATCTTTAACTATAGTTATTAGTAGAAGTATTTTACTGTATCATAAAAAAGCACGCTTTATGTATTATACTCTTTTGCTTAAAATCCCTTACTGTAATAGTATACTTATAACACAAGCAAATGCTCTTTTTTTTAATGCCTTTGGGACGCTATTGCAAGCAGAGGTGCCAATAGTTCGGGCACTAACATTAGCTAGTACAACAGTCACTAATAGTGTTATTGCTTATGATCTTTTATATTTGGTACCAGCAGTACGTTCAGGCAAGCCACTTAGTCAAGCACTTTCTCAAACACTGTATATTCTTCCTGATGCATCAGCACTGATTACTCTTGGTGAAGAATCAGGAAACATAGGGATTCTTGTGGCAAGATTGGGCAAAATATATAATGACCGATTAGTAGGCTTGCTTACGTTTTTTGCAATTATTATTCAACCATTGGTCTTATTGGTACTTGCGGTAGGAATATTGCTCCTCATGCTGGCTGTCTATGTACCTATTCTTTCGTTATCACACAATTTATCAGTATGATGTTGTCCTTATGGATCTATACTATTGGTAGCGTATTTATAATAAGTAGCTTTTTAGCATTTAATAGTTACAAAATAGCATACGTTATCGTGTCTACTACCCGTAAGCCTGAGCAACAAGAATATATACAAATACAGCGTAAATACTTAGCAAATTATGCACACGTTCAGCCTTATACCGTGATTACCTGTGATATGCAACAATTAGCAATGCTCATCATCAATCGTCCTCAAGCACGCCATATTATAGTTATATGCCATGGATATCGGCAAGCTAAAGAGCACTATGCTGATTTGATTTCATTACTACCGGATGATACGCTTGTTCTGTTTGATTTTCGTGCACATGGAGAAAGTACAGGAAATTATACAACATTTGGTGATCAAGAAGTACGTGATATTCAAGCAGTTTTGCAATATATATATCAACATCGTCAACTAAGCCAACTACCAGTTATAGCAATTGGTTTTTCTATGGGGGCAGCTGCTTTATTGCATGCAATAGCATGTGGCGCTCACGTAGATGCTCTTATCTTAGATTCGCCCTTTGAAAGCCTTGTTAAAAGTATTAGATATCGTTTGTGCGCAAAATATAGGTTTGGGCAATATCTTATGCCATTAACTATGTACGCATATTATATGCAAACAGGATCTAACCCCTACACTACTACCCCTGCTCTATGGGCGGGTTTGTGTACTATACCAGTATTAGTTATTCATAGTGCTCACGATCCTATAACACCCTATATCCATGCTCTTACTCTCTATAAACAGCTAAGAGGGAAAAAATATCTTTGGATATCTCATGCGCATAAGCATTGCATGACGTATAAAGAATATCCTCAGCTATACCAGCAGTATCTACATGCTTTTATCAATAACTTAGAGCTCATAAAAACTTAAAAGTGAGTGAGCATTTTTAGTATCTGGCATACTTAACTTTATCACAGTAAAATGTTCAATAAAAAAGCTTTTTGTAGTAACCGTAATTTTGAGCTTAGCGAGTTTGCGTTGTACTGTAGCAATTTTATCTTGTGCTATACTACCTATAGTAATATGTGCATAATCAGGAAAATCACATCGTGGTTCAAGAGAAATTCCTTTATTAAAGCAGGTAATACGTATATCTTCTGCAAGAGTAGTTAAAGGCGTGGAACGCTTTAAAACAATATGTACCTGACCATCAGTGTCAATACATATTGTGCTGTAATTAAAGCTTTTAGTAAGATCAAAGGGTGTATGGCGCTCAGCAACTTCTTCAAGTGTATCATGTAGTTTTTGCATATTTTCAGGGGTAGAAATAGTACCTAAGTCTTGCAAGACAATATACAAGTTATAAGGTGGCATTAAAGAAAAGAGCGCAAGATCAGTAACCATTTGCTGTATGGTTTCTTGTAAAGAAATAATGGCTGGCTGAACATTTTGAGGAACTTTTACTACAACACACGTAGTATTGTTTGATGTTGTAAGTGCTGTAGGTAAATAGTTATATGATTCTTTGCGTCTTTTACCTTTAATGCGTTGAGTTACTCGTGCTTTAAATGCATAAAGAGATGTTTTAATGTGTGAAATATGTGAACGTACATCAAATGCATATAATGATAAAGGAATTAAAAGAAAAGTTAGTATACTTAGTATATGTAGTATATGTTTAAAAAATGGTTTCTGGTCATGCATACGAGAAACCTCCAAGGGTAAAATTGATATAATATCTTTTAGCATTGTGCCTTAGTATATAAAATTTTTTAAAATTGTAAGCAAAAAAATGGGAGGTTGCTTTTTTTCGCACTATGCGTAAACTATAATAATATGAAAACACTGCCGGGATGGCGAAATTGGTAGACGCACGGGACTCAAAATCCCGCGGTGGCAACACCGTGTCGGTTCGAGTCCGACTCCCGGCACCAGCACCGTAATAAATGTATGAATACCGTAGATTGCATTTTTTGTAAAATAATAGCACGTCAAGCGCCTGCAACATTTATTAAAGAGACAGGATCGCTTATAGTTATTAAAGATTTAGCTCCCAAAGCACCTATTCATTATCTTATTATTCCTAAAAAACATATTAAAGACATTCAGTCGTTAGAGCGAGCGGATGCTATGCTTGCAGCGTCTATAGTTCTTATGGCACAAGAGCTTGCAAAAGAGCTTCCTGAGCCTAGAGATTTTAGGTTAGTTATTAATAGCGGTTATACCGTTGGTCAACGGGTATTTCATCTGCATGCCCACCTTTTAGCAGGTACAACATTACAAGAGTAATAGATATGATTTCATATGATATATTTGCACAAGTTGATATAAGAGTAGGTACTATTATTGCTGTTGAAGCATTTCCTGAAGCGCGTAAACCCGCATATAAATTAACGATGGACTTTGGGCCTGAAATTGGTATTAAACGTTCATCTGCCCAAGTGACACAGCACTATACACCGGCAGAACTTATGCATAAACAAATTATTGGCGTAGTTAATTTTGCTCCTAAAAAAATAGGCCCGTTTTTTTCAGAGGTATTAGTACTCGGTATCCCGGATAGTGATGGTCACGTTGTTCTTCTTTCGCCTTCAATAGTAGTACCAAATGGCGGAAAATTGTATTAAGAGTATAAATATATAGGCCGGGGTGGCGAAATTGGCAGACGCGCAGGTCTCAGAAGCCTGTGGTGGCAACACCGTGTCGGTTCGAGTCCGGTCCCCGGCACCATACTTTATTTTATCTTGTAGCCTGTCTTGATGGTTTAATATAGAGACCTTCAGATTCAGTAAGATCATTTCGTTTTACATTATTATCAAGAGGGTAGCCGCTTTGAGTTATGCGAACTGGTTTTCTTAAACCTCGTATACTGCGCCACGTATATGCCCCTTCTTGTGGTAGTACATTAAAGTGTATTCCAGGAATTTCAAGCGGGGTTCTTGTAGCTACTATTTTTAGATACATAGTTAATGTATCAGGCTTATCTATATCTTTTTTCAAACTATAATACATTGCCGGCTGTCTTAAAGGTGGTGAGTTTACTGTACGTGGCTTATCTTCTGGGTAGTAGCTTCCTTCAACTACAAGTAGTTCAGGGTAATTGTTCATCGTAATATTTCGAGTTAATTTTTGGTTGTTTTCTAATCGAATGAGAGGGCTACGCATTGCATCACGATCTTTATCGCCAAGAGCTACATAGATAGGTAGTCCAAATTTGTTGACAAGCTCAAAATTAGGAGGGGTAGTCTCAGTGCCACCATAAGCATGCCTAAAAAGTATACTAAAACCTAGTACTACATAGCTTATTATCTGTTTTACCTGCATTGATTACTCCTTTTAATTTTAAAATATATAATTAATTATTAAAATTATATTTAAAATTGGCAGAATAAATCAATAATTGAACATATTATTATATACTGAAAACCAAACAAGCGTACGTACATATGCTTTTGTTTAATTAGTTTGGGAATTTTCATATAAGTTTTTATAATAAAGCATAGGTCTATTAAGGAGTTTTTTATGTACGTGCTTGCCTTTGTTTTAGCTATTTTTTTTACAGTGTTATCAACTGCTATTATGAGTTACCTTGCAATGGCAGTACCCATAGGTCCTTGGATTGAGGCAACGCTTGTATTAATAGGTACTATTATTTGTAGAAGTATACTGCGTCAATCATTATATCAAATGGTAACACCACTGCTTCTTGCTGTTGCAGCAGGTGGTATAGGAGGTATTATAGCTACCGCATGTGCATTTTCATTTCCAACACTCTTTTTTTTAGATCCCATTCTGTTTGATCGTTGGTTTTCTCAACCGCTGTATTTTTCTGCTATTATGGGTGGGCTTGTACTTGCGGCAGGAAGTTTAGCGATGATTATTGCACAAATACTGGAAGGTCCACTATTAGAGGAGCAAAAATTACCGTTTGCTATTGGTGAGCTAGTTTACAAAATGATCACTGCTCAACAAAATATTACACGTGCTGGTGAGCTTGCTATAGGTTTTATAGCAACATTCTTATTTGGCATACTACAAGAACTACGCGTGAACGCTCGGTTTTTTATACCAAAAAGTACTTTACTAGTAGCACAACGTATCTATGGTTTTTTTACGTTACCACCTTTATTAGTACGTTTTGATGTACTGCCTTTGTTATTGGCTATTGGGTTTATTACTGGTCATCTTATCGCTGTTCCCTTGGCATTGGGAGCATTGTTTAAAATCGCTATTATTGAACCACTTAATAAGGCTTTCTTTGCTCCAGTACTTGCAAATGACTTTATTTTAGCATTTTGTAGCGGTATGATAGTATATGGTGCTTTAATAAGCTTTTTAGAGCTGCCGCGTTATGTATCGTTTATAATGCAGCCGTCTCGCTGGTATACTCAATCTGTAGGCACTATATTTTTTACTCTTGCAAAGAAAGTAACCTATATAGAGTATATTGGAGCTTTTATAAGTATATTTGGTTTTTTAACCTATATGCAATTTGCGCCAAGTGTTCAGTGTTATTTAATTTTAGGCACCGCTCTTTGCACCTATCAACTAAGTGTAATTGCGGGTAAAATGGGCATAGCACCGTTAGGTCGTTTTGCAACTTTTATTATGGTGCCTGGAATTTTTTTATTTGGTAACGATCCTGTGCAGGCAACTTTAATAGCTGCTTTTGTTGAAATTTGTGGTGGTGCTGCTACTGACATACTTTTTGGGCGTAGAGCTGCACGTTTTGCTGCTATACCTATGCAAACAATAAAACGATATCAGTGGTTAGGAATTATAGTAAGTGCGCTCAGTATCGGTGCTATTTTTTGGTTGCTCATAGCTCATTTTGGTCTTGGATCTAGCCATTTATGTGCTCAAAAAGCACAAACACGAGCATTATTATTACATGTTACTACGTTTAATTATACGGTATTGGTACTTGGAGTACTCTTTGGCGGTATACTTAAGTATTTCTCTATAAATCCAGCACTTGTCTTGGGCGGTATACTTATGCCCTTTGATTATTCACTTGGTCTTATTCTTGGCGGTATTATTGCCCTCGCTGCTACCGATAGAGAGCGGTGGGTTCCCTTTTGGTCAGGAACTTTTGCTGCTAACTCTATTTGGATGATACTAAAAACACTGTTTACGATACGGTAAATACGTACTTAAAATACAAAAATAATCATAAATTTATTAAAATTATAGTTTACATTTTATTAAATTAATATAAAATTTACCAGTAATCAATAAATATAATCTATAGTATTTTAGGGACATTTTTTTATGCAGAACATGGTAAAAAGCAGATCATATACTTATATAAGAAAATTAAGCATAATTATTAGTGTTGGTTTGGTAAGTTGCTTATATGGGGTACATCAGGATTTTATTACAATAAAGTTTACAGAAGATGTTATTGCTCCTATAAAAATTGTGCCACAAGTATTAGAACATTCTACTATGCTTAAAGCGCTCTGTTCAGGAAAATATAAAGAACAAGGTGAATATACACTCTCTTGTACAGAAAGTAATTTAAACTTTGTAGCATTGCGTCTTGCAATACTGTTAACGAAAGAAGCTCATAATTATACCATGCTGTATGGTAATCCAACGCAAGCATATGGTCAACGAGTAGTTACTGCACTATGCCAATATATTGAAAAAAATAGATTATTTGATGATAATAATGATCTTTTTTGGCAAGTATTTGATGCATCGCTGTATTTACAATCTTCTGATGTTCTTAATGCATTAGCCCAAAAAGTATTGCGGGAATATGGAAAAGGTGAGCAACTTTGCCAATTTATAGATGAAATTGAAGCTAAAAATACTAATGCTGATGTTCAAAATAATGAAAATAAAGACCAGACCCATAACATAATTGATACCCAAATGAGTGAATATGGTAGAATTTTCCGTAAAAACTATTTTTACCTCTATAGGGAATATTTAGACGATGTACAACCATGGCTGGACTGGCGTTATCAATTAGATGATCTTAAGCGTGATCACTATAGTGTAGATATGAGCACTAGTTCTTATATTGCCTCATATAGCGTATCTGATTATGAGCAAGTAGCTAGCCAATTTGCTCAATCACCATATCTTTTTGCTATAGATAGCCCATACAAAAGGTTGCGAAGGTGGGTAAAGTTATTGCCGAATAAGGTATATCAAGAATTAGAGACAGCTTATTTTGAGAATACGAATGAGGAATTAGTAAGAGGAATTTCTATTAAGACCTTAATCGATGATATTGATGCTTATCCAGATGATCAACCAACTATACATTACGAGAACGGTGAATTAGATATTTCAAGGCGTAATATTAATTCTCTTGAGGGACTTGATGAATTACTTGATCAACTAGATCATCCTATTCGTCGTATTAATCTTTCGCATAACTTGATTGAAGTGCTTGATAAGCCATATTTTAAAGAATTTAGACATCTTGATGAATTATGGAGCATTGATTTATCTCATAATCATATACGAGAGATTAAAGATAGCGTATTTGATGGCTGTGAAAAAAGTGTAACAAATATTGATTTAAGTCATAATCAGCTTACTAATAATGCTCTATCCCATCATGCGTTGGCACATTTGGATGTTCTTCAAGTACTTCATCTTGAGTATAACTATTTGTCATCGATACCTACCGGTATGTTTACTCAGTTTCCTAAATTACGTTATCTTGCATTAAAGCATAACCGAATAATATCTATAGAAAAGGACGCGTTTCCTGATTTTACTGCTCATGAAGGTGATGAGGAAGATGAGGACATAAGATATATTGATCTTTCAAACAATCTTATACAAACTCTTGAAAATGGTGTATTTTCATTTGCAACAAAAAGTGATTTAACACAGTTATTGCTTGATAATAATCGTATTAGCACTATTGAACCGGAAGCATTTGGAGAGCTATACACAGGTGATGAGCCAGTTCGAGGATTTGAGCTTAATTTAAGTGGTAATAGATTAGAAATGCTTGATGAAAATTTTCTAAAGGGATATGGTGGAACTGTACTTGATCTTTCTCGTAACCATATTAGACATATTCATCCTTATGCATTTAACGCAATAGGCAATAAGATAAAGACGCTCTATATAAGTAGCAACTATTTAAAAACTATTCCTCATGAAGTTTGTCAAGCTATAAGTGCCAATAACACAGTTATAGATCTTGAAAATAACTTGCTTTCATCTACCTTTCAAGATGCATTAGTTCTTTGTTATGATATGCATGAGCAAAATTTTATTAAAAATTCCACTATAGATGTTGCTCAAATAAATTATAGGCAATTAAGAAGGGCTGTTGATCAATTGCGTGCTGCTAAAGGACGTAAGGATATTTCTCAAATGATACGTGAGCGCCTTGAGCAATTGAAAGAAAAAAGAATCGCACGCAAATATTTTAAAGTTTGGAAGTTAAAAACTAATCAAGTAGCGCCACCATCTAAAAAGCAACGTATTGCCTACTAAGACTAAGATATATTCTTTGCCCCCTGTATACTAGGAGGGCATTTTTTATACTATATACTACTTTTGTGTAGAAGAAGCATAAATAAGATAATGCTCAATAAAACGCATTATATCACCATCAAGTACAAGCTCTGGCTGTGGAGATTCTATATCGGTACGGTGATCTTTAACTAGTTTATAGGGGTGAAGAATATATGATCTAATCTGTGAGCCCCATTCTATTTTCTTTTTTTCAATAGCAGCTAATTTTGCTTTTTGTTCTTCGCGTTCTTTTTGTATAAGCTTAGACATAAGCATTTTCATAGCAGTTTCACGATTTTGAATTTGTGATCGTTCGTTTTGGCACTGTACAACAGTATTAGTAGGAAAATGCGTAATACGTACTGCTGATTCTGTTTTATTAACGTGTTGTCCACCAGCCCCACTTGCGCGATACGTATCAATACGTAAATCCTTTGGATCAATAGTAATTTGTACATCGGGTACTTCAGGCGTAATGCTTACTCCTGCAAATGAGGTATGCCGACGCTTATTAGCATCAAACGGAGAAATACGTACTAAGCGATGGATACCTTCTTCGCCTCTTAAAAGACCATGTGCATTTTTGCCTTTAATAAATAGCGTTGCTGATTTAATACCTGCTCCTTCACCTACTTGGTAGTCAAGAATAGCAGCCTGTAGTTTCTCACGCTCACAAAAACGAACATACATACGTAAAAGTATTTCTGACCAATCTTGAGATTCCGTGCCACCCGCACCTGCATTGATACTTAAAAAGCAATTACTTGCATCTTGTTCTTCTCGTAATAAAAGAGCAATTTTAAATTGCAAAGTATTACGTCGTAAGCGATATACGTCATCCTTTATTTTATCTAACTCTGGCTCTTCAGTAGCAAATAGATCAGTAAGCTCGTTAAGCTCGTTGTATTGATTAAGTATGTCGCGGTATTGTTCACGTAATGTACGTACTTTTTGCAATGACTTTAGTATTTCTGTTTGTTGTGGATCCTGCCAAAAGTTTTCCTGATTACTTATAACAGAAAGTTGTTCAAACTCTTGCTCAAAGGACGATTTTTCCCAAAATGCACTTATAGTTTTAATCTCATGACTGATATCTTTAAGAATTTGTTTTAGCTCATCAAATAACATAGAGCCCCTCTATTTAAAAATATATATATAGTAATATCATAATACTACTCATGTACAAAATAGCATATTTGGAGATAATCATCCAATCAATAAATTACAAATAAGTAAGTAACAAAATAAAATTGAAAGTATATTCAAAATAAGCTATACTAATAGTATATATTAGTGAATTATTATACTATGTTTTAATGTGTGATTGGCAAGCTTTTTTTGATTTCAGCGGTAGCTGCACAATAAGGGATTGAAAATTAATATTACTCTTTATAAAGATATAAACGAAGTATTAAGTTCTTTTGCACACGGTATTGATACTATATTTAAGCAAAACCTAATTGGTCTATATCTATTAGGTTCTTTAACATATGGCGATTTTAATCCTCGTAGGAGCGATATAGATCTTGTTGCTATCGTACGTCATCAGGTTACTGTACAAGAACTTGAATTAATTAAAGAATTACATAAAAAAATCAAGAAAAATTATCAAGTTTGGGCAGATCGTTTGGAGTGTTCCTATATACCTATTGATATGTTGATAACTCTATCCCCCCCTAAAGCGCCGCGTCCCTATTATAATTGTGGTACTTTTTTTACTGAGGCGCATTATGGAAATGAGTGGATCATTAATAACTATTTATTGTATGAGCATGGAATTTCTCTCTTCGGTCCAGATTTTAAAGAATTAATCAATGCGATAGATATAGCAGAAGTACAAAAAGCTTGCATTAGAGACTTATTTCAAGAATGGGAACCTAAAATAATTGATCCTGAGTGGTTGGGTAACGGTCATTATCAGTCTTATATCATCCTGAATCTATGCCGTATTCTATATACGGTTATGCAGCGCCCCACTGGTTCAAAAACAGTTGCTGCATCATGGGTAAAAAATGAATTTGGATCCCAATGGCAAGACTTAATAGAAGTAGCTGAACAATGGCAATATGGTAAAGAAATGACTTTACAGAAAGAAGTTATTTTATTTATAAAGTTTGTGATGAAAAAAGTGTCGGAAACACAATTAATGGACAAAGTAGTACTGCAAGACGTTATCAATGGGAACAGCAAATAATAGAGAACTTCTACGTAGCTGATAAAATAGCCAAAGCACTACTATTAATTATGAAACAAATGATATTAATTGCATAAAGTAATATCGCTCTCATACAAAATAGCACACTTAGTGACTTTAGCGACGATTATCCAATAGTGAGTACATTGATTACAATTTGATAAGCTGTTGGTGAATTTTCAACTTGCAACCCTTTAAAAAATATAGTATAATTATATTATATAATTAAATCCTTTTCTGTATATTACTGTGATTGGCAAATTATTTTTAGTTTCAGCGTCATCAGGGGCGGGTAAGACATCATTGGTACATGCGCTTCTTGCGCGACTTGTACCGTTGTATACAGTAGAACGCGCGGTTACCTATACAACACGCTCCCCTCGTCCTGAAGAAATACATGGACAAGATTATCATTTTATCTCACGTCAAGAGTTTGAGAAAAAGATTCGAGAGGATTTCTTTCTTGAATGGAGTACCATGTATGGTGACTATTATGGATCGCCTAGTACTCTGTGTGATGCCTTATCTACTGGTATTTCTTATTTTTTGATTTTAGACCAGGTAGGTGTAAAATCGGTTATTACTCGCATTCCTCATGCGGTACCTATTTGTATTTTGGTTACAAGTAATACTCTGCTTTTAGAACGCTTGTTAAAGCGTGACACAGAAACACCCGCAGTGTTACATAAGCGATTAGATCTAGCGTTAGCTGAACGTAAAGGTTATGAAAGAGACATAATATATAAGTATCGTATTGTTAATGATACCTTCGAACATGCATTAGAAACGTTCGAACATATTATTAAAAGGGAACTTGCTGAGTCTTTTAATGAGATTTGACAAATATAAAATAAGGGAATAAACTAATAAAAATTTAGAAAAATTAAGTGTATAAAATAGTAAGTATTTTGTATTTAATTACTTCTTTGAAATAGTACGTTAGATAAGAATAATTTTTGGCATGTTTTGTAGTGAAATGTTTGGTCGAAAAAAAATTTTAAAAAAGTTTAAAAAAAATGTTGACATGACAATACAAGACGGTATAATTATTAACGTATTAAGTTAATGAATCAGTTAATTGCTCTGCTTCATAGCTAAAAAATCTAAAAGTTCTTTGAAATGCACGAGAAACCTGAAAATTTAAGCCTATGAGATCTTGTGACAAACTTATCTATACTAATTTTTGTAATGGAGAGTTTGATCCTGGCTCAGAATGAACGCTGGCGGCGTGCCTAACACATGCAAGTCGAGCGAGAAAGGGCTTCGGCCCGAGTACAGCGGCAAACGGGTGAGTAACGCGTGGGAATCTGCCTTTCGATGGAGAATACCCTCGAGAAATCGGGGTTAATACTGCATACGTCCCTTACGGGAGAAAGATGGCCTCTTGCTGTCGTCGAAAGATGAGCCTGCGTACTATTAGCTAGTTGGTGGGGTAATGGCCTACCAAGGCAATGATGGTTAGCCGGCCTGAGAGGGTGTACGGCCACACTGGAACTTAGACACGGTCCAGACTCCTACGGGAGGCAGCAGTGAGGAATATTGCGCAATGGGCGAAAGCCTGACGCAGCGACGCCGCGTGGAGGATGAAGGTCTTCGGATTGTAAACTTCTGTTAAGTGGGAAGAAATGTCTCTGATTAATACCCAGAGAAGATGACGGTACCACTAAAGAAAGCACCGGCTAAACTCGTGCCAGCAGCCGCGGTAATACGAGTGGTGCAAGCGTTATTCGGAATAATTGGGCGTACAGGGTGCGCAGGCGGTATGTTAAGTCAACTGTTAAATTCTTCGGCCTAACCGGAGGTCAGCGGTAGAAACTGGCATACTAGAGGATGGAAGAGAGAAGTGGAATTCTTGGAGTAGCGGTAAAATGCGTAGATCTCAAGAGGAACACCAATGGCGAAGGCAGCTTCTTGGTCCATATCTGACGCTCATGCACGAAAGCGTGGGGAGCAAACAGGATTAGATACCCTGGTAGTCCACGCTGTAAACGATGATCACTAGATGTTAGTCCTGCTTTGCAGGATTAGTGTCGTAGCTAACGCGTTAAGTGATCCGCCTGGGGATTACGGTCGCAAGATTAAAACTCAAAGGAATTGACGGGGGTCCGCACAAGCGGTGGAACATGTGGTTTAATTCGACACTACGCGAGGAACCTTACCTAGGCTTGACATGTATGTGACCGCTGTAGAAATACAGTTTTCTAGGGGAAACCCTAGACAGATACACAGGTGCTGCATGGCTGTCGTCAGCTCGTGTCGTGAGATGTTGGGTTAAGTCCTATAACGAGCGCAACCCCTGCCGCCAGTTGCAACCCAGTGATGGGGCACTCTGGTGGGACTGCCTGGGAAACCAGGAGGAAGGTGGGGATGATGTCAAGTCCGCATGGCCCTTATGCCTAGGGCGACACACGTGTTACAATGGCGAGTACAAAGGGCTGCAAAACCGTAAGGTGAAGCTAATCCCATAAAGCTCGTCTAAGTTCAGATTGAGGTCTGCAACCCGACCTCATGAAGTTGAAATCGCTAGTAATCGCATATCAGAACGATGCGGTGAATACGTTCTCGGACCTTGTACACACCGCCCGTCACACCACGAAAGCTGTCTGTACCCGAAATCACCTTAGCTAACCCTTTTAGGGATGCGGGTGCTGAAGGTATGGGGAGTGATTGGGGTGAAGTCGTAACAAGGTAGCTGTAGGAGAACCTGCGGCTGGATCACCTCCTTTCGAAGGAGATAAAATAAGATCCAAGCTTATATATATCTATATAAGCAAGGTGTGTTTATTAAGGTGAGTTTGCACAAACTCATAGGCTTTTTAGAGTTCCGGGCCTATAGCTCAGTTGGTTAGAGCACCCCGCTGATAACGGGGAGGTCAGCCGTTCAAGTCGGCTTGGGCCCACCAAGGGCACAAGCTTGATAGACGCTTACCATAATGGTTAAAGTATTGTATTCCCTGAGCAATGTGATATACTGATTATATACAAAGAGATCAGGGGATGTAGCTCAGCTGGTAGAGCGTCCGCTTTGCACGCGGAAGGTCAGCGGTTCGATTCCGCTCATCTCCACCAAAACTGGCTAACGGAATATTAAGGTTTCTCGGCTTTTTAAATAAATAAAAAATTTCTTGTGTTCTTTGAAATATTTGTAACGATAATATCTTAGTCTGCAACTACAAATTACTTTGTGTTAGTAAATTTGTGATTAATTGAAAAGGGCGTTTGGTGGATGCCTTGGCATCAGAAGGCGATGAAGGAGGCGGAAGGCTGCCATAAGCTTCGGGGAGCTGTCAAGCAAGCGTTGATCCGAAGATTTCCGAATGGGGAAACCTACCGTGGTAAAGCTACGGTATTCTTACCTGAACACATAGGGTAAGAAAGCGAACGGCGTGAACTGAAACATCTAAGTAGCGCTAGGAAGAGAAAACAACGTGATTCCCTAAGTAGTGGTGAGCGAAAGGGGAAGAGCCTAAACCTGTAGTATGTAATAACCTGCATGTGTTATGCTACAGGAGTAGTGGGATATAAAATTCTTACGTATGCAGAACGTAAGCACCTAGTATATTTATTAGTTGAACAGCTCTGGAAAGGGCGGCCAAAGAGCGTGACAGCCGCGTAAATAAAAATAAATAGTATCGGTGATTTTATATTCCCGAGTACCATAGAGCACGTGAAATTCTGTGGGAATCTGCCCTGACCATGGGGTAAGGCTAAATACTATCTGATGACCGATAGTGCACAAGTACCGTGAGGGAAAGGTGAAAAGAACCCCGGGAGGGGAGTGAAATAGAAACTGAAACCAAATGTCTACAATCGGTGGAAGTGATATATACGTATGCACAACCACGTACCTTTTGCATAATGAGCCAACGAGTTATCGTATACTGCAAGGTTAAGCTTAGAAAGAGCGGAGCCGTAGCGAAAGCGAGTCTGAATAGGGCGTTTAGTAGTATGGGATAGACCCGAAACCTAGTGAGCTATCCATGTCCAGGATGAAATCTCAGTTACATGAGATGGAGGTCCGAACCGGTGTAGGTTAAAAACTGCTCGGATGAGGTGTGGATAGGAGTGAAAGGCTAATCAAACTGGGAAATAGCTGGTTCTCCCCGAAATATATTTAGGTATAGCCTTGTTGAATTGGTTGTGGAGGTAAAGCACAGTTGGAACTTTGGGGGCGCAAGCTTACCGGGTTCTTACTAACTCTGAATGCCGTAACTTTTGAAAACAGGAGACAGACTGTGGGGGATAAGCTTCATAGTCGAGAGGGAAACAGCCCAGACCATCAGCTAAGGTCCCAAAGTGTTCGTTAAGTGGTAAAAGAAGTGGAAATGCACAGACAGCCAGGAAGTTGGCTTAGAAGCAGCCATCTTTTAAAGAAAGCGTAATAGCTCACTGGTCAAGTGTTTTTGCGCTGAAAAACGAACGGGGCTTAAACGAACCACCGAAGCTATGGCTTGCATTAAAAATTAATTTTTAGTGCAGGGGTAGGGGAGCGTTCTTAAACAGATACAAGCTTGACTGTAAAGACAGGTGATGTTGGTTTAAGAAGTGAATATGTTGGTATAAGTAACGAAAAAATAGGTGAAAATCCTGTTCGCCGAAAGTCTAAGGTTTCCGTGAGAACGGTTTATCCACTCAGGGTTAGTCGATACCTAAGCCGAGGCCAATTGGAGTAGGCGATGGAAAACAGGTTAAATATTCCTGTACCACAGACCGACGTTTGAGTGAAGGGGTGACGCAGGAGGATAGGTTGACTTGGATTTTGGATTGCCAAGTTAAGCATCAAGAGGGGTTATGTAGGTAAATCCGCGTAACTAATAACCTTAAGGTGTGATGGGTATGAGTGCTGCTAGTCAGCTATCGTATTCGACTGATTTCACGCTGACTAGAAAAACCTCTAGCGAGTCGTGTATGTGATCGTACCGCAAACTGACACAGGTAGACGGGCTGAAAATGCTCAGGCGTTGAGAGAATTATCATTAAGGAACTCGGCAAAATAGCCTCGTAACTTCGGGATAAGAGGTGCCTGCGGTGTGACTAAAGAGATTTAGGAAGCATTAGCAGGTTGCAACAAAGAGGCCCAATCGACTGTTTAACAAAAACACAGATCCCTGCTAACTCGTAAGAGGATGTATAGGGGTTGACGCCTGCCCAGTGCCGGAAGGTTAATAGGAGAGGTTAGTTGAAAGACAAAGCCTTGAATTGAAGCCCCGGTAAACGGCGGCCGTAACTATAACGGTCCTAAGGTAGCGAAGTCCCTTGTCGGGTAAGTTCCGACCTGCATGAATGGCGTAACGAGTTGGGCGCTGTCTTAATGATACACTCAGTGAATTTGTAGTACCGGTGAAAATGCCGGTTACCCGCGACTGGACGGAAAGACCCCGTGCACCTTTACTGCAACTTGACATTGATTTTTGGACTGATATGTGTAGGATAGGTGGGAGGCTTTGAAGTCATGGCGCTAGCCATGATGGAGCCGTCGTTGAAATACCACCCTTATCCGTTTGAAAATCTAACTTCGACCCGTAATCCGGGCGGAGGACCGTGTCTGGTGGGCAGTTTGACTGGGGTGGTCGCCTCCCAAAATGTAACGGAGGCATTCAAAGGTTCCCTCAAGACGAATAGAAATCGTCGGTTGAGCGTAAACGTATAAGGGAGCTTAACTGTGAGACATACAGGTCGAGCAGATGCGAAAGCAGGAGTTAGTGATCCAGTGGTTCCGAATGGAAGGGCCATTGCTAAATGGATAAAAGGTACGCCGGGGATAACAGGCTGATCTCCTCTGAGAGTCCATATCGACGAGGAGGTTTGGCACCTCGATGTCGGATCATCGCATCCTGGGGCTGAAGAAGGTCCCAAGGGTCTGGCTGTTCGCCAGTTAAAGCGGTACGTGATCTGGGTTCAGAACGTCGTAAGACAGTTCGGTCCTTATCCGTCGTGGGCGTAGGGTATTTGAGAGGGGCTGTTCCTAGTACGAGAGGACCGGAATGGGTGAACCTCTGGTGTTCCAGTTGTTTACCAAAAGCACGCTGGGTAGCTAAGTTCGTAAGAGATAACCGCTGAAAGCATCTAAGCGGGAAACTCGCCTCAAGATAAGATACCCCGTGATAGCGCAAGCTATCACATTAAGGTCCGTTGAAGACTACAACGTTGATAGGCTGGGTGTGTAAGCGTAGTAATGCGTTGAGCTAACCAGTACTAATAGACCGAAAGTTTTAATCACGCTTTATTTATTAACGAGATACTACTTTTATTGTAGACAAAAGAGAGTTACAAATATTTCACCACGAGATATAAGTTTGAAAAATTTCCTGGTGCGTATAGCTGTGGGGACACACCCGTTCCCATTCCGAATACGGCAGTTAAGCTCACAGCGCTGATGATACTTGGCTGGTAACGGCCTGGGAAAGTAAGTAGTGCCAGGTTTAAGTTAAGAGCCCTGAAAATTTTCAGGGCTCTTTTTTTTGTTTAGCTTGCTTTTTCTAACTTTGTCAGTTCATTAATTATTTCTTTATATGCAGCAGAGTTTTCTTTGGCTTTATAATTTTTTTAACCATGCGGTTACTTTAAAAAATATTCTAAAAGGTTTACAGTATTATGCTCTTTATAGCTGTTTATGCTGGTGGACAAACAATAAAAAACAACAGGGATATAAAATTGTAGAAGCATTAGAGCATATGCTTCGCTCTCGCCAACATGCGCTGTTTTTATACACCGTTGAAAAAAATATGAAGATCCTATGATTATTTTTCCAAAGAACTGATAACTTTAAAGATATTAATTAAAGTTAAAAGTAAATAGTTTCAGGTTTACGTTAAGAGCTTTGAGATAAAAGATCTCAAAGCTCTTTTCTGTTTAACGTGCTTTTTCTAGTTTTTGCAATTCATCAAGTATTGCTTTATAAGCAGCAGGGTTCTCTGGCATTGCAACTTGTTGTGTAACGAACTCATGAGGATCTGCTGATACCTTATTAGTTTCAATACTGGAAATAATATATCCTAAAAGATATGTAGTTAGCCCAGGATCTAAATGTAATAAGAAGGGTAATATGAGGCGAAGGCGTTTTTTAAGTACGTCGTGTGTAGGATCGTTGATATCTTCCTCTACATTAGTAGTAATAATATTGGTCAATGTTGAAACGAAGATATCTTTATCTGTCAAATTTTCTAACATTTGTTGTGCCTGAGGTTCTTTATTCTCACGTACGAGCTGAATTGCTAGCAAAGAAGCTGCTCTGCTGAACGTAGAAACTAGACCCTCTCTTATAATAGAATAGCGTTTTGTTGAATAACCAGTACTTCTATACATCCTTTCAGCAAGTGGATAAGCAGCAACAAATTGCTCATAAACGTTTTGGATACTAGGAAAAAGAGAGAGCATTTGCTTTAATGGTAACTCCTCAAAGCGTATTGCTGCTTCAAGAAAACTTCCTACATTACCGGAATTAGCTAAGCTTTGAAGACCAAAATCAAGCGTTAGATATTCAAGTACTTGTTGAGCTGTTTCTGTAGGAAGAGCTACAAGCTGGTCAAAGGCTTTTTTGGCGTCATTGAAAGTGCGAGGCGATTCAATGTAATCTTGCAGTATTGTTTGACCGAGCTGTTCAATTTCAGGAGAAAAAGAAGCAGGTTTGGTTGTTTTAAAAAACTGTGTTATCTCTTGATTAACTGTCTTAATAAACTTTTGAATAGCAGGATTGTTATAGATATCTATGTCAGATGGCCCCAATGCACGGTGAATAGTTAGTAAATTTTGTAATTCTGCAACAAATAGTACTCGTGTTTCAAAATCAAGAATTTCGAAAATACTTTGCATAAGAGAAAGTATCTGGTTAAATTGTGGATGTTCTTCTTTTTCTGGCAGTTGTAGTATAAGGGCTGCGAGTATTTTTTTTTGGTTCATTGCACGCTTTTCTGGTGAATAGGGCAAGTTTTTAAAAAAGTCTAAAGCTTTTTTTGTTCCGCTTGCTGTATAAAGAGCAAGTAATTTTTGGGCAAGTACGTCAGCAAAAGCATGTTTCTCAATTAACGTACTTATTACTTCTTCTTGTATATCTTGTGGCAGGGGAGAGAGATACGTTTCTAGCGCTTCCCATCCTTGAGCTTGATAGATTTCAGAAGCACTTTGTGCTACCTTTTGTACGGTAAGTTCTTTAAGAGTAGCGGGCTTATGCATAGATAACATTATGTTACTGCTTGTTATGCAAAAGAGTAGTAATAATACACTTGTTTTTATAAAAAATAGTTTCTTTTGGTTCATGGTTTTTCCTTTTTTAATATCTTTAAGTTGTTTTTTCTAATTTGATCAGTTCATCAATTATTTCTTTATATGCTTGCGGATTATCTAGAGTAGCAACTTGTTGGGCAACAAACTCATGAGGAGCAACAGGAATATTTTTATCTTTGAACAACTCAATAATTCTTTCTAAAGTAATATATTTAACTCCAGGATCTTCAGTAAGCAAGAAAGGCAGTACGAAATGAATAACTTTTTTCAGGAACGTTTGTTCCGGATCGTTAATAGTCTGATAACTAGAGATAATCTTATAAAGTGTTATTAGCAAGAGTGAAAGTGGTATATTTTTTAGCAGTGTTACTGCCTGCTCTTCTTTGTTTTCATGAAGCAACTTGATACTAAGAAAAGAGGTTAAGGCACTTAATGTATAGCCTAAGTTAGAATGAAATGTGATATGTGGTTCGTCAACGTAGGGTAATTCTTCAATTATTGAATATGTAGAAATAAATTGTTGAAAGATGGTATGAATCAGAGAAAAAAGAGAGAATCCTTGACTAAGTGATAATTATTTAAGAAAGTTATCATTACCAAGATTATTTAGCAAATCAATTGCTTGTTGATTGCGCCCTTTATTTTCAATACCATAGTCAAATACTAAGTATTCTAGTATTTGGAGTGCTTGTTCATGGGGAAATTTTAATAAAGTTATGATAATATTTTGTGGATCAGTTTGCAAAAGCGCTTGAGCATGTTGCTGAACAGGGGCAGGAAAAGCTTGTATAAACCTATTCTTATTTAACTCTTGTGTGAGATTTTGTAGAATACGAGTAATAATTCGTTGTATTGATTCATTTACTTCTATTTCTTCTGCATGATGTTGTACTTGTATTAATTCAGCAAATATCAATTGTGCTTTAAGATCAATAAGTGTAAGAAGGTGCTGTATTAAAGCAAGTATCTGATTAAATTCTGTAAGGTTTTCTTCTTCATCGGGCAATTGTTGAGTAAGAGCTGCAATTATTTTCCCTTGTATTGTCAATCGTTGACTTGGTTCATAGGGCAAATTTTCAAAAAACTTTTTTGCTTTTTCCCATCCTTGGTTTATATAGAGAGAAAGTATTTGTTGAGCAAGTGTTTCATCAAAAACATGGCTATAAATTAATGTACTAAATACTTCTTGTATGTCTTGTGGCACAGGAGAAAGATACTTTTCTAGTGCTTCCCATCCTTGTGCTTGATAGATTTTAGAAGCACTGTGCGCCACCTTTTGTACCGTAAGCTCTTTAAGCGTAGAGGGTGTATGCATAGCTTGCAGTAATGCGTTATCTGCTAAGCAAAAAAGTAGTAAAGCTGCTCTATATACTATATTTTTATACATACTGTAATTTCCTGATTTATATATATTAATTTATTTAATATAATTAATTATAAAATAAATATAAAGATTATGTCTATATTTTGTATGCGTATTGTTACTATTATTGAACTGAGCGAAAATACTTAGGTATTGAGTAAAGAAAGGGAAATATGAAATACAAGCTATTGAGAAAAGGGTATGGATTATTATTTAGTATGTTGACACTACTAGTAAGTCAAAGTAGGGGAGGCGAACTGCAAAACTATGCTGAAGAAAGTGTGCATGAACGATCGCGACATATACGTAACCAAATAATAGCGGGATTTTTCGTAGGAAGCTTTTATACTATAGTATATGGACGTGCGTATAGTCCTTTTAATTGGAAGATACATTTGCCTGGCATTTTATCCCTTATTGGGTATACTATTATCTCGTTAGATACACCTACACCTAAGAATATAGCTCGAGCTTCTATTGCTCATGGCATTGGTTATTCTGCTGCTATTGCTTGTATATATTATTTATATGGTTTTCCTTCGCATACCCAGTAATATTTGGTCTTGTTATATAAATGTTTTCTTGCTGTATACTACTAGTTGTTACGCTTTTACACGTGAATCGATTAATATGGTTCAGCTTATACATGCAATTAATATACATTCTTGGCAAGAGTTTAATCGTATAGTACATAATACACCGTTAACGCTTGACGAGATACAGTATTTGTATAACCATGCCCATTATAAGTATAAAACTCTGCCACAAAGCACCGGCAAAAGGATTTCACCAATTACACTTTTGGTAATAATATATCTACTTAAGCATATGGTAACAGAGCTGAAGGCAGGGGCAAAAGCGCTACCTGCGCTGTATACTGATATGCAATGGGAAATATATAGCGCAACAGAAAATCTTCGTACCATACGAGCAGTGCAATACCAGTATAGAGATGCTCTATCTTTAACGTGGCAAGATCGTTATGCACTGTTAACTGATCATCAGGTAGAACTATTTGGTACTTATACTGGAATTACAACATGGCTGTATAATTTTTTGAACGGTACGGTTACTTTAAAGAATATTTTAAGGGGTTTCCAGTATTATGCTCTGTATAGTTGTTTATGTTGGTGGACAAACAATAAAAAACAACAGGCGTATAAAATTGTAAAAGCATTAGAGCATATGCTTCGCTCCCGCCAACATACGTTATTTATACAACGTAATCATAACTGAAATAGGTAGTGCCAGGTTTAGGTTAAGAGCCTTGAAAAAATACTCTCAAGGCTCTTTTTTGTTTATTGTTCTTCTTCTAATTCTTGCAATTCATTAAGTATTTCTTTATATGCAGCAGAGTTTTCTAATGTTGCAACTTGTTGTGCAACAAATTCATGAGGAGTATCAGAAATGTTTTTGTCTCTTAATAGATCTATAATACCATTTAAAATGTAATATCTATTGCCAGAATATTCTTCAGTAAGCACGAAAGGCAATATAAAACGAATAACTTTTTTCAGGATCGTTTGTTCAAGATCATCATGAATTTTATAATACTGCATTGTGAAGATAATGTCACCCGATGCTGTTCTTTTTAATGTTGGTGGTATGCTTTTTAGCAATGTTACTGCCTGATTTTCTTTGCCTTCACGAAGCAACTCAATAATGAGAAAAGAGTGTAAACTTGTTAATAAATGTATTATAGCATTATAGAGCTTAAGATGTGGTTCGTTAATATATAATCTAGTTATTATTTCTTCAATAAATGGATAGGTCGTAGTAAATTGCTGAAAGATAGTTTGAATCAAAGAGAAAAGGGACTGTAGTTGATTAAATGATAAAGTAGCATGACTAAAACTGTCCAGCAACCCCTCTACTTGTTGATTGGTATTTTCATTTTTAATACCATAATCAAATACTAAGTACTCCAGTATCTGTTGTGCCTGTTCTTGTGGTAATTGTAATAAAGTTAGTATTGTTGGTAAGGGATCAGCATAATGTAACGTTTGCAGTAATGTTTGAGCTTGTTGTTGAATCGAGTGAGGAAAAGCTTGTATAAACTTATTCTTGTTAAACTCTCGTGTAAGATCTTGTATAATACGAGTGGTAATTCGTCTTATTGACTCATTGACTTTCTTATGACTTAACAACATGGTTAAATAAACAAATTCAAGTTGAGTTTTAAGATCAACAAGTGTAAGAAGCTGCTGTAGTAAAGCAAGTATCTGATTAAATTGTTTAAGATCTTTTTCTGTATCTGGTAATTGTTGAGTAAGTGCAGCAATTATTGTTGCTTGTATTTCTAATCGTTGATTTGATTCATAGGGAAGATTTTCAAAAAATTCTTTTGCTTTTTCCCATCCTTGTTGTATATAGAGAGAAAATAATTGATCAGCAATTGGTGCATCAAAAGCATGGTCATAAATTAACGTAGTAAAAACTTGCTCTTGTAAATCTCGTGGCAGAGGAGAGAGATAGTTTTCTAGTGCTTCCCATCCTTGTGCTTGATAGATTTTAGAAGCGCTTTGCGCTACTTTTTGTAAAGTAAGCTCTTTAAGTGTAGAAGGCTTATATATAGTATGTAATGTATGTTCTGATACTAAAATATCTGCACTACGCTTTAAATTGATATTGAGCATGCTTAAGTTGTATACGAGTGTACTGTCTTGCGAATACGCTCTGTTATATATACCTGCTATATTATGAAGCGCAAAAATAATAAGGCATTGGATACGCTTTTTCATCTTTAGTACTATTTTTTATAGTGTACTATATATGACAGTATAAATTTAATAGCATTATTATCTCGTTGATGCTTTTTGCTTTAAATATCCAGCTACCTATTATATACAAGAATAGTATAGCCCATAGTTAAAACTACTCCTGACGAGATGTATGGTCAGAATGCTCTTTATGTTCTTTGTGCCCATGTTCATCACGTTCAGAACATTCACGACCACGGCATACGTGAGGTGCTTCTCCTCCTTTTTTGCCTGCTTCTTCTCTACTCATAGTGCCGGTTGAACTTGATTTTTTTCCGGTACTTGTTTCATCACTGCTACCAAATAAACGTTCCCATAAGCTTTTTGAACGAGCCATAATTTTTACTCCTTACTATAGTTTTAGATAAATAACCACCAAGGACATAGCAACGCATCCTTGGTGGTTATTTATAATCGTTACGTTAATTACTGGTTGCTACCGCGAGAGCCTTGCCCTTGTGAGCTACCTTGTTGCCCTTGCTGTTGCCCTTGTGATCTGCCTTGACCACTTTGAGATCCAGTTTGTTGTCCTTGTGAGCTGCCTTGTTGTCCTTGTGATCTGCCTTGCTTATTTGAGCTAGATTGTGAACGTGCCATAATACTTCCTTTTTAGTTAGTAGTTAATTACCACTTTTAGTTAGTAGTTATCACCACGTGAACCTGTTGAGCCAGTAGATCCTGTTGTTGAACCACCACCCATTGAACCTGTTGAACCTGCACCTGTTGAACCTGCACCCATTGATCCACCTGTTGACCCGGTTGAGCCTGCACCCATACCACCACCCATTGAACCTGTTGAGCCTGCACCTGTTGCTGATGAACCGCCACCCATTGAACCTGTTGATCCTGTTGAACCAGCTCCTGTGTTTCTTGATCTATTATCTTCCATGATCATCCTTTCTTTCGAAAATTTTAAAATTTAATATATAGTTTAAGTATCTTTATTACTCATTACCACGTGATGATGAACCAGAACGAGAAGAGCTGCTTCGTCCGCTTTCTTGTTGTTGGCATTCAAAACCACGGCATTCATGAGGAGCAGTACCACCTAAGTGACCAGCTTCTTGAGGGCTCATGCCTCCGCCTTGTTTACTACCACGTTCTTGTGAAGATCCTTGTCCTTGTTGACCTTGCCCTTGTTTTCTTGATGTATCTTCCATGATCATCCTTTCTTATAGTAGGGTTATATAAACGCTTATGGTTCTTAAACACAGTAATTTTTCTTTAATATCAAAGAACCTGAGCGCTATAATATTTGCACTTAGTAAACTAATATTAAAAAATATAACTTAAAAAAGTCAATAATTAATTTAAAATTGATATATTAAGCGATGGGAGCTTTTTTTGTACAACGAGAAGCGAGAATGGCATGGGTCTCATCAAGTGAATTAGTAACGGTAAAAAGCTTGTTATCTTCAAGAAGAATTAACTGATAGGAAAGTGGTGAAGTATGAAGCCACTTAATTAAGGGATCCCAATAATGGGTACCAATAAGAATAACAGGTACGTGGGCAAGTTTTTTTGTTTTGATAAGGGTGATTATTTCGGCAAATTCATCCAATGTACTAAGCCCGCCAGGAAATATAACAAAGCCAATAGAGTAGTTAATAAGTAGCCATTTGCGAGCGAAAAAGTACTTCATAGTAAGAAATTTATAGGGAGCAGGGGAGGTATTATTCTTAGTTGTCGTATATATACGTATATTTTCTGTTCCTATCTCCATCAGTACAGGAATATGCGTATCTATTAGCATGTGGGTAAGGCGCTGAAGTTGCTGCGCAGTGAGCGTCTCAAGTAGCATGCGCGGTCCTCCCAATATACTTATCGGTGCTTGATGAAGTTGTGAAATCTTCCAAATACCTTGTAATAAGTGAAAAAATAACAAAAAATACTGTTTAAATGATGTTACAAAAAACATACGCTTCCCTTCTATCCAATAAGAAAAATATTGATATTTTAATTAATTTAATATTACAATAATATAAATTTACATAAAAGATAATTTTAGGTATTCCTGTGGGTTATTCAAGAATAAAGCATTTATTGACTCATGCTTTATTCTTGAATGTACTTTAGCGTATTGAAGTATAGCCGCCAGGTACACCACCTTTAGAAATTACTATTTGCCAGAGTTGGCAGTGACGAGCACGAAAAGCGCCGGCACAGCTTAAAAGATAGTACGTCCACATACGATAAAACCGCTCATTGTATCGTGTTTGTAGAAGGGGCCATGCAGCAGTAAAATTAGTAAACCATGCTATAAGAGTACGATCATAAAATGCACTAAAATTGTGCCAATCTTCCATAACAAAAAGTCTTTCGATAGCTGCACCAATTTGCTTGATAGAGGGAAGCATAGAATTGGGAAAAATATACTTTTCAAGCCAAGGATCACCGCACGTAGTAGAAATATTAGTTCCAATTGTGTGTAAAAGAAATAATCCTTGTTCTTTTAGGCATCGATGAGCAACTTCAAAGTAGGTCCTATAGTTTTTATAGCCTACATGCTCAAACATACCAAGAGAGACTATGCGATCAAAGGGCTCACGAACATCTCGATAATCTTGTAAACGAATTTCAACCGGCACATGTCGGCAAAGTTCACGTGCTAAAGTTACTTGTTCTTGAGAGATGGTGATCCCTACTACGCGTACTTGATATTTTTCTGCTGCGTAGCGTGCAAAACTTCCCCAACCACATCCAATATCAAGAACACTCATACCTGGTTGCAAATGCAATTTTTTACATACAAGCTCAAGCTTTGCTTCTTGAGCGCTATCAAGCGTATGAGCATCTTGCCAATAGGCACAGGTATACACAAGGCGTTTATCAAGCATAGCAGTGTATAAATCATTGCCAAGATCGTAATGGTGTGTTCCTACGTTCCAACTGCGTCGTCCTTTTTGCAAGTTATAAAATTTAGCTTTTATAATATGCCACATAAGCTGGCGTGTGAGTGGTAAACGTTCAGTAATACGATGTGATAATATACGTGCAAAGCACTGATCAAGTGCATGGCAATCCCACCAGCCATCCATATATGACTCACCAAGTCCAATAGAACCTTCGGCTAAAACGCGAGAATATAGTGCATTATTATAAATATGAATATCCCAGGGTCGATTCCCCTGTAGTTGTATATCAGCTGGTGCTAAAAGTGATTGTATTGTAGATTCCAATGTTGAATATGCCATACTTACTCCTTTTTTTACTTTGTAGTACGTTTACGTTGAACTACTTGTTTAATAATTTCTTTAATACGATTTGCACAGTGTTCAAATGAGCATTGCGCAAGCATGCTTAAAGTTTGTACCTGCTCAGGGGTATAGGTAAAATTTAACGTATTACAGTAACCTCGTTGTACACAGTGCTCTAGGTCAAATTCAGGGAAACAATGCTTATGAGTAATACGCGGACAATAAATTACTATTGGTACTGATGGATCGTTAGGATCTTGAAATACTTGTATTGGTTCTTGAGTAATTGCAGTATAGGTAATAGGCGGGAATTTAAGCTGCTTACGGCGTGCGTATTTTTCTGCTGCTTTAAGTTCAGGCGCCTCTTGTATAGATGCAGAACTATCGAAAACAATAATAATATCTACTGCACGATCATGACGTAACAGTGGTGGAAATGGTAAGTTAAAATCAATACCAGCATCTATAAGCACAAGTCCACGATTATTTTTTAAGGTACTTGCAGGGAAACGATATAAGAAGTTAGCAAGCCGTGATGGAAGAGGACGTATGGTGCTCAGTGGTGAACGTATAATGCCTAAAATAAGACGCTGTAGAGGAGTAGCCAAAAAAGATGGTAAATGAGCAGTATAGCGTGAAAGATGGAAAGCAGTAAACGTCAGTGCATCTCGTAGACACAGCTCAAAAGCTGAACCGAAAATGCCTAAAAAATACCCAAGTGTTTGTTCTGGTGCTTTATTAATTGAGCGGCCATGTCTAAAGGTACGGCCATATGCCCATAAGGGGATATATGCTTTAAAAAAAGAGCTACCAATTTCAAATGGTGTTACCTCAACCCATTCATAGGGAGAAGAGTTACCGCAAATAGCAGTATAAATGGGGAGGGGCAATCCTCCTGCTGTCAGATGGGCGTGAGAACAGCTGATTGTTGTCTTCAAGCATTGTTCACCAATATCACTCAGTAATAATGTAGTGAGTAAAGCGCCATAAATATCAATTGCCGAAAGGGTTTGTCCATATATAATTTTGGAAATAATTATTTTGCAGAGCGCATGCATCCGTTCAGGATGCATAAGAGAACGCATACTGTGCATAAGCGTAAAGCGTAACCCATCAAGATGCTGCTCTAATTTTTTGCCTGATGCAATCCAGCTAGCTAGTGCCCAGGTAGATCCTGAAAGTCCTGCAATATAAAGAGCAGTATCTAAAAGACCGGTATTTTGAGCACCTTGTAAAAACCCAAGTGTCATGATAGTAGCACGTAATCCTCCACCGCTCATGCAAAAAGCTATTGTGGGTATTTCATTGATTCGTAAAGAACATCCACAGAGTTGTTCTATATGACGTTTAACATGAACAAGACGCCGTTTTCTAAAAAGCTGCTCTTCTACTCCTAAGGTATCTTCAGGCGTATAACGTATATAAGCACAGGTAGCACTATAGGGATGAGGATCGAAAATCCGCGTGTGTAAAGTATCAGCAATATGCAATCTATAGGTTTTTAAAAAATGCACTGGTAGTGATACCCGATTGGTAATATGTTGTAGCATATGTGCTCTATGAGCTTGTGCTATCTGTGTGTGTATACAACAGAAAAGTATCACTAAAATACTAGGTATGGTTGAACAATGGGGCATATACTGCTACTCCTTAAGCATATCACCCATAGCGCTATGATAGGTACTGTAGCATGATGCGAAAACGAAAGCAAGAAGTAGAGAAGCCCTAGAATACTATTCTAGGGCAGGTAGGTGCTACCAGAGAAAAGTAGCACTGAGTGATAGTATAAAAGCAACGAGTACTGGTATTTTTACTGGTTTAAAGCCAAATAATTTATACCCAATATTACAGAGGGTAAGTGTGATAAGTACAGGATACATTACTTTAATAAGAGGCAGAGATACACGTGAGATAGTAGTAAGTCCTAAATTTGATGGTATTAAGGCAATAAGTAATACCAGAGCCAATGAAGTAACGTAATTAAGCTTTTTGTTGCTTACTGTTTCATGTACATATTGTCCTACTACGGCACTAAGAGCTACTGCGGTAGAGAAACATGCTAAAGTGACTGCAGCTCCCATTAATGCAGTACCGCCCGTACCAATAATACGTAATACTACCGTGCGAAATATTTGCCCTTCGTTAATATTAAGAAGATCAGCACCATACATTGCTCCTAAGAAACTAAGTGAAACATAAATACCACCCAAAATAGTAGAACCAATTACAGCACCACGAAGTGCGACCTTTAGCACTGTTTGTGAGCTTTTAATAGCATCCTCTGATAGATTTTTTTTAAGTACTGAGAAAATAATAGACGCAAAAAAAATAGTACCTAACAGATCGAGCGTATTATACCCATATAAAAAGCTATCAAGAAACAGCTGATTAAAAGAAAGATTTGTAACTTGAGTGGGTGTATTAGCTTGAAAGATTCCCTTTAAAATTATAGTACCTAACAGACCTAATTTAAGTGGTCCAAGTATACTGCCTAAGAGTGTAAGCAATTTGCTGGGACGATAGGTACATATAAACGTTGCAGCTATAAATACTCCGGTAAAAACCAAGAGAGAAAGCGTCGGGAAAAAGGGATGCAACATCTCGTACGAAAAGGTAATAATTCGTGGAATAATAAAAAGTGGCCCAATAGCAAGAATACAAAACAGCGTTAACAGAAATCCGGGCACTTTACCAATTCGTCCAAAATATGCATGATAATCACCATAAAACAAAAGTGATCCAATCAGACCTAAAATAGGTAAAATAATTGCAGTAATGCTAAAAGCTAGTACGGCCCATACTGTTCTATCACCTGCCATAATTCCTACTTTAAGCGGATACATAAGATTGCCTGCACCAAAAAGCATAGTAAATATTGCCAATCCCGTAATAACGGAAACTGATTTTAAAAATCTTTTCATAGAGTAGTAAGTAAAAATAGAGTACAAAAGTGAATTAAAAACTAAGATATAAGAAAAAAATTAATAAGATACTAACATGGCTGTGGAAGCCATTACTACTGTTAAGATGGGATATATAATAGTACTACAAGTATAGTGCTTATTAATTTTATACAATTTACGGTATTCCTCCTGAAGTGTAACATACGTCATGATAGGCTCCTTATAAGAGAAGATATAAAGTATACTATATTATTTATCATAGCATATTTTATGTTTATAGCAAAAGTATGTCTTGGTAAAAGCGTATATTAACATGATTTTAGTACGTTTTTTTTAAACTTGTTGTGCTTTAGAAGTATAATATAGTATTCTAATAAAAGTAGGGTTTAAAAACTTATTTTTTGTGGTAAACTAATACATAGTAATATAGTATATAAAAAGAAAGGTCACTTGGCACGATAGATTAAAGAACCAAATACTTAAAAATAGAATGATTGATAGAATAATTTTTTAGAATGAGTGAATTATTATAATGAATATTTACGCAGGTAATTTACCACACACAGTAAGTGAAGAAAGACTTAGAGAACTTTTTGAAGGTTTTGGTCACGTGGCCTCAGTTACTATGATTAAAGATAAGTTTACTGGTGCATTGCGCGGCTTTGCTTTTGTTGAAATGCCTTCGGCACATGAAGCACAGCAAGCAATTAGTAGTTTAAATGGTAAAGAAATAGATGGACAGCGCATAAAGGTTAACGAAGCACGTCCTAAAGAAGAAGGTGGACGTCCAGCGCGCCCACGTATGTCTTCAGATAGACCTCCGCGTCGTGATAACAACCATATGGGTGGTTGGCGCAATAATCGATAATCAAATTCCCCTGTTGTATAAAGCAACAGGGGTTTTATAGTAAAAAAAGGAGTTAGTATGTTGTTGCAATGGTCACTTTTATTCTTGGTAATTGCTCTTATAGCTGGATTTTTCGGTTTTAGTGGCGTGTACCGAGGTGCTTCCCGTATTGCACAAATTTTATTTGGCATTTTCTTGGTACTTTTTCTTCTTTCTATTCTTGGTTTTTTTTAGAGTACATATACTTTCCGTTGTTGCCTGCTTCTTGTTATTGTCTTGAAGCATGAATGCGCATTGGAGCATATTTAAACGTTATCTTAAGCCATACACCAAGCATCTTATGGGAATTATAGCTTGTGTTATGGTAAGCGTTACTGTGCAGCTAAGCATTCCTCATATTATTCGGCTTTTTTTAGATGCTTTGCAACAGCATCAGCCCTGGGGATACTTTGTATATTTAGCAGGAATATTTCTTATACTTGCTTTTACCCAACAGGCAATAGTGTTGCTTGCAACGTATGTAAGTAGTGCAATTGGTTGGAGAGCGACTAATAGGATGCGCTCTGATCTTGTTGTTCATTGTCTTGCATTAGATATGTCATTTCATCAACAGTATACGCCTGGTATACTTATTGAGCGAATTGATGGAGACATTACTGCTATTGCTCGTTTCTTTTCTCATTTTTTTTTAAATATAGTTGGTAATATACTATTATTTTTAGGTGTTTTTATAGTGCTTATTTACCAACATAGTACTATAGGTATCTGTGTCGGTATTTGTATACTAGGAGCTCTGCTAGTACTTAATGTGGTGAGGCCTTATGCATTACGACGTTGGCATACAGCACGGCAAGTAAGTGCAACTCTTTTTGAATTTTTAGAAGAGCAACTAGGACGTATAGAAGAAGTTAAATCACTGGGCGCAGTAGCATATATAGTTACTATTCTACAAACGCTTATTTTCCGCCGGGTATATGCTGAACGCGGAGCACAATTGCTTTCTAGTATAGTATATCTTTTAAGTGCTGGTATTTTGATTATAGGTACTGGTATAGGGCTAGGTCTTGCTACCTATTTTTATAAAGAACACGTACTTACGCTGGGAACAGTATATATTATTTTATATTATGTTGAACTGCTGTATTATCCTATATGGCAGCTTGGGCAAGAAGCAGGTGAATTACAAAAAACAATCGCCAGTATGTACCGTATCGGTGAGCTCTTGACTAGATATAGTAACGTGCCTGAATGTGCTAGTTCTTCTTGTTTACCGATTGCTTTATTGGCTGGTCCGATAACAGTTACTTGTAAAGATGTCTTCTTTACCTATAAAGATACAACACCGGTACTTAAAGGGATTTCATTTGAATTACCTGCAGGAAAGACCCTTGGTCTTATAGGACGAACGGGTAGTGGTAAAAGTACTCTTGTGCGGTTACTTACGCGCTTTTACGATCCAACTTCAGGCATAGTGTTATTAAATAATTATCCCATGCATCAGTTTAAACTTTCTCGCATACGTGAAAAAATAGGGATGGTTCCACAAGACGTGCATTTATTTCATGGTACAGTACGAGATAATTTAACATTTTTTGATACGAGTATTGATGATACTGTTTTGTTACATATTATTCACACGCTTAACTTACAAAAATGGTATTTACGATTTCCTCAAGGACTTGATACGTATCTATCTCCATCAGGGCATGGCCTATCTGCAGGCGAGGCTCAACTTTTGGCATTTATTCGTATATTTTTAAAAAATCCTAGCCTTGCTATACTCGATGAAGCTTCATCACGGCTTGATCGTACTACTGAGCAATTGCTCCAGCAGGCTACAAGCACGCTTATGTCATATCGAACTGGTATTATTATTGCACACCGTTTAAGTACTCTGCTTCATGTTGATTATCTTATGTTGCTTGATCAAGGTACGATTGTTGAATATGGACAACGTGAGGAGCTGCTTAACAGTAATGTTTCAATTATTGCCCAGCTTCTTAAGCAACATAATGAGCAGGTGCTTGCATGAGATTATGGCGATTTATTCAGCATCTTATGTGGTATCGTGCGCGTTTATCAGCGGCTCATTTTTGTGTACGTCTTATATTTGATTTATTTTTATTGCTACCAGGGCTTATTTTGCGTCGTTTTTTTAATGCTATTACTCTACCTACGACACCATTGACATTACTATTGATATTACTTAGTGCATGGATAGCAGCAGTACTAGTGCATATTCCCTTTGATATGGTAATTGCACGCTTGCGTACAAGTATACAGTATATATGCTCGGGACTACTTCAGATTAATTTAGTGCGAGAACTCTATAGGCGGCCTGGTGCTATTGCACTGCCCTATTCGTCGGGACAAGCTTTGAGTATACTGCGTGATGATATAGATTATATTGCTGACTATATTCATTGGCCAAGTGACCTGCTCTCGTATGCTCTTTTTGCAATAATTGCTATTGGTATTATGTTTTCTATTAATGCGTTAATTACTATTGGGGTGCTTGTCCCAATAGTAATAGTAATTATTATGACTAAAGCAGCAAGTGCTCGCCTTGAAAACTATCGCACTCAGCATCGTCAAGCTAGTGAGCAGGTAACAGATGCTCTTGGAGAGACGTTTAGCGCAGTACAAGCAATTCAGCTAGCAGGTAAAGAACAAGCAGTTGGGCAGCATATTAGTTATTTAAATACTATTCGTATGCGAGAAGCACTTAAAGATTTATTATTTGATAAACTGCTTGAAGCAGTCTATAGAAATACATTGTATAGTGCAACCGGCATTGTCTTATTACTTGCCGCACATGCTATTGCTCAAGGTACTTTTACTGTGGGTGATTTTTCTCTATTTATGGCATATTTGCCCTATTTAACAGAATTTACCTATTATACCGGGATTTCGTTTACGCGGTATGTACAGGTAGATGTATCACGTAAGCGTATGCATACATTAATTCCAGGAACACCTGAGTACAAAATAGTGCAAGTTACGCCATTAGACACTTCTACTCCACGCTATATACCACTAGAGTGTTTACGTGTTTCTCAATTAACCTTTGTATATCCTCATTCAGATAATGGTATACGTGATATAAGCTTTACACTTATGCGCGGAGAGCTTCTTGTTATTACTGGACCTATGAGTGCTGGTAAAACTACTTTACTGAGAACTCTATTAGGGTTATTACCAAAACAAAAAGGTAATATATTTTGGAATAGTACTTATATAGCAGAGTCTGCTAATTTTTTTATACCACCGCACGCTGCCTATACTTCTCAAGTACCACAACTTTTTTCAGCAACACTTAAAGAAAATATTCTTATGGGACTTCCTGAAGACACAACTAATTTTACCAATGCTTTACATCTTGCGTTATTAGAAGAAGATATAGCGTTTCTTCCTGAAGGGCTTAATACGCGTGTAGGACCTAATGGTGTACAATTATCCGGAGGTCAGGTACAACGTACGGCAATTGCACGTATGCTCGTACGTACTCCTGAATTATTAGTACTTGATGACATATCAAGTGCGTTAGACAGCGCTACCGAAAAACAGATCTGGCATAATATACATGTGCAAAACTATACGTGTATTGCAGTTTCAGACCGTTCTCATGTACTAGAAAAAGCTACCCAAATTATAACCCTTAAAGAAGGGTTAATTCACGAGCATCGTGTGCAAAAAGTAACATAAGTAATCTACTTTATACGTTATGCTAGACATTTAGAACTATCAGCGAGTAAGGGCACTAAAATAAGTTGTATACGTGCCGCAAAATATTGCTATAAAAATAAATAACTTTTGTATCTAATAACATTTTCTTTAGAATAGTATTGAATTTTTTTAAATATATTTGTTGCTATTATTAAAAATAATAAAAAATTAAGGAATTAGTATGAAGAAAATTTTATTGCTTATAGGGGTAGGAGTAACCTTTATAGTCTCACTAAAGTTAGCATGTCCTGACAGTAGTGGTTGGATTAGGTGTTACTATTTTGATAAAGACGAAGTTTCCCAAGAGTATGATATCAGTCAATCAGTTGGTACTTGCTGGAGTGCCCCTCATGGTTTATATGGCTGTTGGACATGTAATCCTCAGGCTGTAACTATCTTATGCAAACATGCTGTTTCTTCTGCACAAAATTTCAAATCTTACAATCATACAGAAGTCCGTGCTTCAGGAGCATTTGCTTCTTGGACTACTGATATTGATGCTAATGGAAATATAATCCATACTGATCCTATTTGAAAATAAATTTGAGAGAGTTTACTAAAAACGTATATGAGGAGAGAACTATGAGAATTATCTTACTTTCTTTTTTATTTATGGTAAGCATTTTTTTACTGTTACCAATTACAGCTGCATGTCCTAATGGTCACATTACTTGTTATTACACGGATAAAGACAAAAATAATCAAAATCTAATTCTTGCTCAGACTACTGGAACTTGCGGGGGTGCACCACATGGTCTATATGGTTGTTGGGCATGCGATACTCATTCTGCAAGTACCCAATGCAAAAACGCTGTAATTAAAGCACCACAGTATGTATCTGGAGGTGAGGATGGGTATGTACAAGCACTTGGTTGGGGTACTGAATTTGATTCGAGTGGTAATCTAACATCTACAGCAATAGTTCCAGTATAAGTACTCCTAATACTTAATACTATTAAGGACAAGCTATAATTGTACGCAATCCTGAATTATTAGTACTTGATGATATGATATATCAAGTGCGCGCTACTGAACAACAGATTTGGCATAATATACATGTGCAAAACTATACATGTATTGCAGTTTTAGACCGTTCTCATGTATTAGAAAGAGTTACACAGATTATACCCTCAAAAAGGGGTTAATGTATGAGCATTCTATACGAAAGTAAAAATAGTTCTCTAAGTAATAATTATACTGGACACTTATAATTTATTACTTTAGGAGCACTGAATGGCTTACCTGAATAATTAAGCCAGCATTGTGAAGGACATGTACTACATGTTTCTGTACCAGCTTTCCATTGTTGGCCGTTAGCACCATAACATAAGCAGTGATAGGTCCAAGCATCAAGGGCACTAAAATAACTAGTATATATGCTGCAGACTATTGCTATAGAAATATAAAAACTTTTCATAGATAATATTCTCTAATTTGCAAAATATAAATATTTATCTTATTGAGACTTATGCTGGGCATTTATAACTTGTTATTGTAAGAGTACTGGTTGGCTTACCTTTATAGTTAAAAATACAGTTGAATTGGCAGTGATCTGCATCGCAACTGGGAGATTCAGTATGCCATTGCTTACCATTACTACCAACACATAAGCATCTTACTGCATCAAGAGAATTAAAGTGAATACTATAGCTTAATCCAAATAATAGAAAAATAATAATTTTTTTCATATCTAATCTCCTTTTTATTTATATTATAGAGTATATACTATAGTTTTCAAATATTAAATGATTTATTGTAACTTTATTATTCAAAATATTATAATTATTTTAAATTTATTTATTAGATTTTAAAATAAAAGACTTAATAATAATGAAGAAAATCTTATTGCTTATATTGGTAGGAACAACTTTTATAGTATCACTAAACTCGGTATGCCCTGATGGTCATATTAAATGTGGTTATGGTGATAATAGCGATCAAACTAGCTTAATAACTCTTGATCAAACTACTGGAACTTGCTGGGGGGCGCCCCATGGTTTATATGGTTGCTGGGCATGCGATACTCATGATGCAGCTACCATGTGCAAAGATGCTGCGCCTAAAAATGCCGCCTTTACAAGTGGACTGATAACAGCAGGTAGTTGGTGGACCATTTTTGATAAAAATGGCAATCTAGTACATACAGAAATAGGCGCCCCAAGTTCTACTCATACTTAATTAGTATTAAGACAAGCTCTAATTAATTATACCAAGGTTTTAAAAATGAAAGCTTTAGGAGAGAAGAAAATGTAGTACTTCTTTTTTGAAGGATTTAATATGCAATTGTGAGCTATTAATACTTGATGATTGATGTATTATATCAACCGCATTGGATAGCGCTATTGAATGAATGTACCAGAAGAACCTATGTAAACTATAATTCTCAAAGAAGAGCTATTTCGTTAAAACACCTGGTAAAACATACTTAAAATACTGTAGGAAAGCTATGGCTTTTAAGCTGTGCTTTTCCTATACTCTTGACGATAAAAAACAAGTACGCCCATAAAAATAAAACCAAGAGCAATAAAAAAACTGAAATGTAACGACTCATTAAGAAATAAGTAGCCATAGAGAGCAACAAAAAGAGGTACTGAAAAACCTGACAACGCTACTAAAGTAGCACTATATCTTTTCAAAAGTGATGCATAAATAGTATAGGCTATAATATTGCCTACAATAATAGTATACGCTAAGGCACCATAGAAAGTGCTTGTATGTTTAAAAGTAACCTGGGAAAAATCGCCAGCTATATATGACGTTATTAAAGCACAACAGCCACCAAGTAACATAAGTAAGCCATTTAATTCTACAGGAGCGTATAATTCTTTTTTAAGCATAGTCTGGACCATAAGCCAGCCATAACGGCTTACAGCAACAGCACCAATGGCAGCAAGCTCAGGGTAAGAAAATATACTTAATGTTCCAATAGTTTCTTCAAGAGGCGATGTTGAAAGCAGCAGTACCAGGACCCCAATAACACCAAGTAATAGTCCTCCTATTTTAGGTAAAGTAAGTTTTTCGTTAAATAAAATATAGCTATAAAGGGCAGTAAGCAAAGGATCGAGCGTGCCAAATAATGATGCTTTAGATGAAAGCAAATATTTAAGTGCATAAGCTTTACAAATGGGTGTTATATACATGGTGAGCAATGCAATAAATACTATTTTTATAAAATCACGTTTAATATACAGTATTTTTAAATGCGCTGATGTACTCAAGAGTGCATATGTAAGCAGAAGTATTCCCGATACGGTCATACGAATTCCTGCAAAAAGCACTGGAGGAAAAGAATAAAGTATAAACTTATTAGCAGTGATAGCACTTGCCAGCAGCCCAAAAACAAAAAATATTTGGATCATAGAGATACAGCTTATATAAATAAATTATTGTATCTTAATTTGTTACTATAATAATATAGCTTGTCGAGAGATACAAGTTAGGTTTTTGAGACAAACTAAAAAGAAAAAGTATACTAAATATATAAAAATAATACTAAATAGGGACAGAGAGTATCTATGACAACTGATTATATTCGTATTGAACAATCTTTAGGACTTAACGGACAAATAGAATTAAGTGGTGCTAAAAATGCAGTACTCGTAATTATGGCGTCACTTATTTTAACTTCTGGTGTTTCACGACTTAGCAATGTGCCTCGGTCAACTGATGTTATACAGATGATTAAGCTGCTAGAAAGCCTGGGGGCCTATGTATCTTTTAATGAAGAAACACAAACACTTGAGATCGATACGACGTCATTAAATAAATATAGTGTTTCACCGGAAATTATGAAAAAAATGCGTGCATCTATTTTAGTTATGGGGCCTTTGCTTGCACGTTTTCAAAAAGCAGAAGTTGCTTTACCTGGCGGGTGTTTATTAGGTACACGCCCTATTGATTTTCATCTTAAAGCTTTTGCGCGTATGGGCGCTTCTATTGATATCATTGGTGATTTTTTAAGTGCTACAGTTTCCCATCAAATACAGCCTGCTCGTATTGTACTTGAGTATCCAAGTGTGGGAGCTACTGAAAATATTGTAATGGCTGCACTTGGTGCACAAGGCGTAACTCAGATTATTAATGCAGCACTCGAGCCTGAAGTATTTGATCTTATAGCAGTTTTACAACGTATGGGTGCTCGAATTAGTATAGTGCCACCAGCTATACTTGAAATTCATGGTGGGATACCATTACGTCCTATTGAACACCGCATTATGGTTGATCGGCTTGAAGCTGGTTCCCTATTGCTTGCGGTAGCAATAACGGGAGGATCTCTCCATTTACCAGAAGCTGATGCTCATGTGTTAGATGTTTTTTTAGCAAAACTGGAAGAGATGGGACACTATATTACGTATGGTCCTGAAGGGAAAGGTATTTGGCTACATGCTACAGCTACACCAAAGGCAGTATCGTTTAGGACAGCACCCTATCCTGGATTTCCTACTGATTTACAAGCACCTATGATGGTTGCTCAGTGTCTTGCGTCTGGTACGAGCGTTATACAAGAAACAGTATTTGAAAACAGGTTATTACATGTACGAGAGCTACAGAAAATGGGTGCCCAAATTACTATAGATGGTACTACTGCAGTTATTAATGGTGTTGAAGAGCTCTATGGCACTCAAGTAATAGCTTCGGATATTCGAGCTGCTTGTGCATTAGTACTAGCTGGTTTAGCAGCAACGGGTAGTACGACACTAAGTGGTATTCATCATCTTGAGCGTGGTTATCATCATTTTTCTCAAAAATTAGGGATATTAGGAGCGAAAATGGGACTGGTAACTGCTGCATCTGAAAGTACGTATCGTCAAGCATCTACTCATCCGTGGGTACATAATCATTAAGCTGATATTTTTGGTTTTCAATATCTATAAGATCAAGGGCAATGTTTTGTTGTGAAGCGCCACGCTCAAGTTTAAAAGGTCTCATTATACTTTTACCAGCTGGTGAATCATGTATAAATGCATCAACATGGTAATTTACAAATGCGCCTTGAGTTGTATCTTCAAGATGGGTAAGACCATGAAGATGAGTAGTAGTTATAAGCATACTGTTAGAGTACGCAATAAGCTGCAGCATATGATTACGTGCAATACGTTCTTCTTTTTCTGGTGTTGTACCGCGAACAGGCTCATCAAGTAATATTAGAGCAAATTCATGAGAACGTGTTTTTTTGAGTGCTTCAGTAATTTCTCGTAAGCGTGCTATTGACGCATAAAATAGTGAGGCTCCTTGAGAAATATCTGCAGTAATATGATAGTACGTGAATATATGGCTAAATTTTGTGATAGTAGCACTCTTAGCTGCAGCTATACCAGCAAAGTTAGCAAGCAGTATATTAAGAGCTATGCTTTGGGCAATAGTTGATTTACCGCCTGTGTTTGCGCCTGTTATAATCATGTGATAGCCATGGGTATCATTACCTAAAGTAATAGTATTAGAAACTGCTTTATCCGGAGAAATAAAAGGATTCCAAGAATCCTTGAAATAAATATAGGGTTGCTTGCGTTCTATAAACTCTACAAAACAATATTGAGCATTCTGATGATAGGAGGTAGTATAAAGTTCAGTCATAGCAGCCATAGCATCCAGTTCACCGATGCCTACAGATAAAATATTAAGTAGTTCATGCTTTACTGTTTGAAATTTTTGATAAGTTGCCAAGATTGTGCCAACTCGTGATATATGTGCTGGTGCTGTAGTGCATGAAGAGGAAAAAAGACTGTTAATTATATGGAGTAAATCAGGCGAAATAGTCTTATGGGTAAACTTAATAAGATGCTTATATGCCTGTGTTTGACATAAAAGTGGTTGATCTGCAATGCATGCAGTGATCTTTTGAGCTAGGGTAATAAGCGTACCAATAGAGTGTAATTGGCTATATAAATAGGTAATAAGTTCATGCGAAAGTCGTGCCTCATCCCAGGCAAGACGTGCACCATAGAAATATTGCCATATGTTTAAATAATGATAGATTGCAAGATATGCTTTAATCCCATTCCGGAACCAGCGGTTATGCTCAGGAAAGAACGTATGATCAATTTGATAGAAAAAATCACCTAATGAAATGGGAAGTGGTGTAGCATGGGAAAGACTTTTATTATTTGACTGATGAGCAAATGCCTTAAGCTTAAATGGATAGGGGTGAAAGCCATTGAGTATACCGTGTTTTAAGCCATGAGTAATAGCAGTTTGAAGAGTAATACGAGGGCTTATACCATCTTTATAATCTTGAAAAGCTCCTGCATAGGCTTGCATAATATTGTTGCCAATAAACCCTACAGGAAAAAGGCGCATAGCAATACTAAGTGTATTAATAGCATGTAGGCAGTCGAGAGCATATTTATTTTGATTAAGATGTTTAAACCATCCTAAGCTAAAGTATAGACGCTGTAATAACTTAGAATTAACTGCAGCGCTCTGCTCATCAAAAAAAGCAAAAAGAATATTTTCATGCTTATGAAACTCTATAAGGCTTGTACGTATATCGTTGTACAATGTTGGAGAATAGACAAGAGCTTTAATGCCTGCGTGAAATAGTGCTTGTTCTTGATTGTGAGTGTCATTGTAGGGATTGGTAAAATGAGTTACAAGATAGTGTTTACCTAAAGCGGTCTTAGTATGATCAATATGTTTAATAAAATTTTCAGAAGATCTTCCTATACCTTTATAGACCTCAAGATCACGTATCATATTAGTATAGTGAGGAGATGCTACAGATGAATTATACAAAAGCTCTGATTGAAGAGCAAAAAGTATTTCATGTATACGTTTTTCGCTTAAAGAAAAACCAGAAAGCGAACGCACATGAGCTGTATTAGTATCAGGTAAAGAAGATGCTAATGATTGTAAATAATCTTGAGCGGCATCGGAAGAAAAGCAATGTACTGAAGAAGTGTGTAGTGGTAAAAGAAAAAACAAAAAATATGGAAAATATTTATAATTAATGATCATAAAGAACTCCTTCAGCATCTGAGAGTATAAACGACTGATAGTGATGCTTGCTTGTGGCTTAATTTTAAAGGGTCACCAACTAATTGCAAGAGAAGATCGTAAAGTATACGATTTAACTTTGTGTCATGCTTGCTGTTAAATCAGTAAGTTCAAGTGTAATTTTAGCTTGACGACGTTTATTATAATCAAGCTTCATTTGGTTTAATAGATTTTGAGCACTTCGAGTAGAATTATCCATAAATATAAAGCGAGCTGCCTGTTCTGCAAGAAGAGAATTAAAGAGAATATCGACTAGCTTGGCATTAATACTTAAACTACTAATAAAAGCAAGTATTTCTTCTGGCCTTTGTGCCCATAAATATTCACTGGTGCAGTCTGTTTTACATTTTGGTGCTGTTTGTGCCTGCTCAGCATAAGGAATAAGAGAAATTATTTGTTGCTGTTGTACAAAAAATGATTTTTGAACGTTTGCATACACAGTAACTGTTGTATAAATTTCAGGGCCAGTGAGTATAAGCGAGGTTAGTGCTGTTGCAATAGTTACAAAGTTTTGAGCATTAAGCTCGTTATATATATGATATGGTGCTATACCGCGATGAGCAAAATACTGAGTAATTTGCTTACCAATAGTAATAAGATGTGTAGTAGAAGTAAGAGAACCATGTTCTTTTTCAAAAAAACGTACAATATTAGTATTAAAGTTTCCTACAAGACCTTTTTGAGAACCAATGACAATAATAAGAGAACGATTAGAAATATCCGTAGGCGGATTTAAGCGTGTAAAAATTGTATGAGTAACATTAGGGGATACACATACATGTACGTTACACCAAACACGTGCAATTGCGTCTTTATATTGTTCTATAAATACTTTTTTATGACGAAGACGTGAGTGAGCTGACATAGAAATAAGCTGCATAGCATGAGTAATTTTTTGTATTGTTTCTATAGCACGAATTCGTTGACGCATTGCGATAAGCTGAGACATACGTGTCCTTAGTAAACCTTTATTATTATCTTTCTTTTATGCTACACTTATCTCTAGAATAGTAAATAATTATCTATTAATCAATTGTTAAGGCATAAGGGCACGTTTACACTCTATGATTATTGTAATTGATGGCTATAACGTGCTTAAAAATGTTTCTAAACATCCTTTTATTTCTGAAGCTAACCGTAAAGAATTTATACATAAGCTTACTATATATGCGCATCGTAAGGGCCATACTATTGTTATTGTCTTTGATGGTGGAACAAGTACCTATCCTGAACGCACACAATATGAGCGGGTATTGGTTATATTTTCAGGTAAATTTCAAACTGCTGATGATTATATAAAACAATATATGCGTACTATACAAGGTCAAGACGTATTGCTTATATCTTCAGATCGCTTTTTAAATAAATATGTTGCAAGCTATGGCATATCATCTCTTGATGCAGAAGTATTTTATGCTCTTTTACAAGAACAAGAGATGCAGATACGTAAACCAGTAAAAGTAGACCAAAAGATACAAAAATTAGCACATGATACTACCCCTGAGCTTGATGCTCTTATGATTGAGGGCAGTACAAAAGTTCCTCTTAAACGGAATGATGCTAATACTAATGAGATTAATGGTAAAGATAAAAAGCATGCATTATCTCGCAAGGAGCGTACGCTGCTGAAAAAAATTAAAAAACTTTAATGCAAAACTAGTAATAATCTTTATTGAGCAACCTTTAAAAATAATTTACAAGACATAGATTTATACTGTTTTTTGACGTACAGTATATACACAAGAACTTAATTACTATAGCAATATAGAATGTATGATAACAAATATTACATATGCCGAAAATGAGCTTAATACAGTAGTATGTTGTATCTTAAATTGTTTGCCATCTTGCTCTATTATAACGTTTACAGGAGCATTAGGGGTAGGTAAGACAACGTTAATAAGAGCGCTTTTACGCATGCTCGGTGTGCATGATGTTATTTCAAGTCCTACCTTTACTTATGTCAATACGTATAGTCTTCCTAGTGGTATGCAGGTATATCATTTTGATCTGTACCGTATCAAATCTTTAGATGATTTTATAGGCGCTGGATTTCAGGAGTATCTCTATCAACCTAATACGTTAGTGCTTATTGAATGGCCAGCACTTATTGAACCGCTTTTAACTCATAACGTATGCAGTATCTCTCTTGAATATGCTGAATTGGATAAACGTACTGTAATCATAACTAGTGAAAATAATTAACAGGTTGTGTGGATAAGTGCTGCTACTCTTTTACCAGCCTTTGTATAGCGTATATATAATTCTACTGCTTTTTCTGTTTGTGCTATGTATACCTGTTTACCCATTTTTTGCAAATAGTTTATTGTATTTTCTTGTACGCGTAATACTTGATGCATACCTGTTGAAAGAATAATAATCTCAATATCATCAGGTAAATCTTGAACGTCAGCTATTTGGACTCCGGGAACATGATGGGTATTAGTTAACCTCCAGTCCCAATAGCACGAACCACTGGGTATAATTTTACAATCATTATATGTTCGAATAGACCCATCATCATGCTGTATTTTTATTTCTCCCCATTTTAAAGATTGTATTTGAGGGATACTATATAACATAGAAGAAAAAATGCAGCTAAAAAAAAGAAAAATATAATGTGTAGCCATAATACCTCCACATAAGCAGTCTAGTAATTAATCTATGGATATTTATATAGCAATTATTAATAAGTGCAATAGGTATTCAAGTAAAAGGGGCAGTAATTACTGATGCTCTTAAGAATTTTTGTTTCCTTCAAGTTGAGTAAGAGAGGCAGGAATATATTCTTCAATAATAGCATTTTTGGGGTTACTAAGGTGTTGTTGTATGGTCTCAGGTTTTGCTTTTCGCTGATTTATTTCATTCATAATTTCTTGTACTTTTTCTAGTTGTGATACATTAAAATCAGCCTGATTATCGTGTAAATAGAGATGTAGATAATTATACGCAGCAATATAATTCTGGTGCTGATAGTGATATAACCCTAAAATGAAATATCTTTCTAATTGGTTGGTGTCACTAGTAGTTGAGAAGAAAGAGGAGTTGGATTTTGATCCATAGCGCCTAAACAAAAGAATAAAGAAAAAGTGAGAATAATAGTGTAGGTATACATGATAATATTATTTTTATTTATTAAAGATATATAACAACTATAGAGTAAAGAATACCATATACTATAGAGAGATTAAAAGTTTTATAAGAAAATGCTGTAAAATATTGGCATATATATCGAACCCATTTTGTATTCCGCTGCCATAAGGGTGTTCTTGAAGGTATTCTTCATATATGGGCTTCAATATCAGTTAAGATATGACTTGTAGGCATGCAAGATTTACCAGTGTTTCAAAATTAGGCTTGATTACAAAGATACCTTTTACATTCTCGTTAATAAAATGTTCAATAGTGCATAGCTCTTTAAAGATAGGCTCATAGCAATCGTTATCGTAGTAGATATGGCGAACGTTATAAAGCCCCTTTTGTGCTAGTGCTCTTCCTGCACATATTCGGTTTGTCCTAATATATAATTGTGTAAGTTCTTCATAATTAGAAACATGGGTGTTACATAGCTGAATAGAAATGATTAATAATAATTCACCTTCCTTATCTTTATTTCTGTAGTGCCATGATTGAGCTAATGCAAGCATAGATTTAATCTCATTATCATCAGTCTGACAAGCAGCTAACTGTTGTCTAAGACTGTTATCAACACCATAATAGCAACGACTTTTAATATAGGCTAGCGCTAATAGAGCAATAGCATTATTACTGTCATAGTTTATTACATTGCGTAAAACATTTATTGATTTAAGAGTATGAACGAGGGGTGGGTAATTTAAGAATAGAGCAAAGCGTATTTGTATTTCGCTATCATAAGGATGTTCTTGAAGGTATGTTTCTATATATGCTTCAATATGCTCTGCAATATCTCCCTCTCTATTATTGTTATTATTCTTTTGATGATACTCTTGATATAAATCTTTTTGTAATTTATTGACAGTAATTAGTAGCTGCTCTTTGGTCATGGTATAATATACTCTATCATTGTTCCTAATTCACGATTCGATTTTTTAGTAAAGCAGTTTACTGAAAGAAGTTGGTTATCTTGAATAAATAACCGTATAGTGATTAATTTGTTATCAATAAATATATGTATTTGAGATGATCCTGCTCTATTAAATATATTTTGCTTATCAATATCTTTTATAATACTAACTACTTTATCAAAAATCTCTGGTTTTGTTCTACCAAGTTGTAGAATACCTGATCCTATATGGTGCTTGGAAAATATATATTTAATAGAGTTAGTAATATCCTTTTCGTTAAAAGCTTTAATAGCATTACTGTCAGCACTATGTATATAGCCAAGAAAATCATGCAAGCTATGCGTTAAGAACTCTTGGTATTGATCGTTTTTAAAAGTAGGTAATATCTCTTTGCCATGCTGTATATAGTGCTCACACTTGTGGATTAAAGACGTACTAGCTATAGCTTTTATGGGAGGAGCTTGCTGTGATGGTTTGCTACACGCTTTAGTAAGATTCTTAAGTGCTTTACTCTGAGAAGCTGTCTTTTCTATAGTTTTAACGGGAGCTGTTGTATGCGTTACTTTCTCGACAGCAGTAGCAACTTCAACTAAGCGCTCTACTTTAGCAGGTGTCACGCCAGCATCTGCAAGAGCAAGAGCGATCTCTATATCATCACCAGCCTTTTCAATAAAGCTTATTGCTTTCTGTGCAGCCGTCTTTATCTGTGAAGCATCAAATACTTTGGGTAATGGTCCATCGAAAAGCAATAGTAAACCAGTACATTGACCAGCAAAATAAGCCCAATCAGGGCTTGAAGCTTGCGATGCAGCAGTAAGCAGATTATTATAAATAAGAGCACACTGATCGGTAGCAGTACGTAAAGTCTTTTGCAAACGTTCATGAGCTTGTTTTTGTAGTATATCAAGCTCAGCAGTATGGTATTCTTGAGGTATACCGAGTATACAAGCGTCACGTATAGGCTCACGTAGACTTGCAATACCATCGATTACTTTAGATAAGAGTGAACCGACATGGGTAATGGTCTCGATAGGGTGCATGACGATATTTACCAAGGGCTTTATGCTGCTATCTATAAAGCCTTGGATGTATGCTTGCGCGAGATCGAGGCAGCGCTGTCCAAGTTCGAGTAATTTATAGCCCTGCTCAACCTGTCCTATAGTATTGGCATGATGTGCATGTTCACCAAACTGCAATGAGCTGGTTATTAAAGCATTAGGTAATTGGTGCTGGGTAGTATTAGAGAGAGTTGCTGCTTGATTAAATAACGTGATAATTTTGCTGTGAAGCTGATGCTGCTGCTCGTTGCCTACGCACGTACTTACGTTATTAGGATTAATACCAGCATGCTCAAGTCTACGGTAAGTTTGCGATGAAAAGCTATACACCGATGGCGGTAGTTTGTGCGCGAGCTCTTTAATAGTATTGCAGACATAGTGTCTTTCACGCTTGCCGGTAAAAATGCTACGTATTGATTGCTTGACAGTAGTAAGCACTGCTTGTGAGGGTCCTTCTATTTCTGCAAGTTTATCATGATATGTCTGATCGTTGTGTACATGCTTAAGCAAAGTTTGCATGGTTATACTAAACTCAGGAAACATAGCAATAAGTTGCTGAAATGCTGGAAACTGATAATAATTAAACTGTGCAAGCATGCGCTTACGTACAGCTGCATAGTCAGAGGTATAAAGCAGATCTTGCGTTGGCGCTCCAAATAGACAGGTAAAGTCACGCTCAGTATACATGTTACCGCAGGTAAGCTCGTAATCGGTAAGGTCAACAGAAGGGTTGTTAAACCCTTTGGTGTTTTGTAAATACTTGTATTCTTGTTGCCGCGCTTTCTCTGCTTCTTGCTGTACTACACGTTCAGGAAGTTTACCGGTAGCTATAAAATAATTTATTTCTTCTTGCGTAGGATATGACGAGAGCAAGATCTCTTGGTTGCGTATATAGGTAAGGTAGCGCTGATACTCTTGCTATGCGCGCATATCAGCAAGCATACCCCGTAGCTCAGTACAAGTATGGTTATGTCTGTGTTCAGAGGTAGATGGTGTTGGCTGGCCGGTAAAATAGGCGTCATAGGATTTAGGAGATAGGGTGTAGAAGAGATTAAGTATTACTAGAGTTAGTGCCAGTGCTTCATTGCTGCTCTCCTTATGTATATACATGCTAGCTACGGTTAAAATGGCTGTACTCTAGCATGTATACATAAAAAATGCAATAATATAAATATATTATGGTTATTATATGGCTAAAGGTTCAGCGTAATATAGCCTCAATGCAGAATAGAGGTGAGTTAGAGTTGAATTCAAGAAATATTAGAGAAGATAGCATGTTTGTTTGTGCTTACAGCTTATAAAGGAATTAATGTTGGCTTGCTTAATAATGCAAAATTACTGGTGTTTATATGATTGAGCTGAAAAATCTATAAAAGCAGTTGCAAGCATATTAAAAGTTGATTATATTCACAAAAACAATTATTATAATATATAAATATGTGGCGAGATTCCCGAGTGGCTAAAGGGGGCGGACTGTAAATCCGTTGGTTTACGCCTTCGCAGGTTCGAATCCTGCTCTCGCCACCAGATAAGTAAAATGCGGGAATAGCTCAATTGGTAGAGCGGCAGCCTTCCAAGCTGTAGGTTGCGGGTTCGAGTCCCGTTTCCCGCTCCAGATGATATGCTGGCGTAGCTCAGTTGGTAGAGCAGCTGATTTGTAATCAGCAGGTCGCTGGTTCAAATCCAGTCGCCAGCTCCAATAAAGGCTAATAGTGTCAAAATTTTGCTTGTCTTTTTTCTTTTTTTCATTATTATATAGTAATAATTTAAGCTTTGCTCTTAAGGCCCACGTAGCTCAGTTGGTTAGAGCACTTCCTTGGTAAGGGAGAGGTCACCGGTTCAAATCCGGTCGCGGGCTCCATAAAGGATGCAAAGATAATTAATAAGGTTTGGGTGTTGTTGGTATGGCAAAAAATCGCGTTACATCACATTTAGCGTGTGAAGTGTGCAAAGAACGTAACTATTCGCAGGTAGTTGCCAAAAAACGGGCGATTGGTTCTCTAAAGTTACAAAAATATTGTTCTCGATGTCGTGCTCATCAGGCTCACAAAGAGACAAAATAAGCTGTACATGAAGGCCAGTAGCTCTAATGGTAGAGCGGCAGACTCCAAATCTGCGGGTTGGGGGTTCGAATCCCTCCTGGCCTGCCATAAAAATTGAGTAGTAATATAAGTGTAAATAGGTGGATAAAGCAATGAAAAATATTGCTCAATTTCTTGGGGAAGTAAGAGTTGAACTGTCGCGTATTGAATGGCCAAGTTTTGACGAATTTATAGGGTCTACGCTTGTTGTATTAGTTATTGTATGCGCATTCGCTCTGTATTTAGGTTTAATTGATAGAGTATTTGCACTAATAGCACGCTACGTCTTTGTGTATGGCATAAGCTAAATACTTATCAAGCAATAGGGCAAGTTATACATGAAACGTTGGTACGTCGTTCAGGTTTATGCTGGATATGAAAAATTAGTGGTAGCAGATATAAAAAAACGCATAGAAGAACAAAAGCTTCAAGAATATTTTGGAGACGTTTTAATTCCTTCTGCAAAAATGAAGCAGTTTTTTACTGATACTGATGCTTTACAAGATCAGCAGCTATTTCCAGGATATATACTTATTCAAATGGAAGCTATGCCGGTAACAATAAAACTAGTTGGTACAGCGCCTAAAGTTTTGCGTTTTTTAGGAGGCAGAGAGCCGGTTGCTTTGTCGCAAAAAGAAATAGAACGTGTACTTGCGCAAATGAAAGGCGAGGTAGCAGTAGCTTCTGATAAGGTTGAGTTTGAAGTTGGTAAAGAAGTTGAAATTAAAGAAGGTCCATTTGCTGGATTTATTGGGCTTATTGATAGAATTGACAAAGAAGGTGAGCGTCTTGTCGTTATGGTAAGCATTTTTGGTAGAATGACTCCGGTAGAATTAGGTTTTGATCAGGTAAAACGTTAAATAAAGGTAATTGTTTATGGCAAAAGAAGTTAAAGCAACGATTCGTCTTCAGATACCGGGAGGCGCGGCAACCCCGGCTCCTCCTGTAGGTGCAGCCTTGGGGCAGCAAGGAGTTAATATTATGGACTTCTGTAAGCAATTCAATGCTAAAACTGCCGATAGAAAAGGTGAAACAGTTCCTGTAGTGATAACAGTATATACTGATAAAAAATTTGATTTTCTTATCAAAACGCCGCCTACTTCTGAACTGATTAAGAAAAAGATCAATATTGCCAAAGGTTCTTCAAAACCAAGTATTGATGTAGCAGGTAAAATTTCAATAAAAGATGTTGAAGAGATTGCGAAAATTAAGTTGCCTGATCTTAACGCGATGGACTTAGAGCAAGCAAAAAAAATTGTTATAGGTACTGCTCGTAGTATGGGCGTTCAGGTAGTATAGGTCGAATATTAGGTGAAGTATGGCACATCATGGAAAAAAATACCGTGCAGCACAAGAAAATGTTGATACGGCAAAAGTATATTCTCTGCGTGAAGGAGTGGCAAAAATTAAAGATTTAGCCTATGCTCGATTTGACGAATCAGTTGATGTTCATGCTAATTTAGGTATTGATCCTTCTAAGGGTGATCAAATTGTTCGTAATTCAGTGATTCTCCCTCATGGTAATGGTAAGCCGGTCAAAATAGCAGTATTTGCTAAAGGTGATTATGCTGATGCTGCTCGTAAAGCTGGTGCCGATTATGTAGGAGCTGAAGATCTTATTGAAAAAATTGAAAGTGGGTGGCTTGATTTTAATTACGCTATAGCAACACCTGATATGATGACGTTAGTAGGTAAAGTAGCTAAAATATTGGGCCCACGTGGTTTATTGCCTAATAAAAAAATGGGAACCGTTACGTTTGATGTGGCAGATGTTGTACAGGATTTAAAAAAAGGCCGTTTATTTTTTAAAAATGATAAATCTGGTATTGTACATTTTTCAATTGGGCGTGTTTCGTTTGAGCCAGCTAAGCTTCATGAAAACTTAGTTGCATTTATGCGATCTTTGGCAGCATCTAAACCGCCTGCTTCTAAAGGTAAATTTATTAGACGTATGACGCTCTCTTCGACAATGGGTGTTGGTATTCATGTTAACCCTGACGAAGTATAAGAAATAAAGCAAGGGTATTTATATATGAACCGACAAGAAAAACAAAGCATGGTGACAACTCTTCGAGATGACTTTTTATCAAAAGAAGGATCATTTTTGATTGGGTTCCAAGGAATGAACGTTGAGCAAGTGCAAGTGTTACGCAAGCTATTGCGTGCTAAAGGCGGTAAAATGCAGGTTGCGAAAGCACGTTTAATGCGTATTGCTTCTGAAGGTATTACTGGAATAGCTGATTTAGCACCGTACTTTAAGTATCAAGTAGCATTAGTATTTGCTGATAAAGAAGCTACTGCAGTAGCTAAGCTTTTGGTTGATACTGCTCAACAAAACGAAAAGCTAATTATTATTGCAGGATGCATGGAGTCTAGATTGCTTAATAAAGAGGAAGTACGCTTTGTTGCATCACTTCCTTCGCGTGAAGTACTTTTGGCTCAGCTTGCAGGTGTACTACAAGTGCCAACAAATCAATTTGTTATTGTGCTTAATCAGCTTTTGATAAAATTTTTACTCGTACTTAAAGCAATTGGTGAAAAAAAGCAATAATTACCCTTCTCATTTACTAAATAATTAAGGAATAACTTTATGGCAACGTTATCACGTGAACAATTAATAAGTGCTATTAGTACTATGACAGTTCTTGAACTGGCTGAATTAGTGAAAGCTCTTGAAGAAACATTTGGTGTTTCAGCTCAAGCAATGGCGGTAGCAGCACCTGCAGCAGCGGCGGGGGCGGCAGCAGCGCCTGCACAAGAAGAAGAAAAATCTGAATACAAAATAGAGCTTATTGAGCCGGGCCCGGAAAAGGTAAAAACAATTAAAGCACTTCGTTCAGTGTCAATTGGAGGAGCTATAATGGGACTTGGTGATGCCAAAGCAAAAGTTGAAGGTACACCAGCTGTTCTCTATGATGCAATCCCTAAAGACGCTGCTATGCAGCTTAAGAAAGCGCTCGAGGAAGCAGGAGCTAAAGTTAAGCTTTCTTAATATAAAAGGTGTAGCAAAAGGGAGTGGTGTATGTGCGCGGATAATGGTTTGATATAAAAACAGTTATATAAGGAGCAGCTTGATGTCAAGCAGCCGCACAGGCAAGGAAACTATACGTAAGTCTTTTGGTAAAATTAAAGATATAGTTCCCGTTCCTAATCTTATTGAGATTCAGTCACGATCGTTTAATGATTTTGCTCAGCTTGATTACTTGCCCTCTGAGCGTCAAATAATAGGTCTTGAAAAGGTCTTTAGGGATGTTTTCCCTATTGAATACAGTGACAAAATGTCGCTTGAATACGTAAGCTATGAGTTAGGCACGTGGACATGTACCTGCGGCAAATTGACGGGAATTGTCAATCGCTATACATGGAGCTGTTCCTCATGTAAGAAGTCTGACTGTTCACGATTAAGTCACGATCTTGAGTGCACGTTTTGTCATAAAAAAACAGCACGCTATAAAACGTGTTCAAATTGCTTGTCACGAGTTACCGTACAATTGCCTATGACGCTCGATGAATGTCGCTCTAGTGGTCAATCATTTGCAATGCCTTTAAAAGTAAAGGTACAGCTTATAAGTTGGGATTTGGATCAAGCAGGTATACGCATTGTACGTGATATTAAAGAGCAAGATATTTTCTTTGCTGATGTTCCTGTGATGGCAGACTTATACGAAGAGCATGGTCAATTTAAACTAGGCCATGTAGGAACATTTTTAATTAATGGTATTGATCGCGTTATTGTAAGTCAACTACATCGTTCTCCTGGTGTAGTATTTTCTCAAACAAAAAAAGTAAAGGACGTACGTGGTAAACCCTATTATATAGCACGTATTATTCCTATGAGAGGATCATGGCTTGATTTTGAGTTTGACAGCAATGATGTCTTATACGTACGTATTGATAAAAAGAAAAAAATAGTAGTTACTACATTTTTGCAGGCATTAGGAGTACCTCGTGATGCTATTATTCCTTTTTTCTATAAATTTGACACTATTTATTGGGAAAAAGGGATATATTATCAAAAATTAGACGATTCTTTATTGGGAATGCGTATTGAAAAGGATATGCTCGATATACCAAATGAAAATACGTATATTTCAAAGCGTATTACTAAAGATATACTAGCAAAATTACATAAAGCTGGTGTTGAGCAACTTTTAGTGCGTAAATCAGCATTACTTAATCGAATTCTTGCTGCTGATAGTATGGATCCAGAAACTGGAGAATTGCTTTTAGAACAAGGCACCGTGCTACAAGAAGAGCATCTGGAAATGTTCAAAAAACATAAGAGATTACAGTTTCAGGTGATTGCTTCATCTGGTTATGTACTTCAGCCTACTATTCCTTTAACGTTAACTCAAGATCGTTGTTATACTCAAGATGATGCTCTTCATGAGATACATGCAAAATTGTATCCAGGTGATAGTTCGTCTTTAAAAGAAGTGCTTGAGCGCTTAGAGCGGCAATTATTTGACAGCAGATTATACGATCTTACTAAAGTAGGTCGAATACGTATGAATAGAAAGCTGAATCTTTCTATTTCAGAAGACGTAACTGCACTTACTAAAGAAGATATTTTTGAAACTATTAAATATTTAATTAATTTACGTGAACGAGGCGAAGGAGAACTTGATGACATTGATCATTTAGGAAATCGTCGCGTTCGTTTAGTAGGAGAATTACTTACTAATCAAGTATATGTTGGTTTATTACGTATTGAACGTATTGTGCGTGAACGCTTTAGAATGCAGGAAACGCATGGTGCTTTAATGCCTCAAGATTTTCTTAATGTAAAACCTCTTACTGCAGTATTGCGCGAGTTTTTTGGCACTGGTCAACTTTCTCAATTTATGGATCAAACAAATCCTCTTTCAGAAATTGCTCATAAACGTCGCCTTTCAGCATTAGGGCCAGGCGGAGTTATGAAAGATCGGGCAACGTATGAGATTCGAGATGTACATACTTCACATTATGGACGTATTTGTCCTATTGAAACACCTGAGGGTCAGACAGTAGGTCTTATTTCTTCTCTTGCTACATATGCTGTAGTAAATGATTTAGGCTTTATAGAAACAGCGTATAGACCAGTTAAAAATGCTCAAATGCAAGATGAAGTTGTTTTTTTAGATGCGTTTGAAGAAAATGATAAGTATATAGCACAAGCAGATGCAGTTTCTCCAGCTACTAAAGCACTTAAAGGTGATAATATTTTTGCTCGTTATGCTGGGAATTTTTTATATGCTGATGCACAGCAAATTAATTACGTAGATTTATCCCCTAAGCAATTAGTATCGGTGTCTACAGCATTAATACCTTTTCTTGAGCATGATGACGCAAGCCGCGCTTTAATGGGTGCTAATATGCAACGTCAAGCTGTACCGCTTATTCGATTGCAACCTGCAATTGTGGGTACAGGTATGGAGAAAGAAATAGGGCGTTTTTCAGGTGCTATTATTACTGCAAAACGACCAGGTATTGTTGAATATGTATCATCTGAAAAAATTATTATTCGTGTTGATGAAGAAGCGTTTAGAAATGTTGACGACTGGATCTCACAGGGTGTTGATGTTTATTATTTACGTAAGTTTCAGCGTTCTAGTTACAGTACATGGATACATCAAACTCCTATCGTACGAATTGGTGATAGAGTAGAAGTAGGACATGTATTAAGTAATGGCCCTTCAGTATTTAAAGGTGAGCTTGCATTAGGATCTAACTTATTGGTAGCCTTTATGCCATGGCATGGTTATAATTTCGAGGATGCTATTGTACTTAATAAGCGTCTTGTAGCCGAGGATGTCTTAACATCAGTACATATCGATGAATATGTTGTTGATGCGCGAGATACTAAGCTTGGTCCTGAAGAAATAACACGTGATATCCCTAATGTTAGTGAAACAGCACTATCAGGGCTTGATGAAGACGGTATTGTGCGCATTGGTACTCGTGTACGTGCTGGTGATATTTTAGTAGGTAAAGTTACGCTAAAAGGAGATATTCAGTATTCTCCTGAAGAAAAATTATTGCGTGCTATTTTTGGTGAAAAATCACGAGAAGTACGAGATACCTCGCTTCGTGTACCACCAGGAGTTGAGGGTACTGTTATAGACGTAAAAGTGTTTTCGCGCAGTGGTATTCGCAAAGATAAGCGATACAAAGAAGTGGTAACTGCTGAAGTTGCACGTCTGGATGCTGATTTTAATTCACATCTTGAAATTCTTGGAAAAATGATAGCAGATAAAGTAACACGTCAACTAAATGGTAAAGTTCCTGCTCCAAAAACTGCTAAACAACTGCTTACTCATGAACGATTTGATGCTAAAAAATTACAAGAATTACCAGTGCGTGAGCTTCTTGCGTTACGTTCAGCAGATAAAGAAACAAATCAACATAGTGAGTATTTAAGTAATCTGTTAGATAACCAAATACGTATTTTAACAGGACTTAAAGAAGAGCGTATTAATAGGCTTAAAAAAGGCGATCCACTACCGTCGGGCGTTATTAAGATGGTTAAAGTATATATTGCTATGAAACGCCCAATCTCTGTAGGTGATAAGCTTGCTGGTCGCCATGGTAATAAAGGAGTGGTATCGATTATTGTACCTCGCGAGGATATGCCTCATTTAGAAGATGGAACACCGATAGATATAGTACTTAATCCCATTGGTGTACCATCACGTATGAACGTAGGACAAATTTTAGAGACTATTTTGGGATATGCTGGTTCTGAGCTTGGTAAAAGATTATCTCAGCTTATAGCAACTACTGGTTATGATCAGGTAAAAAACTTTTTATCAGATTATTTTGGCAAAAATTTTGTTGAAGAATACGAAAAAACACACCATAAAGAGGGAGTCTACGAACTTGCACGTGCTGTTTCACAGCATGGAGTTTGTTTTAAGGTACCTGTATTTGATGGCGCTCAGTTTCATGAAGATATACAGCCATTACTACATGATGTTAATGCATCTCTTTCGGGCACATTTAACCTTATTGATGGTCGTACTGGTGATTATTTTGCGCAGCCAGTTACCGTTGGATCTATTTACATGATGAAACTTAATCATATGGTAGACGATAAACTTCATGCTCGTTCTGTTGGTCCATATTCGTTGGTAACACAACAGCCATTAGGTGGTAAACCACAATTAGGGGGACAGCGCTTTGGTGAAATGGAAGTATGGGCATTAGAAGCATATGGAGCTGCATATGCTCTACAAGAAATGTTGACCTATAAATCTGATGATGTAAATGGACGCCATAAAGTATATGAAGCAATAGTACGTAGCGAAGAGGTTCCTGAACCTGGGCTACCTGAGTCATTTAATGTGCTTATTAAAGAATTGCAAAGTCTTGGGTTAAGCATAGATCTTTTTAAGAGCGGCAAGGAGGAAGTCAGTGAGTAATATTCTTGCAAGATTTAGAGAGTATATTAATACTACTCAGTTTAATGCATTTAAAATAGGACTTGCTTCTCCAGAAAAAATTAGATCACTTTCTTATGGTGAAGTTAAGAAAATTGAAACTATTAACTATCGTACACTTAAGCCAGAGCGAGATGGCTTGTTTTGTGCGCGTATTTTTGGGCCAGTAAAAGACTGGGAATGTAATTGCGGCAAATATAAGCGAATGAAGCATCGTGGGATTACTTGTGAGAAATGTGGTGTTGAGGTTATTCAGTCACGTGTACGTCGTGAACGAATGGGACATATTGAGCTGGTAGCACCGGTCTGTCATATTTGGTATCTTAAAGGAATTCCCAGTCATCTTGGCTTAATTATGGATATGTCAGTAAAAGACCTTGAGCGGGTTATTTACTTTGATTCTTATATGGTAGTGCATCAAGGTAAATCACCGTATGCTCGTAAGACATTATTAAGTACGGCTGACTATGAGCAATATCTTGATCTGCATCCTGAAGATACTGAATTTGCTTGTGAAACTGGAGCGGAGGCGATACGTCAAGTACTAGCATTGATAGATTTAAATCTAGAAATAGCTCAACTGCAAGATGAATACTCAAAAACATCATCAGTAGCTGTTCGCCACAAATTAATGCGACGTATTAAAATTTTTTCAGGGTTATTGCAAGGAGGATTGCGCCCTGACTGGATGGTTCTTAGTGTTCTGCCAGTATTGCCGCCTAATTTACGACCATTAGTACCTCTTGAAGGAGGAAGATTTGCTAGTTCTGATTTAAACGAGCTCTATAGACGTGTCCTCAATAGAAATATTAGATTACAGCGTCTTATAGAAATAGAAGCACCTTCAGTAATTATTAAAAATGAAAAGCGTATGCTTCAAGAATCTGTTGATGCTCTTATTGATAATGGACGTCGAGGACAGCCTATACGTGGGTCAAATAAGAGGCCACTTAAATCATTAAGTGAAATGCTTCGTGGTAAACAAGGGCGTTTTCGCCAAAATTTATTGGGTAAGCGTGTTGACTATTCGGGTCGTTCAGTAATTGTAGTAGATCCAGAATTACGTATGGATCAATGTGGGTTACCAAAAATTATGGCTCTTGAGCTTTTTAAATCGCATGTATACGCAGGTCTTTTAGAAAGAGAGTTAGCACCTAATTTACGTGTTGCAAAACGTATGGTTGAAGAAGGAGATGCTGAGGTTTGGGATGTTTTAGAAGCAGTAGTAAAAAATCATCCAGTACTTTTAAATCGTGCTCCAACGTTGCATAGATTGGGTATTCAAGCATTTTATCCTATTTTAGTTGATGGTAAAGCTATTAAAATTCACCCATTAGTATGTACAGCATATAATGCTGATTTTGATGGTGACCAAATGCCAGTGCACGTACCATTAAGTGAAAAAGCACGTAACGAATGCGATAAACTTATACTTTCAATTAAAAATATTTTATCGCCTGCCAATGGTCGTCCAGTAACAGTTCCAACACAAGATATGGTGTTAGGATTGCATTATATGACTAAAGTTCGCTGTAATGCACAAGGCGAGGGTATTTTATTTTCTAGCTTAGAAGAGGTTATTACTGCTTTTGAATATAAACAAGTTGCATTGCATACGCGTATTAAAGTGCGTATAGCTCATAATAAAATAGTTGATACAACAGTAGGACGTGTACTTTTATACGACGCTTTACCACTAGGGTCTGAATTCCATTGGGTAAATAAAGTAATGACCAAAAGCGATCTTACTAAAATGGTAGAAAGAGTATATTATCGCTTTGGTAGTGAGCAAACAGTTGCATGCTTAGATAAAATTAAAAAACTTGGCTTCTATAATTCAACAATGGGTGGTATTTCTTTTGCCATCGATGATCTTTTGGTGCCTGATAAAAAGAACGCTATTGTAAAACGTGCTGAAAAAGATGTACAAAAAATTGAGCAGTTGTATATGGATGGCGTTATTACCAACGGAGAACGTTATAATAAAGTTATTAGCATTTGGGGTCAATCTACTGCTGAAGTTGCTCAACAAATGTACAAAGAGCTTGAGCGACAAGACCACGAAGTCTTTCTTAATGAAAACAAAACAGATAAGGCTTTTAATCCTATTTTTATGATGCTTGAATCAGGAGCTAAAGGAACCAAAGATCAGGTAAAACAGATTGCAGGTATGCGGGGCCTTATGTCTAAGCCTTCTGGAGAAATTATGGAGACTCCGGTAAAAAATAACTTTAAAGATGGCTTATCAGTGTTTGAATACTTTATTTCGACTCATGGTGCACGTAAAGGACAAGCAGACACAGCGCTTAAAACTGCCAACTCAGGATATTTGACGCGTAAATTAGTTGACGTAGCCCAAGATGTTGTTATTTCTATGGTTGACTGTAAAACATTAGGATATATAGAACTAAGTGCTCTTGAGGAATCAGGAGACATTATTTATTCATTAGCAGGACGGATATATGGTCGTATAGTAGCACTTGATGTAAAAGACCCTGTTACAGGACAACTGCTATTTGAGCAAGGTACTCTTATTAGAAAAGATGATCTTGATACGTTAAGCGACTCTGCGGTAACAAAAATAGCAGTACGTTCAGTGCTTGTGTGTCAAGCAAAAAGAGGTCTTTGTTCAGCGTGTTATGGTATGGATCTATCAAAGGGTGAAGTTGTAGAAGTAGGCACAGCAGTAGGTATTATTGCAGCGCAATCTATTGGTGAGCCAGGTACTCAGCTTACTATGAGAACGTTTCATATTGGAGGTACAGCAAGTTTAGCAGAGCAATCGTCATATACAGCAAAATATGAAGGTATTGTGCAATGGCGAGGTATACACGTAGTTAAAAATCGAGAAGATCAACATGTTGTTATGAGTCGTAAGGCTCGTCTGATTATAGTTTCACCAGATGGTAGGGAGTTACAGCGACACGACTTAGAGTATGGCTCTGTTCTCTTGGTACAGGATGGTGAGCACGTAAAGATAGGAACTAAGCTTGTTGAATGGGATGTTAATAATAAAGTTATTTTGACAGATAAAGCAGGCTATATACAGTATGTTGATTTAATAGAGAATGTGACATTGCAAGATCGGTTTGATGAAGCAACACAGCGCTCTACAAAAATGGTACTTGATCACAAAGGGGATAAATACCAGCCTGCTATTAGTATTGTTGATGCAGCAGGTGAAGAACTGACTCATTACTACTTGCCAACAGGTTCATATTTAACCGTAGAGCAAGGGCAGCAGGTATATATAGGTGATATGTTAGTGAAAATGCCGCGTGAAGTTTCACGTACTAAAGATATTACCGGAGGATTACCTCGTATTACTGAACTTTTTGAAGCTCGTCTGCCAAAGGATCCTGCTATTATTGCCGATATAGACGGTGAAGTAGTTTTTGGTGGTTTATATAGAGGATTACGAAAGATATCTATAGTAAATGGACAAGAATCTTATGATTATTTTATACCACGTGGTAAGCAACTTAATGTTGGTAATGGTGATCGGGTAAGTGCTGGAGATTTACTAACATCTGGTATTCCTATATTACATGATATTCTTCGCATTTTAGGACCTGATGCTTTACAAGAATACTTAGTAAGCGAAATTCAAGAAATTTATCGTTTACAAGGCATAGATATTAATGACCGTCATATTGAGCTTATTTGTCGTCAAATGATGCGTAAAGTGCGTATTATTGATCCTGGTGATACTAATTTCTTAATTGGAGATAAGGTTGACAGGATTCATTTTAGAACGGTCAATACTGCTCTACAAGCAGAAGGTAAGCGAGTAGCAGTTGCAAAGCCATTGCTTATGGGTATTACGCTGGCTTCGCTTGGTACAGAAAGTTTTATTTCTGCAGCCTCATTTCAAGAAACAACCCGTATTCTTGCAGAGGCAGCAATTCAATCAAGTATTGATTATCTTTACGGATTAAAAGAAAATGTTATTATAGGGAAATTAATTCCTGCAGGAACTGGTATAAAGTCTTTTAGGCGTAAATATTTAGAAGATAGTAAACAACAGAGTGATATACAGAAAGGCGCGTAGCTCAGGGGCAGAGCATTGCTTTGACGTAGCAAGGGTCAGCGGTTCAAATCCGCTCGCGCCTACCAGATAGATTTATATTTTTATGAGGTTGAACAGTTCAATGAATAAAAAACAGATTATAGATAGCTTTAAGCAGCATGAGCAAGATACGGGATCTACCGTTATACAAATAGCAGTCTTGACAGAACGTATTAAAGAACTTACTGCTCATTTAACCATTAATCGTAAAGATTTTAGTACACAGCGAGGCCTTTTAAAAATAGTAGGACGTCGTCGCCGTTTACTGCGATATTTAGAATCTCAGGATAGAGCACAATATAGACATATGGTTGAGCGTCTTGGGCTTAGGAAATAAACAGTATTCTTGCAGTAAATAGCACACAATATTAAATATGTAGTTGGATTGATCAATGGAAAAAAAATTTTACTTGCCTGAGTTTGGCTATGAGTTAACCGTAGGCAAATTTGCAGGGCAAGCCGATGGAGCAGCATGGTTACAGCAAGGAGGCACCGTTATCTTATCAACAGTTGTTTCGGCACCTTCTACTGAGTTCCCAGGATTTTTGCCTTTAACTATTGATTATCGTGAGCAATTTGCTGCAGCAGGAAAAATTCCTGGAGGATACTATAAACGTGAGGGTAAGTTTTCTGATAAAGAAATATTAACTGCTCGTTTGATAGATCGAGCGGTACGACCGTTATTTCCTGCCAATTATTTTAATGCATTACAAGTTTTAGCAACGGTATATTCAGTTGACAAAGAGCATATGCCACATACTCTTGCACTTGTGGCAAGTTCACTTGCTTTATGCATTTCAAAAATACCATTTTTAGAGCCCGTGGGAGCTGTTGAGGTAGCCCTTATTAAGGGGGCATGGGTTGTAAGTCCTACGTTTAATCAAACGCTTGAAGCAGAAGCAAAAATTATAGTAGCAGGTACTAAAGATGGTATCTGTATGGTAGAGGGCTCAGCACAACAAATTTCTGAACATGAATTTATTGATGTGTTGTTTATGGCGCATGAAAAGATTAAAACTCAAGTGGCATGGCAAACAACCATTCAAAAAGAATTGAATATAGTAAAAGAGCCAATTGTTGATCAATTTGATTGGCAACTGTGGGGATCTCGTGTTGATGAATATCTTACTGAAGATAAATTAAAAACGTTATTTTCAGTAGATAAGTTACAACGGGGAGATGCTCGACGTGCTCTTGAGCAAAATTTTTTTCAGCAATATGCAGCTGAGGCTGAAGCGCTTAAAGTCTCGTCTACGTTTTTAGAATATATTTTTGATACACATCTTAAAGTTAAGCTTACTGATTTATGTTTTATGCTTAACGAACGTATCGATATGCGTGGATTTGATGTAGTTAGGAAAATTTCAACAGAAGTCGGGTTATTGCCTTATAATCATGGATCAGCATTATTTACTCGTGGTCGTACCCAAGCATTAGTAAGTGTGACGCTTGGTGGTGGTCAAGATGAAGTTCGTACTGAAGATATTTTTGACGATTCTATTGACCGTAATTTTATGCTTCATTATAATTTTCCACCATTCTCTGTTGGTGAAGTACGTCAGCAGCGTGGGCCAGGCCGTCGTGAAGTTGGTCATGGTTATTTAGCACAATCTGCTGTTAGACAAGTGTTACCATTTAAAGAACATTTTCCTTATACTATTCGTATTGTTGCAGATATTTTAGAATCAGATGGCTCTACTTCAATGGCAACAGTCTGCGGATCAACAATGGCACTTATGAATGCTGGTGTTCCTATAAAAGAAATGGTTAGTGGTATAGCAATGGGATTATTGCAACATTCTACTACTGGTCAGTTTCAAGTTTTAAGTGATATTGCAGGTATTGAAGACGAATTTGGTCTCATGGATTTTAAAGTAGCAGGTAGTGAAAATGGTATTACTGCTATTCAGATGGATATTAAACACAAAGGCGGTTTAACTCGTCACATTTTTGAGACTGCTTTAGCGCAAGCTAAACGTGGAAGACTGCATATTTTAAATGAGATGCGTAAAGTATTAAGTGCACCTAATCCTACTCTTTCTGAATTAGTACCACAAATTGTTGCATTTAAAGTTGCTACTGATAAGATTGGTGCTATTATTGGTACAGGTGGCAAAGTTATACGTGATATTAGTGAAAAAACAGGTACTAAAATTGATATAGAGGGTGACGGCACCGTAAAAATCTTTGGACAGCCAGGAGCTAAGATGCAGATGGCTATTAATTGGGTAAAGATTTTAGGTGGCCAAATTGAGCGAGGTGCGCTCTATACTGGTAAAGTAAAACGACTTGCTGATTTTGGTATTTTTGTTGAATTAGCACCTGGTCAAGATGGATTAGTGCACGTATCTAATATTCCACGTAAAGATCAAAAGACATTTATGACTCAGTTCAAGCCAGACGATGTAGTTGTGGTAGAAGTAGTTGATTACGATGAAGCTACAGGCCGTATTCGTTTACGCCTTGTTGAAAATGCATAACATATATGTATTATATACGGCCTGATGGGCGAAAATATAACGAAATTCGTCCTTTATCAGTTACTTATAATATTTTTCCGTATGCGGCAGGTTCTACACTTATCTCTCTCGGAGAAACGAAAGTTTTATGTGCAGTTACTCTTCAACCAGGAGTACCTACGTTTCTTAAGGGTAAAAAAACAGGATGGCTTACTGCTGAGTATGCCCTGCTTCCTACATCTACAGCACCACGTACCGTGCGTGAGATACAGACACAAAAGCGTAACGGTAGGGCTATTGAGATTTCACGTTTTATAGGTAGAGCATTACGTACTATAGTAGCACTTGATCAGTTAGGTGAATACACTATACTCGTAGACTGTGATGTACTTACAGCTGATGGTAGTACTCGTGTTGCCTCTTTAGTTGGTGCATATTTAGCACTCCGCAATGCAGTAGTACGCTGGGTAGAAAAAAAAGTTATACTAGAGTATATTTTAACTGACGAGATTGCTGCACTATCTATTGGCTTTAAGGATGGTCATATGCTTTTAGATGTAACCTGTCATGAGGATAATACAGTTGATGCCGATTTTAACTTTGTGATTACTCGTTCAGAAAAGCTTATTGAAATTCAAGGGGGAGCTGAGAAAGCTCCTATCAGTTGGCGTGATTATGAGCAAATGTGGTTACTTGCTCTTACCGGAGCACGTGCTTTCTTTAATTTTTATGATCATGAATTGCCTTGAATATTTAGGAAATCCGACAACGTGGCATAAACCACAAAAAATATGCTTTCATAGTAACGTATATCCATTGCTTTTTATTTCAAAGCTCTGTGTCTTGATAAAAACACGTTATGCACAACAGGTGAAAATACTTGATTTGCAAGAAATAAGCTTTGAGCAGGTGAAAAGAGAGTTAAGCACAAGCTTTTTAGGTAGCCATACGGTATATTGGGTAAAAAATATATCTGAACAACAAGAATGGCTTACGTATGTATCTGTATACGATGGCCCTCATAGTATTATTTTTTTTATTAACGCAGAAAAAGCAGTTATGGTACCATCGCTAACTGTTCTATCATTACCTACAGGAGTAAATAGTACCCAGGTATACCAGATAGTACAATTTTTTCAAGATAAAAAGATAAACACAGTTTTTTATGATCGTATATGTGCACGTTATCCTACCCTCTCACTTGATACAGTATGCTTACTCATGCAGTATCAACCTCTTATAGGAAAAAATTTTTCTTTATTTATGGAGCAATGGCTTACGGCTCTTATTGAGGAAAAGAAATCATTATTTTTGTTAAGTCAATATTTTTTTGCAAAGCAAAGTGCTCTTTTTTTCTTGTTATTAAAGCAGATGTATACAGAATATCCAGCAGAATTTTGGATAGGGTATTGGTCTGATCAATTATGGCAAGCATCTCATTTTATATGGTATGCACAACAGGGAAATAGCATTGAGGGCAAGAAAAATGTCTCACGGCTTCCCTTTTCGTTTATTCAAAAGGACTGGCGTGCCTATACTATGCATGAGCTTGCACATGCACACCAGTATTTATATGAGCTTGACTATGCGCTAAAAAATGGTACAAGTTATGCTTTTTTTGATCTTTTTTATGCTAAATTTATATATGGTCACTTTAGCTCTACTAGTACGTAGTGTTTATTTGAGCAATAATACTATATATTTCTAAAGCAAGTATTGCTTGATGAGATTGTGGTGATTTTTGCTGCAAAGATTTTTTGCTTTTTATATTATCAAAGAGCTTTTTAGCACCTATAATACTTGCTGTTATGCCAATAGTACCTATAATTCCGGCAAGTGCTTTTCTCAACCGGGGTACCGTTGACTGCAAGGTAATATTATGAAATTGAAAGCGTCCTGTTACATGAGGAACTTGTTTATATGCAAGCCATATTCCTCCAAAAAGCAAACCTGAATAAAGAGCAAGTTCTCCAGCACAGTTTGTCTTATGAACCAGAGCATACTGTTTTTCAAGCACAAGCTGGGCGGTCTGTAGTAGGATATCCTTTTCAAAATTAGTAATACTATTATTTGGTTGGTTTGCTAATGCTTTTTTTAGACCTTCTTTATCTTGTTGCGTGATATAGTTACTTAATATAGATATATTATAAGCTTGAAGTACGTTTCCCGAAACAATAAATAAGTAAAACAAAAGATAATTTTTTTTATAAGACATAATAATTAGCCGAAGAATAGGTCAATTATAGTTGATTATTTACTTTTCTAGTATATAAAGAAGTAAGGATATCTAGTAATTTTTTAGTGCTTACCACTGCCCCTGTAACACCAATAATAAAGAAAATACTTGCACGTGTTTTTGTAAAGAGAGGTGCATTAAATTCAACTTTAGATCCGGTAAGTCGAGGAATTTGCTTATGTGTAAGCCATGAGCTAGCAAGAAATACACTCGAAAAGAGAATCACATCTCTATATTTTTGTGATTGGTCAATTTTATTTTGTTCTATACTATAGCTACTTACTATAGGTACATGAGCAGCTTGCAGTATGTTGCGCGAAAAAATAAGTAAAAGAAAAGCAATTTTTTTATACATGGTTATTTTTATTATTAAAGCTACACTGTAACAATTGGTTAAGCTAGTTGCTAAAAAAAAAGTCTTCAGTATAATTAGCCGAAGAATAGGTAATGTGCTTTATATTTATTATAATAGAAGAGCATTTGTTTTATTACAAGGGGTATTATGAAAAATACACTGATTAAAGCTAGTTTTTTATCACTGTCATTATTAATAAGTTCTCTGCATGGTGATGCAAGTACCGTACTGTCAGCAACTCCTGAACAAATAGAGCTACAGGAACTTTCAGCCCAAGCGCAAGAAATGCTTGATACTATGTTTCGTGGCTTTGATGAGAAAACTATGCGCTTATTAGCTGCTATTGGTAATGATGAAGTTGACGAAGTGCGTCGTTTAATTAGTGAAGGAGCTAATGTAAATGCACGCTCAGAAGCAGGATGGACACCACTTTTAGTTGCCGTTGTATCAGGAGCTAAAGAAAGTACTCGTATTCTTGCTAATGAAGGAGCGTCAGTAGAAGCTATGGTTGAATGCCCAGAACATCTAATGACAGAAGAAGAATTATCAGCAGGACACCCAGTACAATGTACTATTATAGAAATAGCACGTCGTATTCATAAAGATCTTACTACCACACAAAATCCTGCACATCGATCATTACTAACACAAGATGGGTCTACAGCAGAGGATCAAGGTTTGCAAGAAGCAGCATTTGAAGAAACACACGTTCTTGTAAATAATTTAGGCTCTATTATTGAGATATTAGAAACCGCAAGACACTAAAATTACCTATATTATTTATTTTTTATTTAAAAAAGAGCTAGAACTATCTAGCTCTTTTTTAGTGCTTATATATATAGCGATGGGGTAAAATTATACCGCCTGAAATAATAAGTGCCATTGCTTCTTGTCGTGTTAAATCCACTGGTACAATCTCATTTTCTGGTACACAAATAAAATATCCTGTTGTAGGATTTGGTGTAGTAGGAATAAACACGTTAAAATACTTTATATTTGCAGTGGGGGCAGCGTTAGATGGCATTGCGCTAGTTAAGAATCCTACGCTATATATTCCAGAACGAGGAAATTCTATAAATACCACCTTTTGAAATGATAGTTTATCTTGTGAAGTAAATGCATGCACAATTTGTTTAATACCAAAGTATACTTGGCGTACCAATGGTATTTGATTAAAAATTGACTCAATAAAGTGTATAATAGGATGTAGTAAAAAAAACTTGAGAATAATACCTACGATCAAGACAAAGAGTATTACTAGAATAATCTCAGATTGAGGTACTACTTTAAAAATATTAGGTTCAAGACGATAAATAGGTTGTAACCAGCCTTTAACTAAATTAAATGAAAACCTAAAAAGCGCAAACGTTAATGTAATAGGCAATATCGTAAGAAGCCCGTTTAAAAAAATGGAGCGCAAAGCATCCCACACTGAAATAATATATTTCTTCATGGATTAAGTACTTTCTGTAAGAGTAATGCAAGATTCTGTGCAATAGTGTGCGCATGGGTAAATGTTGTGTCTTCTACTAAAAGACGTAAGCAATTTTCAGTTCCCGAATAACGTGCTAAAATTCTTCCTGCGTGTAGCTGTTCTTGGCTTGTTTGGAGTAATGAGTAAATAGGCTCTTCTTCTAATTTTTTTTTGATAGAAATTGGTATATTCATGAGAATTTGCGGATGCTTAGTAAACGTAATCATATCCCAGTTATTATGTAATATAAGTGCTTCAAGTAAGCGTAAAGCAACAAAAATTCCATCGCCCGTTGGCAGATAATCACGGAGAATTATATGTCCTGATTGTTCTCCACCAAGTATAAGGTTTTGATGTATAAGGGCATGAGCAATATATTTATCACCTACAGCAGTACGAATAAGATGCTTATGATATGCTTGTAAGAATAATTCAAGTCCTTTGTTACTCATAACAGTACCAACAAGGGTAGTTTGTGCTGTATAATCAGGATGTGTACTTAAAAGTGCTAAAATATCATCTCCATCTTTTAGTTCACCTTTGTGTGTAACAGCAAGCACTCGATCACCATCACCATCAAAGCAAAAACCTATATGAGCTTTATGCTTAATAACGGCCTTTTGTAAAGATTCAGGATATACAGTACCACAGGCATGATTAATATTTGTGCCGGTAGGTTGATTGTGAAGCAAATATACTTTTGCGCCGAGTTTCTTGAAAATAGAAGGTGCTAATATTCCGGCAGCACCATGAGCAACATCTAGTACTATACGCACATTTTTTAAAAAAGAGGGAGTGTAATAGCTTAGTAAAGCAGTGCTATAATGTTTTTTGGCCATGCTATAGTATACTTCTGAACCATATTGTATAACAGTAGTATTGCCACTGCTATTAAATACCTGTTGAGAGATAAGAAGCTCTTCTTCAGCGCTTAATTTGCCCTGTTTTTGTATAATTTTAATACCATTATCAGTATAAGGATTATGGGATGCAGAAATAATAATACCAAGATCAAAGTTTGTTTTATTACGTATAAGTTGGCATATAGCAGGAGTAGGTAATACGTGCGCATCATGAATTCGCACGGGATGGTGTAAAAGTGCAGCTTTTATTAATGCTTTAATATAGCTACAAGATTCTCTGGTATCATGACCAAGCAAAATACGTACTGGCCGAGTAGTATAATAAGCACATGCCCATTGTCCAAGAGCATAGCCTATACGCAAAAGAGGATTAGTTTGCAAAGGAAACGTGCCTACTTGCCCTCTAATACCATCAGTGCCAAAAAGTGTTTCCATAATTATTTTTGTACTTGTTGTATGTCTATAAGTATGTTAGCTGGTATTGTATGTAAAAACGTTACCTGAGAAGGTAATAAGAGATGATGACGGTGAATAGCAAGACACTGCTTTCCTTCACGTAAATGTTGTGCATCAATGTGAAGCGCAAGCTGCTCAAGATCAAGAGCAGCAAGAATATTACGTGTGCTGCGAAGAACCACCGTTACCTTTTCAGGAGCATTTTTTAATAGTTTACCATGAGTATTATAAAAGCACAAAGGTACGGTTATGTGTATAATTGCAGCATGATGATATGCAATCATGAGCCAGAGTAAATAGCCGGTAATAAATGAACAGACCTTAAGAAGTATACGATTGCTTATTAAAAATTTGCTGGCGCTGTACATGAGAACCCTCTTTTTGTAGTAAAGCAGTTTCTTGGTATATTTTGCGTAATATCTCATACGTTTCCGAAGCAGTAAGCGCAGTAAGCAGCGTACCTTTAATAACAAGATCAATGCGATTTGTTCCTGTCTGTGCTCGTAGTATAATACTGTCTGTTTTAGTAGTAAACATGAGTGCTTTTTGCTTCCAAGCTTCTTGTTGATATGGCTCTTGTTGCCAATAGACAGTATCAGACATTTGACACATATATGCATTAAATGCTACAAGACATCCTGTAGAATTTACCCATAGAAAGGCATGCTCATTATATATGCTACTTTCTATAATCATGGTAATTATTTCTTGTTGAAGAGGCGTGTATAGTTTAAAAGATGTTTGCATGTAATCAGTTAATAAATCAGTACGTTCTAGAATCCAGTAAGAACTTCTATGTTGATTAAAAAGTGTTAAAAGTATTTTAATGAGTTCTGCATACCAGTCTTTCTGATCTTGAACTAAAGAACGCGTATTTTTTAATGTAACAAAATTAGCTTGAAGTATATGTTGATGAAATATAATAAATGCTCCAATGACCACAGGACTAGTAATTAAAAGAGTGGTATATAGTACTGAGAAATTACCATAATATGCTCCTATAAAGAGCGTAAGATAGACATAAAAATACTGGGTAAGAGGTGTTCGTGTATCTTGGTTAAGCCAGAGAGAGATACTGTATATTACCAATGCAAAAAAGCTTATCTCAATAAGATCATACCAATGGTATATATGCGCTATGTGCAATATATTTTTTATATTCACTTATTCCTCGAGGTAGTTAAGCGTATCTACCATACTATAATTTAAAGAGCATTGTACAGAATTATGTTTCTGTGTATCTTTAGTATACTATAATAAAATTATACCGGTATTTTGCGTATTGATACTTATGAGACAAAACCACAAGAAAATAGTATTAACTGGAGATAGACCAACGGGACCTTTGCATTTAGGACACTATATTGGCTCTCTTGCTAATCGTCTTATTTTACAAGACAATCCAGCATATAAACAATTTGTTATGCTTGCTGATGTTCAAGCATTAACTGATAACGCAGAGCATCCAGAAAAAGTATCTGAAAATATACTACAGGTAGCACTTGATTATTTGGCAATTGATATAGATCCTCAAAAAACTACTATTTTTATTCAATCTCTTATTCCTGAAATTGCTGAACTTACTATTTTTTATCTTAATCTCGTAACGGTAAATAGACTACGTCGTAACCCTACAGTAAAAACAGAAATTCAACAAAAAGGATTTGGTGAGCATGTGCCTGCTGGGTTTCTTATATATCCAGTAAGTCAAGCTGCTGATATAACTATTGTAAAAGGAGAGCTTGTACCAGTAGGTGAAGATCAGCTACCAGTTATTGAGCAGACAAATGAAATTGTACGTGCATTTAATCGTATATATAAAACTAATGTGCTGATAGAAGCTCAGCCACTTCTTTCCTCTATTGCACGTCTTCCTGGTATTGATGGGCATGCTAAAATGAGTAAATCTTTGGGAAATGCCATTTTTCTTTCTGATTCTCATGAGGTTGTAGTTCAAAAAGTAAAAAGCATGTATACCGATCCACATCATATTCGAATAACTGATCCTGGACGAATAGAAGGTAATACGGTATTTGCCTATCTTGATGCTTTTGATCCCGATAAAGAGTATGTTGCCAATCTTAAAGAACAGTATCAGCGTGGTGGGCTTGGTGATATGACCGTTAAAAAACGACTTATTGAAGTGCTTGAAGCATTTTTAAACCCAATTCGCACAAAAAGATCAGCATTAGCTCAAGATCCTGCATACATTATGCACATACTAGCTGAAGGTACTACTGCTACACGTCATGTTGCAACTGAAACTATGCGTGAAGTGCGTCATGCTATAGGTATTGATTACTTTTATAGAAAGTAAAAAGCCAACCTCTAATATTATATTTTTATTTAATTTTCAAATAATAAATATTATTGTTTTTATAAGCAGCTCTATAGTATGTTACATATAATTATTCTTTTAAAAAAAATACTATTAAAGGTTGTATTATGAAATATATTCTTATATTAGTATGGTTAATTAGTATTGTACCAAGTACCGTACTATTATCACAATCTTTGCCACCTGAAGGATCATATCAAGATACCTGTTCTACTTGTGTCGTATGGGGTGCATCATATCCTCGTACATTAAAATGTGCTTACTGTAAGCGAGAAGATGGAACACGTAATTGGGGTGCTTCACTAGAGTTAAAAGATAGTAGAGATGAGGATTACATTGTTAACTGCAATGGTAATCTACAGCATGTATCATGTTAAACGAGAGTTTGAATTAAAAAATTTAAAAAAATGGAGAATAATGAAGCGGTTAATTTTATCTCTGTTTATAGCGAATATAGTTCTAGTATATAGCGTACAAGCGAACAGTCTTCCTGCCGGATCCTATCAAGCAACGTGTAAACTTTGCACATATCCGGGTCGCTCTCTTACCTGCTTCTGTAAAACAATAAGTGGTATTTATAAACCTACTAACTTGTCGGTGCTGAGTGATTTTGTAGCAGGAAGAGATGATATTATTAATTATAATGGTGATTTAGTATATTCAGGCAGGCGATAATAATAGAGTATACGTATAATACACAAGCTTGTTATATATTTTTAAATATCGGTAAATTATGGTTAGGTTAGTATGAAATATGTTTTTATATTTTTTTATGGATTAATGGAATAATAGTAGTAAATAATATACAAGCTAACTTGCCATCAGGGTCTTATCAACAATCATGTAAAGCTTGTGCGGCAGGGCCTATGCTGCTTACCTGTCTCTGTAGAGATAAAGGTGGCTATTATGAGCCAACAGGTTTAAATTTACCTGATAAGGGCTATTGGGATAGATTGCCAATTGATATTGCTAACTGTGACGGTACATTAAAAATTGGGGGCTGCAATTAGACTTAATTAGGCAAAAATATTGTATTACTTTACAGTAGAGAATGTAATATAGTTATAAGCTAGAGTCGCTGAAGTTAAGTAGCATAAAAGGAAGTGTATGCCTGATCGTATCAGTATAAGAGCAATAGTAAGTGGAATAATAATTAGCAGTGTAATACTTGGTGCTGTTTCTTACAAGTATTATTTGGATAGTCGTCTTGTAACCGATAGTTTAATAGCGCGCGATATTAATACTTTAGCAGCTGTTTTTAAACAAATTGATCAACGTTGTACTATTATGGGATTTGATCATCAAAGTAATTATATTGATTTTCTTAATGTCGTAAAATTTATAGGATCTGAAGTTGGTTCTATGAATCTTGCCCAGCCTGAAAATTGGCAAGGACCATATCTTAATGATAATCCTACTATGCAGGGAAAGCCATATCAAATTATTAAAACACTTCAGGGATACTTTATAGTACCTGGTAATGGGGTAAAGCTTTCCAACGGTACAATTATTGGCAAAGATATTGTTTTTACACAAGAAAGTAATATACGAGCAATGATGCGTGATCCTAAAGCACTCTTAGGCAATGGTAATAGAGTGCTGGCTGCCGAAATTACGCTTGCCCGCGATCACATAGTATATACTCCTGAACAAGAGCAATAATCAGAGCTATTTACTGAACAAACGTTGTGTTAATTTTTTTTATTCCGTGAGCAAAGCGTATAGTAAGATATGTTGTTTCACTATTTCTCTGTTCTACTGCTTCAATGGTTCCTATGCCAAATTGGGCATGATGCACTTTTTGTTGCGGTTGCCATTGTTGGTGTACCGGGGTATGGCGTTCTGATACTGGGGAGATGGTGCAGGGTGTTGCTATACTGCCGAGTACAAGATCAGGTGATTTGCCATTAAGCCATTGAGCAAAATATGCGTTAAAACGCACTACATCATATTGAGTGGTCGTATGGTGCTGCATATAACACTCTGGGATTTCTTGTAAAAAGCGTGTTGGTTTTTGAAACATGACATTACCATACGTAGAGCGGTACATTGCATGAGTAAGTAAAAGACGCTCTTTAGCACGGGTTATGCCAACGTATAAAAGACGTCGCTCTTCTTCAAGACGTTCAGGATCATGAAGAGCATGTGTTGAAGGGAAAACGCCTTCTTCTAGACCGCTTATAATAATAGTGTCAAATTCAAGCCCTTTTGCAGCATGCAATGTCATGAGTGTTAATGTATGGGTAGTGTCTTGTATATGCTGATGTTCTTGCATAAGCGTTACTTCATTAAGAAAATCAGCAACGGTAACTTTTCCTTGTTTCTCAAAGAACGTAATAGCATGGAGTAGTTCTTTAACATTATCTATTTTAGCAATAGCTTCTTCTTCACTATGTGTTGTTTTTAAGTGCGTAATATAATTGGTAGTATCTATAATATGTTCAAGTATATGTGTAGGAGAGCGCTCTGATAGGTTAGTATAAAGATTGATAAAACGTAGTAACGCTTCATTTTTTGCTGAATTAAGCTGATGAGTAGTAATAAGGTGCTTTGCCACACCAGTAAAATCCAATACCGTATGCTGATCCCATGTTGCTAAAAATAACTCTTGAAATTTATCACCTAATCCTCGTGTAGGACAATTAATACTGCGTGCAAATGCAACTCGATCAAAGGAGTTCACTATAAGTCGTAGATATGCAAGTAAATCTTTAATTTCTTGGCGTTCATAAAACTGTATTCCACCAATAATTTTATAGGGTATTGATGCGCGTATAAGCGCTTCTTCTAGTGCACGTGACTGATAATGAGAACGGTATAGTATTGCAATACTAGCAAGAGAACTAGTTTTACTAAGTGCCTTAACACACGTAGTAATAGCCTCTGCTTCATGATACTCTGAAGCACATTGTATACTGCGAATGCGATCAATAGCAGTACGTAGCGACCGCAGTTGTTTAGGCTGACGGTAATGATTATGGGCAATAACACTGTTTGCTGCTTCTACTATAGGCTGCACTGAGCGGTAATTTTGTTCAATAGTAATGCTCTTAGTTTCAGGAAAATCTTGTCCAAAATGAAGTATATTAGCAACAGTAGCACCACGCCATGAATAAATTGATTGATCTTCATCTCCTACTATACATAAAGAATCAACGGCTAATGCTCGAGGAGCATGTTGTGTAATATGCTTTAAAAGCTCATGCTGAACGTAATTTGTATCCTGATATTCATCAACAAGTATATGACGCACTTGTTGCTGTAGTTCGTGTTTGAATGCAAGATGGTTGTTAAAAAGCTGAATAGTATGTAATAAAAGGTCATCAAAATCAAGCGTGTGACTTATCTTTTTTTCTTGTTCATACGCAAGATAAAGCTGCTGTAAAGAATAGTCGTGAGTGAGAGACTTATTATATTTAATTTGAGAGAGCGCATGTGCAGCTTGACGAACACTTATTTTTTTTTCTAATTGATGCTTATGTAATAAATGCTTAAGTATTTTGTGCTGGTCATCGTCATCAAGAATAGAGAAATGAGGATTATAGTAAAGCGGATTATTTTTTAAAAGGCGTAAGCAATATGAATGAAAGGTACCAATATAAGGAAGTTGTGTAGTGCTTCCTAAAAAGTGGAGGATACGTTCTTTCATTTCTCGTGCTGCTTTATTTGTAAACGTAAGTGCTACTATTTGTGTAGGATCTACTGCAGCGTGAGTTATAAGATATGTCATGCGTGCCGTAATAATGCGTGTTTTTCCTGAACCTGCACCAGCACGTACTAAAAGTACTCCGTGTGTATGAGTGACTGCTTCTCGTTGTACCGGGTTAAGATTATGTGCTAAAAAATGCTCAAATGAGATATTATAGTGCATGTTTATTTATATAAAGCTACTTAAGCATCTGGATGCCAATTTTGTAAAAAGGTAACTAGGGGCGCAATACCCTCTTTTGAAAGAGCGGAAATGACAACATATGGCTGATATGATTCAAGTTCACGCTTAAGATTTTCTGTAAGCAGTATTTTGTCTGCCTTGTTAAAAATATACAGCATAGGCTTATTTTGCACTTGTAATTCTGTAAGTATTGTATTTACTACTGCAATATGATTTTTCCAATCAAGGTCTGAAATATCAATAACTTGTAATAATAGATCAGCGTACTGTAGTTCTGAAAGTGTAGATTTAAATGCTTCAATAAGAGTATGGGGGAGCAATTGAATAAAGCCTACAGTGTCTGATATAAGCGCCTTTTTCTTACTGTTAATATATAGTTCACGTGTTGTAGTATCAAGCGTCGCAAAAAGTTTGTTTTCAGCAAGTACATCACTTTTGGTGAGTTTATTAAGAATAGTTGATTTACCTGCATTGGTATAACCAATTAAGCACATAAGTGGAGTACCATGTAATAGACGTTGCTTACGCTGTGTTGCACGTGTTTTTTCAATGCGTTCAAGTTCTTTTTGTAATGAACTAATAAGACGCTCTAAATGTTGTAGTTCCTTTTCTTTTGCTGTTTCCCCTGGGCCCCGTGTTCCAATAAAACCTGTTTGCTGAGACATACTAATACCGCGTCCTGTAAGACGTGCTTTTTTATACTGTAAGACGGCGATAGCAACTTGAGTTTTACCTTCAGCTGATTGAGCGCCGCGTTCAAAAATTTCTAAGATAAGCGCCGTTCTATCAATAACATCAGCATGCCACAATGTGCTTAAATTACGTTCTTGTTGTGCTGCAAGAGGCTCAGAGATAATAACCCGTTCAATGGTATTGTTCTTAATAAATGCGGTAAGCTCATCAAGCTTACCTGCAGTGAAAAAGTAAGCTGGGTCAATAGTTCTTAATTTAACTTTAATTAGCTCATACTGAGTAATAGCATTTGTGTGTGCTAAATTTACAAATTCTTCGTAATATGACTCTATTGTGCTCGTCGGGTTATATGGAGCATGCACAGCAATAAGTAGTGTACGTGGCTGTCGTTGTGTACTGATATCTTGAGGTTTAGTCATAGGTACATTTTCGCCTGATTAAAGTATAGAAGTACCTTTACTATACTCTTTTTATATAAAAGAGTCAAAATAAGACCTCTATATCGCAATTTCTATTATCATTTTCTATTTTTTAAATAAATGTTTTCTGAGTTACTTCTCTAATGTTATAGTGTATTTTAGAAAGTAAAAAAGAGCGCGTTACGATTATGCTATAAGGGGAGAGCATGAAGAAATTAGGGATAAATATATATATAGCACTACTACTACTACTTACCAGTACAGAGTTATCACTATCTGCTTTTATTCAAGAGAGAGTATTACCCTCACGATTTAAAAAGCAATTACTTCTGGCTGCTCTTGAGCAGCATCAAAGATATATTACGAATGCTCATAAAGTACTACCTGAAGTACATTATAAAGATAAAGTCTTTCTTACAAAGATTATTCATGATGATTACCCTGAATTGGCTATTAATTCATTGCGTTTTTATGCGAGTGGTAGCAATAATATTCTGTTTAAAGTAAATACTAATCTTTTTTTCAGGTTTTTAAGAGATTGTAGTCCTAATCTTAAAGCTAAAATGAAGCGTTTCTGGCGAGTAGCACATTTTTTACGACAGTTTAATAATAAGATTACAGTAAAGGTTCCTGAAATTAAATATTTTGGTAAAAAATATCTCTATGTAGGGTATGAAAAGATTGAAGGGGAATATCTTACCTATGAAGTCTACCGTACACTTACACGGGAACAAAAAGATCAGTTGGTTAACGATATAGCTTTATTTTTACATGAGTTACATAGCAGTTTATCGGAAGCAAGGGCAGAAGCACTGGGATTACCTAACAAACCATTTACCAGCTTTATCGATGAAATAATTACCGCATTAAAAAGAAAAGAATCTGATAAAAATGTTATTCTTCTTGCTCAAATAGTAAAGCTTTTACTTAATGAAATCTATATTAAAAATTCTGAAAAAGCAGTAATTCATGGAGATTTACATCGAGGAAACATAGCTTTTGATACGACAAAAAAAAGAATAAACGGAGTATATGATTTTGACTCTCTTCATATAGGTGATATTCATGAAGATTTTATCTATTTTTATAAAATAAAAGCATATGATGATGACTTTCTCGGTAAAATTACTCACGCCTACGAGAAACTATCAGGTAAAAAAATAAATACCTATAGAGTTGGTTTGTACTGTCTGTTTCGTCAACTCTACGAAGTATCAAAATTTAATGAAAATACGTCTGAAGATAAAAAAAGAAAAACATACATTACTCTTTGGTGCTTAAGTCATGATCTGGGAATTATGCCGCATTTAAGTATAACGTGGTCAGAATAGCATGATTAGTAGTTAGTTTTGTATATTACTGGCAAGCTAGACTTGCTGAAGCAAGCTTAATAAAATCTGCACTAAATGCATGATATTCTACTTAAAATAGATATATTATATATAGTTAGCTATATGAGTGGGAGCTATGACAGAAATTATAATAAATGCGATATTTAAAAACAGATATTCTGAATTATTGCAATAATTCAGAATATCTGTTTTTAAATAATCTATAAAGAGCAGTTTTACTTTGTGTATCAATATCTTAAGCTATTCTGGTTAACAGAAATTAACTAAATTATATAATAATATATTCTTTGCTATGCATTATTATTTACTAGGCGTTAGTTTTTCCTGTTTTTTGAGGTCTAGGTTGATGAGGCTTAGGTATAATTTTTAGATCATGACTTAAGCGCCAAAGAGTAATGTATGTTTTTCTTTTTTTATCTTCAGACGTATTTTCATTAAATTTTGATACTTCGTAGAGTTGACGAAACAGACAGTACAAACCAACTCTATAGGTATTTATTTTTTTACCTGATAGTTTCTCGTAGGCGTGAGTAATTTTACCGAGAAAGTCATCATCATATGCTTTTATTTTATAAAAATAGATAAAATCTTCATGAATATCACCTATATGAAGAGAGTCAAAATCATATACTCCGTTTATTCTTTTTTTTGTCGTATCAAAAGCTATGTTTCCTCGATGTAAATCTCCATGAATTACTGCTTTTTCAGAATTTTTAATATAGATTTTATTAAGTAAAAGCTTTACTATTTGAGCAAGAAGAATAACATTTTTATCAGATTCTTTTCTTTTTAATGTGGTAACTATTTCGTCGATAAAGCTGGTAAATGGTTTGTTAGGTAATCCTAGTGCTTCTGCCCTTGCTTCCGATAAACTGCTATGTAACTCATGTAAAAATAAAGCTATATCGTTAACCAACTGATCTTTTTGTTCCCGTGTAAGTGTACGGTAGACTTCATGGGTGAGATATTCCCCTTTAATCTTTTCATACCCTACATAGAGATATTTTTTACCAAAATATTTAATTTCAGGAACCTTTACTGTAATCTTATTATTAAACTGTCGTAAAAAATGTGCTACTCGCCAGAAACGCTCCATTTTAGCTTTAAGATTAGGACTACAATCTCTTAAAAACCTGAAAAAAAGATTAGTATTTACTTTAAACAGAATATTATTGCTACCACTCGCATAAAAACGCAATGAATTAATAGCCAATTCAGGGTAATCATCATGAATAATCTTTGTAAGAAAGACTTTATCTTTATAATGTACTTCAGGTAGTACTTTATGAGCATTCGTAATATATCTTTGATGCTGCTCAAGAGCAGCCAGAAGTAATTGCTTTTTAAATCGTGAGGGTAATACTCTCTCTTGAATAAAAGCAGATAGTGATAACTCTGTACTGGTAAGTAGTAGTAGTAGTGCTATATATATATTTATCCCTAATTTCTTCATGCTCTCCCCTTATAGCATAATCGTAACGCGCTCTTTTTTACTTTCTAAAATACACTATAACATTAGAGAAGTAACTCAGAAAACATTTATTTAAAAAATAGGAAGTTTAGTTTGATAAAAAACATAAAAAATCTAGTAAAAATAGACTCTTAAGCAGTACGTTTATTTATTATAGCAATTTTTTCTCAAGCTTTTAGTTTTTATCTACCTATTTTCTAGATTATTCTTATAGTAGTATAGTGTGTTTAGAGAAAAAGGTGCCTTAGTCAGGTATAACAGTAATATGTATTATCATTTGAAGGAGAAAGCATGAAGAAATTATATATATGGAGAAACACACTTTTACTAAATAGTATAAATTTATTATTTTTTATTCTAACTCTTAAAGCATTGGCAGAATCACAAGAATATCTAGAATATCAAGATGCACAAAAGCAAGAGCCAATACTTTATGATAATAATTATTATCATAATACAAAAGCCCTTATAAATATTGTATCTATTGATTATCCTCAATTTATAATAAATAAAATTCAATTTTATAATAGCGGAAGTACTAATGTACTTTTTAAAGTAAATGATATACTACTTTTTAGGTTTTCAAAAAAAAATAATATGCAACGCTTGCATATGGTAGCTAATGTTTTGGAGTATCTTAACGGAAAGACCACTTTACAGATACCTAAAATTGAGTACATAGGTAAGATTTATCCTTATATAGGATATAAAGAAATTGAAGGTGAGTATTTTGCTCATAGTATTTATAAAATGCTTACGATAGAAGAAAGACAGCAGCTTACTCATGATATAGCTTTGTTTTTATTTGAGTTACATAGCAGTCTGCCTTATAATACGAGAAAAGCATTAAAAGTTCGTGAAAGGTTTTATATTAACGATATTTCTAAAATTATAGATAGACTGCAACAGAAAGAAGAAAATAATAATATAATACTTCTTGCAGAAGAAGTTCAACGTTGTCTTGAAAATGTGTCTATAAAAGAAGATGAAAAAGCTGTTATACATGGAGATTTACATTACTCTAATATGGCATTTGATACCACAAAAAAGAGAATAAACGGAGTATATGATTTTGATTTGCTGCGTATAAGTGATATTCATGAAGATTTTATCTATTTTTATAAGAAAAAATTTTATGATGAAACTTTTTTTAATGGAATTATACAGGCTTATCAAAATCTTTCACATAAAAAATTAAGTACTTATAGAATTGCCTTATATACTTTATTACAGCAATTATATAAAATATCAAAGTTCACTACTGCTACTTCTAGTACAGAAAAAACACAGATTTATAGTACAGTATGTCATTTAAGTAAGGAACTAGGGTTTACATGCTCTATTAGTACATCTTCTTAGTAGCATAAATGTTATTTTTATGGTAATCTTAATAAAAAATAATATAAGTATATAATTTCTATTAGTGTAGCATGTTTGATTTTTTATCGAAACGTTTTTCATCTGTTTTTGCGCGTATTACTGGACAAGCTAAGCTTACAGAAGTCAATCTTGAGGAAATTTACACCAAAATGCATGATACATTGCTTGAAGCAGATGTACCGTATGAGGTAGTAGATACGTTTATGCGTCAGCTACGCCAGGAAGTTATTGGTAAAAAAGTAATAGCTTCGTTAAAGCCTGGCGAACAGTTTGTTAAGCTTGTCTATGATAAACTGGTTGTATTTTTAGGTCAACAGCAGGAAGAGACTTGTACATTTCAAATTCCTGCAACTATTATGGTACTTGGTCTTCAAGGATCAGGTAAAACAACAACGCTTGGTAAGCTAGCTTATTATATACAAGAACGTGCAGCAAAGCATGGTAAAAAACGTACTATATTATGTGCTTCAGTTGATTTTTATCGGCCAGCAGCTATTGATCAACTTGAGATAGTTGCACAGAAAGTAGGCGTTGCTTTTTATAGATCATCTAAAACTAATGTTATTGATGCTGCTCATGATATTCTGAATTATTATCGCCAAAATAATTTTGAATTACTTCTTTTGGATACTGCAGGACGTTTGCACATTGATACTAATCTTATGCAAGAATTACAGGCCCTTGATCGTTTAGTACGTCCTAAATATAAGTTGCTTGTGCTTGATAGTATGACTGGACAAGAGTCGCTTAATGTAGCACGTGCATTTGAGCATAATATTGGGTTTTCAGGTGCTATACTTACTAAGGCGGATAGTGATACTCGTTCTGGCGCAGCGTTTGCCTTTAAGTATTTGATTAAAAAGCCTATACTTTTTTTAGGAACTGGTGAACATATACCAGATTTAGAAATATTTCATGCTGAACGAATGGCAAGTCGTATTATAGGCATGGGAGATATTATGAGTTTGGTTGAGCAAGCGCAGCAAAAAATTAAACAAGCAGATCATGATGCTCTTTATACGTCGTTTTCTCAAGGAAAAATTACATTAGAGGATTTTGCACGTCAACTTGATATGGTAAAACAAGTAGGATCACTCTCACATCTTACCAAGTATTTGCCTGGTATGACACAAGTTACACCAGAACTCCTTGAAAAAGGAGAAAAAGAAATGAAGAAGTTTAAAGCGATTATAAGTTCAATGACACGTAAAGAAAGAGTCAGTCCGCGTATTCTTGATAGCTCACGTAAGCATCGTATAGCACGTGGTGCTGGAGTAACTGTAGCAGACATTAACATTCTTTTAGATCGATTTGAACAAAGTCAACAATTTGTTAAACTTTTTAAAAAATTTGGACGGTTTAATAACTTTTTTAACTAAGGTTTTACATGGCAGTTAAAATTCGGCTTTCACGTATTGGCAAAAAAAATGCACCAATATATCGTATTATTGCAATTGATTCAAGAAAAAAAAGAGAAGGTAAATCTCTTGAGGTTTTAGGTACCTATAATCCGGTAACTGGTAATCTTATTCAGTTTCATGAAGAGCGTATTAATGCTTGGATTGCGCAGGGAGCTATTGTTAGTGATGCAGTAAAAAAATTACAAAAAATGCATAAGAAAATAGATATGCAAGCTGCAGCATAAAGATATTAATATGGTACAAGAACTTATATATTACATAATTACGCGTCTTGTTGATAAACCACATGATGTAAAAGTAACTCTTAAAGAAGGCGAAAAGACACTATTAGAAGTACGGGTAGCCCCGTCTGATATAGCACGTGTTATTGGTAAAGAGGGTAGAACTTTTAAAGCAGTTCGTGCACTTGTTGCTTCAATAAGCCCTATTCAAGAACGTGATGTTATTTTACATGCTACAGACTAATACATGATTATTTCTGTTCTTACGCTATTTCCTGAGCTTTATGAGCCTTTTATAAAAGCAAGTCTTATAGGGCGAGCACAAGAAAAAAATATTGTACAGTTTGACATTCGTAGTTATTTTACTCTTGTAGAACCTAAAGAGCGAGTAGATAGTCCTACATTTGGGCATCATGCAGGTATGTTATTACGTCCATCTATTATACAAAAGGGCGTTGAACTTTTTGAAGAAAAGTATGGCGTAGCATATAAGATTTTTTTTTCACCACATGGCAAAAAAATACAGCAAAGGCTTCTTGAAAAAATAACTAAAAAAATAGAGAAAAAAAATCATGTGCTTTTGCTGCCAGGACGTTATGAAGGAATGGATGCTCGTGTAGAAGAACACTACGCTGATGAAGTTCTTTCGATTGGTGATTTTGTAGTTATGGGTGGTGATATACCTGCAATGCTATTTATTGAAGGTATGTTACGGCTTATTCCTGATGTGATAAAAAGTACAGAGTCAGTACAAAGAGAATCATTTTCAGGACCTTTTGTTGATTATCCTGAGTATACGGCGCCAATAGTGTGGCAAGAAAAAGCAGTTCCTACAGTCCTACGCTCAGGCAACCATCAAGCAATAGAGCGCTGGCGTCAGCAAGAAGCAGTACAACGAACTGTTACCTATCATTTTGATTGGCTTCGTTCACACACATTAAAATCTGAAGAAAAAGAATTAGTTCGTGTTTATATCCCACCGCACTATAGTGTGTTAATGCATGATTCTGTATACTTACCAGGAGGTAGAGTAGGCACTACATCAGTTACCTCTATTGATATTCATGATATTGCACGAGCAGTATGTACTTATGGTCTAAAAAATTATTTTATTGTTACTTCGCTTTGTGATCAGCAAAAAATTATACGTACGCTCTTAGAGTTTTGGCGTTATGGTCCTGGTCAGGAATATAATAAGCATCGTTATCAAGCACTTTCAAAAGTTCAGATAAAAAGCTCGTTATCTGAAGTAATAGAGGCTATTACGCTTGATGAAGATAAAAAACCAGTTCTTATAGCAACTGCAGCAAAGTTGCATCAACATGAACAACAAATTACGTATTGTGATCAAGAAAAGGTATGGTCCCGTAAACAACCAGTTGTGTTTGTCTTTGGAACGGGACACGGTCTTAGTAATGAACTTATAGCACAGTGTGATTTTTTGCTACAGCCATTGCAAGGACTTTCTGATTTTAATCACCTTTCTGTACGATCAGCAGCGGCAATTATTTTTGATCGTTGGATGGGTTTTAAATCTTGTCTGTAGAGAGAAGATTAAATTTTTGTCAATAAGACTTTTTTAAGATATACTAAAAAAATAAGTTTTGTACATTATAAATCTATTAGAATAGTGGATAATTTATGAAAGCACAAAAATACACAAAAGAAACTATTAGCATGCTCGAAGTTACTAATCGCGGCTTTGATACATTTAATGTAGGTGATACAGTTAGTGTAGGGCAACGCATTAAAGAAGGAGATAAAGAGCGTATTCAGTATTTTGAGGGAGACGTAATTGCTATTAAGCATAGTGGTATATCGTTAACCTTTACTGTACGTCGTATAGGTGCTAATAATATTGCTGTAGAACGTATTTATCCGTATTATTCTCCTATGGTTGAATCTGTAAAATTTATACGGAGAGGTAAAGTACGTAGAGCTAAGTTATACTATATGCGAGAAAGAATTGGAAAAGCAGCGCGTGTTAAAGAACGTGTATTAACCAAAGAACAAAAAGATAACTTACACCAAGGCAATCGCTAATATAACACACCATTACTCTTACTATTAAAAAAGGCGCTTTAATTAAAGCGCCTTTTTATTATGTACTAATCGATAAATGTAGCAAGTTTCTTTTTAAGCAGCTTATTTTCTCCACGAAGTTTTTCTATAATAGAATATGCTGTCTCTAATTCTTCTTCTAATGATTCTATTTGTTGACGTAATTGATCGATGCGATTTAATAAGCAGCTATTTTCGGTTAATGTATCTCTATATGCTTTTCGGTATCTAGGTGATTCATGATATTCTTCAACAATGACGGTATCATGGTGCTTGTGCCCAGTTGTTTGTCCTGCTATAAAGCCGCCAAGCGCGCCGAGTGCTGCTCCTGTACCAAACCCCTTACCAAAATCGCGTGCTTCTACTTTAGATATATTAAAAAGTGCGGTACATACTAGCATACTGTAAGCAGCTGCTGTAGTTAGTTTATTTTTCATAATAATCCTTTAGAATTTTTTAGTTTATTATGCTTAATACTAATATCTAATATTAGAATGTACTATCTCTTTCCTAAAAAGCAAGCGCCCTATTTTATGTTGTATGAATACTATCAGCTAGTTTATTTACCTTACCTGCTCCTAGTAATAAAATTAAATCGCCTGCTTCTAGGCAATTATTAATTTCTTGAGAAATAAGAGCAAGATTTGTCTCATAAGGAATATAGTTTAATGTGTAACGTGGCTGCTGTAATGCAAGTGCAGTAACTAATGCCTGACTGGTAATACCAGCAATAGGTGCTTCGTGTGCAGGATAGATATCAGTAATAATTAATTTATCAAGGGGGGCATGTTGTAATACTTCTATAAATTCACTCCATAGCTTGTGTGTGCGAGTATATCGTTGTGGTTGAAACACAACAATTAGCTTATTACGGGCACGTTTGCGTGCTACTTGAAGGACATTATAAATTTCTGTAGGATGGTGGCCATAATCATCGAATATCTCTGCCTCTCTATAAGTACCTTTAAAGCTAAATCGACGTTCAATACCTTTAAAATTTGCAAGAGCTCGAGCAATTGTAGCAAACTCTATGCCAATATCTTGAGCTACAGCAATAGCTGCTAAAGCATTTAAAATATTATATCGTCCAGGCATATTAAGCGTAACGTGCCCTAATGGATATAGTATATTTTTTCTATATACCGAAAAGAGTGAATATTCTCGAGCAAGTGTAATATCGTGAGCACTATAATCTGCATCGCTTTCAATGCCGTATTTTATAGTTTTAATATGTGAAAGCGGAAGCATTTCTCGCATATAAGGATCATCGCTACATACAATTGCTTTACCATAAAAAGGCACATTGCTTAAAAATTGGTTAAATGTTGCTTTAATATCTTCAATATCATGATATACGTCAAGATGCTCGCGATCAATATTAGTAACGACAGCGATAGTAGGATATAATCGTGTTAATGATTTATCGCTTTCATCTGCTTCTACCACCAAAAAGTCACCATTGCCATAATGGGCATTAGTAGAAATATTTTTTAGATGGCCTCCTATAATAACAGTAGGATCTTGGTGTGCTTCAAGTAAAATATGAGAAATAAGTGAAGTAGTAGTTGTTTTACCGTGTGCTCCACTAATAGCAATGCTATATTTAGTGCGCATAATTTCAGCAAGCATAAGAGCTCGTGGAATAGTTGGTATTCCACGTTCTTGAGCAGCAATAAGTTCAGGATTATGAGCTTTTATTGCAGAAGAATACACTAAAATATCAATAGTAGTATCTTTACAATTTAAAGTATTATTACCTGCGTATATAATACATCCTAAAGCCTGAAGTTCTTCGATGCTTTTTTGCTCTATATCAAGATCGCATCCTGAAATAATATATCCTTGTTTTTTTAAAACTTTGGCTATACCGCTCATGCCGATACCACCAATACCAACAAAGTGTATGTGTGCTTTTTTAGAGTACATAGTAAATTCTTAATATAATTATACAAAGCTTATAGAAAATATATTTAATATATCTATAGTATAGCTTATGCAAAAATATTTGCTCTAGAAAGAGCATTTAAGTAATGTCTAAACAAAATATGGACAGCAAGAAACATGCTGTCCATCTCTCTAATTACAGTAATTCACGAAGCTTAAGTAATTTTTTATATAGTATTGTAATTTGAGCTTCAGTGTGCTCTAAAATTTCTTTTTTAGGGGCAATATTAGGGACAGTAAATGTGATTTTTTGTGCAGGAATAACAAGAGATGCTTCTTGTTTAAAATAATCATGTACCTCCGTGAGGGTGTACTTATGAGTGTATACAAGCTCTTTAATAAGTTTAAATTTCTCAACATCTTTTGTGCTATACAAGCGGTGACCATTAGGTAGCCGCCTTGGATGTAGCTTAAACTCTCGGGTCCATAATTGCAAAACCGAAGAAGTAACGTTTAAGAGAGATGCAAGCTCGCCAATGCGAAACTTTCTTTTTGATGTATGCATGATAGGGGCTCCTTTTTAGTGATCATGCTCCATTACATTATAATTATATAGAAGTATCAAAAGTTGAAAATACAAAACTAATCTAAAAATGACAACTTTTAGATAGCACTAGCTACTATAAAAGTACTGAAAAGTTCTTAAATAGCTTAAAATAACAAATACTGGCGTAGCTTACGTTTCTGGTACAAGTACTTATTTTATGGTATATTAATATATACTTGTCATGTTCATTCATTATTAACCTCTTTATCTGGTATAAGGGAACCGCTTTATGAAATCTAAAGACTTATTGATTTCTGCTTTTGTCTTCATGCTTATTTATTTAGGTCTTCAGTGGTTCATAGGTAATCCTCAAGGTATGTTTAGAAAGCAAACAGAAAATATACCGTCTACTGATCAACTAAAGTCAGGACAATATTTTACTGCACCGGTGACTGCGCTTATTCACCAGCCTTTAAAAACAGAAATTGATTTTTTTGATAAACCTGCCGATAGACCGCTTCAGACACATGTTATTGAAACACCATATATTAAGTTATTATTTTCAAATAATGGAGCATCGGTCTATAATATTACGTTTAAGCGTGTTCAAGGTGGTGTTGAGCGTGAGCTTACCACATTTGCATTAGATACTCAAAATCGTGAACAAGAAGCATTTTTAGTAGCACTTGAAGAGAATACTCCATATTATTATCAGCTACTTGGTAAAGAAGAAACAGATACATTTATTAGTATTACGTATAGTGCTTCAACGCCTCAAGTAGTAATTACTAAAAAGTTTGTGATATATAAAGCACTCTATAAAATTGATCTTACAGTAACTTTAGAACCTCGTAATAATGCTTTTATACAGCCACGTATTTATTTTCCAGGACCACAATTAGCAGATATACGCGCAGTAGCAACAGTAATGGGATTGGTAAATACTGAACGTAATACAATAAAAAAGGTAGTACGTGATGCCCAGCTTGCAACACAGTATTGGGTAGCTCCAACATTATTTGGTGCAGAAGATCGCTATTTTGTTCATGCATTAGTTAATGACCAACAACAATTTATACAACGTGCATATTATAAACTTTATGGCACGCAAGGGATTACAGGAATTTTAGAAGGACAGCCAACTAAAGAAAAGCAAACCTGGAATTTAAGCTTTTATGTTGGTCCAAAAGAAGCAGAAACTATGGCAGCAATTGACCCCCGTTTAGAAACTACGCTAGATTATGGTTGGCTTGCCCCGCTTTCAAAACTTATGCTTACTTTGCTTAAAACGTTTTATGCATACGTGCATAATTATGGTCTTGCTATTATTTTAATTACCTTGCTTATACGTTTGCTTTTGCTTCCGTTAACGATCAAGGGAGAAAAGAGTATGCAAAAGCGAGGAGAATTGCAACGTAAGCTACAATACTTAGAGAAAAAATATAAAGATGACCGTGAAACATTACTACGGGAAAAAGGAGAGCTTATTAGAAAGCATGGGGTTTCTGACATAGCAGGCTGCTTTCCGTTTATATTACAGCTTCCTCTCTTTTTTGCTTTAAATAGAGTTCTTGCAAATTCTATTGAATTATATCAAGCACCTTTTATAGGTTGGATTACAGATTTATCAGTTAAAGATCCCTATTATGTTTTACCTGCACTTGCAGTATTGGGTATGATGCTTCAAATGGCTTCAACAGGTGAAGTACGGCAGCGATTACCTGGATTTTTAACAGCGATTGTATTTGGAGCAATTATTTTAGGACTACCGGCGGGGTTAAATCTTTTTATTGCCGTAGGCACATGGTTAAGTATTATACAAACGTACACTCAAAAGAAACTAAAATTATGATTGATACCATACCCGCTATTGCTGAATTGCTCAAGCATTTACAACAAGTCCCATACTTAGCTTCTAAAAATCTTTATAAAGTAGCTGATTATTTTCTTGAGCTTGAACCACAGAAAATAGAGCATTTTTGTAGAATACTTGAAAATATAAAAACTAAAATTGCTCCTTGTGAATTGTGCTGTGTATGGAAAGAAAAGGATCGAGCATGTGTTTTTTGTACATCGCCGCTACGTAATCGGTCCTTGCTTTGTGTTGTAGAAACCTGGCAAGATCTTATAGCCATAGAAAAAACAGGAGGATATACTGGCGTATATCATGTACTTAAGGGAGTAATATGCCCATTAGAAGGTATAGGTCCTGAAGATCTTTCTATTGAACAGTTAATACAACGACTTACTCATGAGTGTACTTATAAAGAAGTAATTTTAGCAATGAACCCTACTCCTGAGGGAGAGGCTACTGCTGCATATATAGCAACTAAAATTAAAAATAATTCATTGGTTATTACGTGTTTGGCACGTGGTGTTCCTGTAGGTTCTTCGCTTGAATCAATGGATAGGCTTACTGTATATAAGGCACTTGCTGAGCGAAGAGCATACTAAAAAAGGTTGAGTTGAGGGTATCTAAATGAAGAATCATGCGCCATATCTTGAACGTAGAGAAGAATTAGTACGCCGAATACGCGAGCGTTACCCAGAATCACAGAACGGTATTATTATCTTAATAGGAGCTTTTGAACAAGAGCACTATAGATTTTCTCAAGATAGCTCTTTTTATTATTTTACCGGTATTGATGAGCCAGGATGCGTGCTTACGCTTACCCCTCATAATCATGCTATTGTGTATATTCCTCAGTATCAAGAATCACGCTCAAAATGGGTATTACAATCGTTAGAGCCTACTCAGGAAAAAGCTGCTGAAGCTCTTCTGCATAGTATTGAGTATTTAGGCACTCCATGTGGTGGTTATCGTATCTCTCCATTATTTACTGCACAGGAATATGGACAGCTTATTACAGTATTAAAGCAGTATGTTGAGCAAAAATTACCTATTTATACCTTGTATACTGCAGGAGCTTATGATTATATCACCCAAAAATGGGTACTTGAGCGGTTAAGTAAATTTATACCAGGTTTTGAGCAGTGCTTAGTTGATATTTCTTCTATTGTTACTCATATGCGACGTAAGAAATCGTCAGCTGAAATAGAAGAGCTTTATAAAGCAGTTTTTATTACTATGAACGCACATGAAGCGGTAGCTCATGCTATAGAAGTAGGTAAAAAAGAACAAGAAATTCACGCGTTTATCGAATTTGTCTTTGCTGAAAGTGGGGCAGTTGCGGCCTTCCCACCTATTGTAGCAAGTGGTAAAAACAGTTTAGTACTTCATTATACCCAGTATTCAGGGATACTCAATAAAGAAGAGTTAGTTCTTATTGATATTGGTGCTCGCTATAATTACTACTGTGCTGATATTAGCCGTACCTATCCTGCATCAGGTACCTTTACTAAACGCCAACGTGAGCTCTACGACATAGTACTTGAGACCCAGGAGTTTATAACAAGCGTTGCAGCACCAGGATATTGGCTTTTTAATAAAAACGTTCCTGATAAATCATTACATCATTTAGCACGACAATTTCTTGAAGAACGAGGATATAAAAACTACTTTAATCATGGTATTGGTCATTTTTTGGGGCTTGATGTGCATGACGTAGGCAGTTATACAGAGCCTCTTGAAGAGGGTGATGTGATTACGCTTGAACCAGGTATATATATACCTGAAGAGAATATTGGTATTCGTATTGAAGATAATTATTGGGTAGTACCTGAAGGAGTAATTTGTTTAAGCGAGGAGCTCTTTAAACAACCATCTGAAATAGAACGATTAGTGCAAGATAAGCCGTATTATCAGAAGTAAATAGTAAATCTCCCTTTGAAGTACGTGTAATCTACAAAGGGAGATTATATGAATTAGTCCCCAAAAAACCAAAAGCTACTTGCTTCTTTAGTCCGACGCTTAGATTGAGCACGGCTTTGCTGTGTGCCGGTAGCTTTTGTAGCAGTGCTTTTTTTCTTAGTACGCCCACTTGTTTTCGATGATGTGCTACGTCCCGTTGTTTTACGTTTTGTTGACGGTTTGTTCTCTCCTACACCCAAAAATTCTAAAATTGCAGACGTTGTACTTTTTGTACTGCGCCCTCGTGTGCTTTTTGCAGGTGTACGGGATTTGCTACGTGAAGCAGTGCTTGCTGTTGTTGTTTTTTTACGACCTGCTTGACTTGCAGACCCTGGTGTACGTTTACGTGTACCTTCTGCTTGACTTACAGCTCCTGATGTACGTTTACGTGCACCTTCTTGTGTAGTACGTTCACGTGTACTTTGAGTAGTGCTACCTTGACTACTTGTACGGCTACGTGTGCCTTGAGAAGTAGTTGCTGCAGAAGTAGTTTTACGTTTCCCTGCAGTGCCTTTTGTTTGTGCATCAGAAGTTTGTGTTGCGGCAGTGTTTGTTTTTCGGGATGCACGCGCTGTTTGAGGTGTTTTTTTATTAGAACTTTTTGTTGAACGAGAGGGTGATTGCGCTAGAAGCTCATTTTTTTTGTATCTTTCATCGTACATACGTTATTTCCTTTATATAATAGGTGTTATTCTCGTGCTATGGTATTAGAAGAACTTACCCCGCTTTGTGATCCCATTCCGCCTTGTGATCCCATGCCCCCTTGTGATTCAGTAGTTCCTTGAATGCTTTTACTATCTTGATGTGACGGACTAGGTGGAAGACTTTTGCTTTCGTCAACGCTTAGTCCTTCCTTAATTGGTTGTTGGTATTTTTTTATCATAATACTCACTCGTTTTTTATTCATTTTTAAGTATACTTGCTTTAAATTTGTAATTGCAATAATTTATTAAATTTGCTTAAAAAGCTCAAAAGTACTACAAAAATATAACTGCAAGCTTACTAACAGTAAGCTTGCAGTTATAAAATAATATTCTAGAATAACTTATTATTGATTTAGAAAGCAGATCCATTGTTATCGCTATCGCTTGTCATTCCAGTAGCACTGGTCATACCAGCACCAGTTGTACCAGTAGTTTGTTGTCCTTGGCCACCTTGGGTTCCTGCTGTTGTACTAGTACCTAAACCGCTCATACCATTTGTAGTTCCTGTTTGTCTCATACCTCTATTCATAGTACTTGTACCTTGCGTAGCTCCAAACCCAGTCATACCACCAGTCATATCAGCTGTTGTGCCACCCATAGTACCCATAGTTGCTGTACCTGCAGTTCCTGTAGTCCCTGTTGTTCCAGTAGTTCCCGTTGTTCCAGTAGTTCCCGTTGTTCCAGTAGTTCCCGTTGTTCCAGTAGTTCCTGCTTGTGTAGCAACGGTAATAAGTGCTGTTGCTAAAAGTGTAAGGCTAAAAAATTGTTTAATGTTCATAATAAAACCTTTCTTAAAGTGCGATTATACATTTTATACTATTATCTAACGGTAAGTTGTCTTCGGTCTTCATCAGGGTCTGCATGAAAGAATCCTATTTCTTCATCAGTACGTACCGTATCTTTATATCTATTTAGTAATTCGTCATCTCTTATAAGCCGCCGTTGACCATTTATTGTAACAATAACGGTCAAAAGTATAAGTCCTGTGTATACTATTCTCATTGCATCTACCTCCAATTTATGCAATAATTATGCATTCTTTTTTCTAGAATATTAAAATACAACCAGAAAAGTCAACGGATTATAATCAATAATATTTCAATATTTCTGATTATTACGATATGAAATAAGTGTTATTATACCCAGAGTACAGATAAGACCTATTAATAATGATATACTTACGGTAGACCATAAAGGAAGAGAAGGATCTAAGAAGCCAGTAATAGTGTATGCAAGAGTAGTACCAAGTATTACTGGAAGAACATACCAAAGCTGAGTAACAACATGATCAATATGATATGCTCCAGCACTTGTTGAAGCCATAACGGTAGCATCAGAAATAGGTGAAACATGGGCTCCTGCTATTGCTCCTGATAAAATCGCTCCAATAACAGCATATAAGAAAGGTGTTTGTGTGGCAGTAAAGAGATCGTTTCCGCTTAAAGATACCACAAGAGGAAGCGCTAGAGGAATGACAATAGCGATGGTACCCCATGAAGATCCCGCTGATGCTGCAACCAAAGAAGCAACTATAAAAAAGAGACTTGGTAGAAATCGTAGGTCAAGTACATTTATAAGAAGTCGAGCGATATATTCGCCTGTATGTAGGTCGTCTTTAAGAAAGCTACTGAGAGTCCATGCAAGCAAAATTATAATAAGTGAGTTTTTCATAAGTATAAACCCACTATATATAAGAGAACTGAGTGATGACCAGTGAACTTTTTTGCGTTTTATGAAATAAAAAATTGTTATAATCAGTGAGGTTCCTGTACCAATACACAGAGCAAAGAAAACATTGGCAGTAGCAACTGCTTGCGAAAAAGAATGATTACCACCTAATAAGTGCCAATTACCGCTGTATAAAAGCGTTGTGATAACACCACATATTACTATACCAATAGGTAATAAGAAATCTACGAGTGTTCCTTGATTATCTGACATAAGAAGTTGGGTATGAAGAGGTTCTTTGCCACCGTATAAATTGCCAGTGCGTTCCGCTATTTCTTCATGAGTGCGCATTGGACCATACATGATACGTCTACGGACAATATACCAAGTTACTATATATAAAATAAGAACGTAGAATACAAAAGGGATTGACTGAAGATATATATGCCAAGGATCACCTATAATGAGTGGATGTAGATCAGGATTAAGAGAAATACCACTTTCTTGTAATTGAGCGATAATCATGGCTATCCAACTAGAAGCAGGAATAATAATACATAAAGGCGAACTCATAGTATTAATTAGAAAAGCTAACTTAACCCGTGCTATATTGAAATGCTCAGAAAGAGGACGCATAATACAGCCAGTAGTAAGACTGTTAAAGTAATCATCCATGAAAAAACATAGTGACACAATAAGAGAAGCAGTTTCAGCAGAACGTTTTTCATGTATTCTTTTTTCGATAAACTTGCTATAAGCACGAGTACCGCCTGCAAAGGTTATAAGGGAAATAATAATACCAAGAAAGAGCAAAAAACTAAAAACATACAGATGGTCAAAAGACCCTGACCATTGTAAAACATGTTGCAAATTTGTTTGTTCAAAAAATTTTTGTAGTATTAACGTAATAGCAGTAAATGGAGAAAAATTGCTTGTAATAAGGGCAGCTGCTAATATACCTGCCATAAGGGAGACTATAACACGCTTGGTTGTTACTGCAAGTATAAGTACGACAATAGGAGGTATAATAACAAACCACTGGTGTTGCATGAAATGCCTTTGTAGTAAAAAATACTATGAGTTTTTATTATCTAATATAATATAAATAAAGAAGAGAGGCAACCTTCCCATAGTTTGACTATCTGAATGTTTTATTTTATTATTAAAATAATTATTCTTGAACTCTAGCATTGTATAATAAGGTTTCTCTCATGGATATGAATAAAGCATTTTTTCTTCGAAAAGAAGATCGTACACCTCAATGGCGTTTAATTGATGCAGAAGGAAAGGTAGTAGGAAGACTTGCCACTGAAATTGCTAATATCTTGCGTGGTAAAGATAAGGCAGTCTATACTCCTCATACAGATAGCGGTGATTACGTAGTCGTAATTAACGTTGATAAAATTATATTTACCGGCGATAAAATGGTTGAAAAAACCTATAACTGGTATACAGGTTGGATTGGTGGGCTTAAAAGCTTAACGGCAGAACAAATTATGGCAAAAGATCCTGCTCGTATTCTGCATCATGCAGTAAGAGGGATGCTTCCTAAAACAAAAATGGGAAGAGCGGTTATTAAAAAATTGCGTATTTATGCGGGTTCTCAGCATCCTCATCAAGCACAAGTAGCATAATAATTAAATAAGAGCACCTCTTTAACGTGCTCTTATTTGTTGCACAGGTGATTTACCTACAAGTGCTTGTATTGTATATAAAAGTCCTTGTCCACCATCTAAGAGAGGCAATGGCAATAAATTAAAACACCCAATTTGTATACTTGCAAGCATCATAAAAATAAAAAACCGGGTAATAGAAGTAAAGTTGCCATATATAAGAGTTCCTAGAGGATCTAGGTGGAAGGCAGAGCGTATTAGAAAAATAAAATTATGCCAAAGCTCTAAGAGTGTATATATTCTGAATACTTTAAAAGAAATGAGCAATAAAATCAAAAAAGCAAATACAAAATTACTAAGCACTCCTGCATAAATAATAGCCATTTTTTGCCAATAATTTGTAAAAGTAAAGTCTTGAATATTCATTTGTACGTAACCACCTAGTGGTAATAGCGCAAAACGAACTTTGGTGGTACCTATTAACGTACTAAAAAGTTCAGGACCGAAGCCAATAGAAAATATAGGGGTGCCAACACCATATAGTTTGCACATAAGAAGATGCCCAAGCTCATGAATAGCGATAATAATTTGAATACCTAAAAGCCCCTCAAGTATATATACTATTTTAGTCATATGTTTAGACTATATGCATAGTTATAAAGCTCCATTACATAAATATCCCTATTTTTGCTCTATTAAAATATCTATAATTACTATAAAAAAATTATAAATACATTAATTAATTTAAATACTAATATATAAAATTAAATAGATAAAAAGCAATAATTTAAATTAAATCGCTTTAACAAGAGAGCAATATTAGTAAGAGCTTATACTATCTATTAACTTTCAAAGTGCTAAAAATTCACATGAAAAGCTACATTAGCGTAATAAACGTATACTGTATACTGGTCGTTATATGGCAAATATATTATAAGCCATATAAATTAGCCATTAATAAATAATCTAATATCTCTATAACTCAGGTAGAACATAAGTGCTAAAATTCCTATCCAGCAGGCGTAATGTATAGCAATTTTTATACTATCAGGCAACGGACGTCCGGCTAGTGCTTCTAACGTATAAAATAATACTTGTCCACCATCTAAAATAGGTAATGGAATAAGGTTAAGAACAGCTAAATTAATGCTAATAAAAGCAAGCAAGAGAAGAAATATCTTAAAACCTTGTTCTGCGCCTTTAATAGTTTGAGAAATTACCATAAGGGGTCCGCCTAAGTTATTAATACTTCGCTTAGTAAAAATACCAGTAAATGCTTTAAATGTTTGGGCAATAAGATAGTTAGTGGTAGCCCAGGCATGACGAAGTGACGTAAGAAAAGGCGTTGCTGCAAGAGATTGTTGTTCAAATATAATGCCAAGAAATCCTGTAGCTTGGTCCGTTGGTTGTGTTGCAAGTGTTGCAGGGATAATTTGTTGTTGACCTGAACGTTCTATAGTAAGTGTTATATGCTCGTTTGGCCTTGTTCTTACTTCTTGTAGTAAAGATGCAACGTTCTGATTAATAGGGCGCTGATTAATTCTAATAATAGTATCACCAGCAGTAAGTCCTGCTTTTTCCGCAGGAGAATCTTTAACAATTTGGTCTACAATAGGTAGAGCATTGTACGGATAGAGCAAAGGAGTTTTAGGAATTCCTAGAGAAAAAAGCACTACGAGCGCTACATAGGCAAATAACAAATTAAATATAATACCACCAAGGAGAACCAGCAATTTTTGGTAATATGGTTTAACAGCAAAAGAGCGTTTGCCAGTGTATTGAGCTTCTTGTTGTTCCCCTTGCCCTACTTCTTGAGCACCGGCAATTTCAACGTATCCTCCTAATGGAATAGCGGAAAAAGCAAATATCGTATCACCTATTTTTTTTTGAAGTAAGCGAGGGCCGAAACCAATAGAAAAAGAAGGTGTTTTAATGTTAAAGAGCTTACAAAATAAAAAGTGACCTAGTTCATGGAAAGCAATAAGAAAATTAATGCCAATAAGTCCTACTATAATAAAAAAAAGGTTTTTAAAAAGCAGAACACTTGAATCAACGAATGTCATAAAAATTCCTTTATTTTTATAGAATCTTTGCTATAATACTAATAAATCTAGTGTAGAATGCAAGACATGCTTGTCGTATCTTTGTTTTTTAGTTTTAAAACTAAGGCAAGCCGCTGTTACATATTAAAAATGTACGTTTTCAACGTAGCATTTCAAAAATATAAAGTCTATTGATCAGCACACAAGCGTGTTTTAACAGTTCTTTTTCCACTTGAAAAAAATAGTAAAAAAGATACACTATTAGTAACATTGTCTGAGAAGCAATATCAGCAATTACAATATATTAAGTTATTTATTTATTAACTAAGGATTTTATCATGCCCACAATTAATCAACTTGCCCGTAAAGGGCGCCGAAAAGTAAAATATAAGTCAAAAAGCCCGGCATTAAAGAGTAATCCTCAAGCACGTGGTGTATGTGTACGTGTTTTTACTCAAACGCCAAAAAAACCAAACTCTGCATTGCGTAAAGTAGCACGGGTTAAATTATCAACTGGTGTTGAAACAACAGTATATATAGGTGGTGAAGGTCACAATTTGCAAGAGCACTCTGTAGTCTTAGTACAAGGACGACGTGTTCCTGATTTGCCAGGGGTACGCTATCACGTAGTACGTGGAGCTCTAGACTGCGCTGGTGTTGAAAATAGAAAACAAGGGCGTTCTCTCTATGGTTCTAAACGTCCTAAAGCGAAGTAAGATAAATAAAGGTTAATATATGGCACGACGTAAATCAGTTAATTTTATTCGTGATGTTGGTGTAGATGCACGCTATGGTTCTCAGACAGTGCAGAAGCTTATCAATGTAGTGATGTGGCGTGGCAAAAAAAATGCAGCACGCACAATAGTATACGATGCTCTTGATATTTTAGTTAAAAAATCGGGCGGTGATCGTGATAAAGGTCTTAAGCTTTTTCTTAAGGCAGTAGATACTATTATACCTACTATAGAAGTACGCCCTCGTCGTGTAGGAGGTAGTGTGTACCAAATTCCTATGGAGGTAAATCCTCATCGTGCTCGTGCTCTTGCCTTTCGTTGGCTTATTAACTCAGCAGCAGTGCGTGGTGATAAAACTATGGGGCAGCGTTTGGCGTATGAGCTTTTAGAAGCAGCTGAAGGACGAGGAAACGCAGTAAAGAAAAAGCAAGAAGTGATTAAAATGGCAGAAGCAAACCGTGCATTTGCTCATTATGCTTGGTAATTGAAGGTTAATAATGAGTAACGCATTAGAAAAATATAGAAATATAGGTATAGCTGCACATATTGATGCGGGTAAAACTACAGTTACAGAGCGTATTTTATACTATACCGGTAAGTCTCACAAAATTGGTGAAGTTCACGAAGGTGCAGCAACAACCGACTGGATGGAGCAAGAAAGAGAACGAGGAATTACTATTACTGCAGCAGCTATTACTGCGGAATGGAAAGATTATCGTATTAATATTATTGATACACCGGGACACGTTGATTTTACTATTGAAGTAGGTCGCTCATTGCGGGTACTTGATGGTATGATAGCAGTGTTTTGTGGGGTAGGAGGCGTACAGCCACAGTCTGAAACAGTATGGCGTCAGGCAAATAGGTATAAAGTTCCTCGTGTTATATTTGTTAATAAATTAGACCGTACAGGGGCTGATTATTTTAAGGTTATCAATGATATTAATGCTCGCCTGAATGGTAATGCTTTAGCAATGCAAATACCCGTAGGTACCGCTGAAGAGTTTAAAGGTATAATTGATGTGCTAACGCGTCAACTAGTTACATTTTCTGAAGAAGAACTTGGATCTAAAATTACCTATGCACCAGTACCTGAAGAGTATAAAGATCAGGTTGAAGAGTTGCGCATAAAAATTGTTGAAAAAGCATGTGACTTTGATGAGCAATTAGCTGAAAAGTTTCTTAATGAAGAAGAAATTTCACTTAATGAAGTAAAAGCAGCGCTTAGAAAAGGAGTTTTACAGCGTGCAGTAACACCAGCATTTTGCGGTTCTGCATTTAAAAATAAAGGTGTACAACTTGTTCTTGATGCAGTAATTGACTTTTTACCGTCACCACTTGATGTACCTCCTGTTATTGGGCATGTACCTAGTACTAATGCTGAAGAGCAGCGTCTTGCTGATCCTAAAGCACCCTTTTCTGCATTGTTATTTAAAATTATGACAGATCCGTTTGTAGGAGTGCTTAGTTTTATTCGCGTGTATTCAGGGGTATTAAAGTCAGGATCATATATATATAACTCTACTAAAGGCACTAAAGAACGTGTAAGTAGATTAGTCCGTTTACATGCGAATAAGCGGGAAGAAATTGATGAGCTAGGAGCAGGAGATATTGGTGCTATTATAGGTATTAAAGATGCAACTACTGGTGATTCTCTGTGTGATGAAAATTTTCCTATCATTCTTGAAAAGATTGATGTTCCGGCACCGGTTATTTCAGCATCAGTAGAGCCTAAAAATAAGGGTGATTATGAAAAAATGGTGCTTGCGTTACGAAAAATGATGCAAGAGGATCCATCATTTCACTTTACCTATGATAAAGATACCGGACAAACAGTAGTTTCTGGTATGGGTGAATTACACTTAGAAATAGTGATCGACCGTCTTAAGCGTGAGCAAAAAGTTGAAGTAACACAAGGCAAATTGCAAGTTGCTTTTAAAGAGACTATTCAACAGCCTTCAGAAGCTGAAGGTAAATATATTAAGCAGACTGGTGGTAAAGGTCAATATGGTCATGTATGGATTCGCTTAGAACCGCTACCACGTGGTACTGGCTATCACTTTGAAAATAAAATTGTTGGTGGTACGATTCCACGTGAGTTTATTCCTGGAGTAGAAAAAGGATTAGAGAACGCTAAAAATACTGGTGTTCTTGGAGGATTTCCGGTTGTTGATTTTAAAGCGTCAGTATTTGATGGATCTTATCATGATGTTGACTCATCAGTACTTGCTTTTGAAGTTGCATCATCTTTGGCTTTTAAATCAGCTGAGCAAAAAGCAAATCCTGTGCTTTTAGAGCCTATTATGCATGTGGAAGTTGAAACCCCTGATGAATATATGGGTGATGTTATGGGAGATCTTAACGCACGTCGTGGTAGAATTTTAGGTATGGAGTCAAAAGTTGGTATGCAAACAATTGATGCTGAAGTTCCGTTAATGGAAATGTTTGGTTATGCAACGCAATTGCGCTCTATGACTAAAGGTCGAGCAACATACTCAATGGAATTTAAGATTTATCGAGAAGTACCTAAGCATGTTGCTGATACTATTATAAGTAATAAATAATTAACATAGGTAAATAGTAGGAGAAATTATGGCAAAAGGTGTTTACGAACGCACAAAGCCTCACGTTAATATAGGAACTATTGGTCACGTTGATCATGGAAAGACAACGTTAACTGCTGCTATAACTTCAGTTCAAGCTTCAAAAGGTATGGCTGAAAAATTACAGTACGATCAAATTGACAAAGCACCTGAAGAAAAAGCACGTGGTATTACGATTGCTATCTCTCACGTAGAATATGAGACAAAAAATCGTCATTATGCTCACGTAGACTGTCCTGGACATGCTGACTATGTTAAAAATATGATTACCGGTGCAGCACAAATGGATGGGGGTATTTTAGTAGTATCGGCTGCAGATGGTGCTATGCCACAAACACGAGAACATATTTTGCTTGCACGTAACGTAGGAGTGCCAGCATTAGTAGTATTTTTAAATAAGATTGACATGGTCGATGATCCTGACATGGTCGATATGGTTGAAGAAGAAATTCGTGATCTTTTAACTAAATATGGTTTTCCTGGTGATAAAGTTCCCTTTGTACGTGGATCAGCGCTTAAAGCGCTTAATGGTGATCAAGGAGAACAAGGCGCTCAAGCTATTGAAAAACTATTAGAAGCAGTAGATACATATATTCCAGCTCCTGCACGTGAAGTAGATAAACCGTTCTTAATGGCTGTAGAAGGGGTATTTACTATTTCAGGGCGTGGTACAGTAGCTACTGGTCGTATAGAGCGTGGCCGCGTTAAAGTAAGTGACGAAGTAGAAGTTGTTGGCTTTGGCACGAGTACTAAAACTATAGTAACCGGTATTGAAATGTTTAGAAAGACCCTTAATGAAGGTGAGGCTGGCGATAACGTTGGGCTCTTGCTACGCGGTATTAAAAAAGAAGATATAGAGCGTGGTATGGTTATTGCAAAACCTGGTACTATTACGCCGCATAGAAAGTTTAAAGCGCAGGTATATGTACTTAGTAAAGAAGAAGGCGGTCGTCATAGTCCATTCTTTAATGGATATCGTCCACAGTTTTACTTTAGAACAACTGACGTTACGGGTATTGTAACATTACCGCAAGGTCGTGAAATGGTAATGCCAGGAGATAACGTATTGCTTGACGTTGAGCTTATTACGCCGATTGCAATGCAACAAGACCAGCGCTTTCCAATTCGTGAAGGTGGTAGAACCATTGGATCAGGTATAGTGACCCAAATTCTTGATTAAGTTGGATTAGGTATTCATGAAAAAGCAAAAAATTCGCTTAACATTGCGATCATATGATCATCAATTACTTGATAAAGTAGTGCGTCAAATTGTCTTAACGGTTAAACGTACAGGCTCCCAAGTTATGGGGCCTGTACCATTACCAAATAAAAAGCGAGTAATTACAGTGCTTAGATCGCCGCATATTGATAAGAAGTCTCGAGAGCAATTTGAATTGACAACGCATCGGCGTATGTTAGATATTTTTGCGCCATCAGAGCAAACAATGGACGCACTTATGAAATTAAGCATATCTACCAGTGTTGATGTTGAAATTAAATAAGAAAGGTCATTTCAATGGTTAAAGGTCTCTGGGGTAGGAAAATTGGCATGACGCAGGTATTTACAGATAACCAGGTAGTGCCAGTGACCGTAATTGATTTGGCTCATTGGTATGTTACTCAAATTAAAACAGTTGAACGTGATGGGTATTATGCTCTTCAAATTGGAAGAGTGCGTCCCCAATATACAAAAGAGAATTTTGCGCTATCGTGGCTTAGAGAGCTTAAAAAGTATTTTAGTGTACTTAAAGAAATTAAGCTTGTTACTGATGCTGCACCTGATGTTCACGCTGGTCAACGCATAGATACTACTACGGTGTTAACACCAGGCTCGTTTGTAGACGTATTTGGTACAACTATAGGTCGCGGCTTTGCTGGTGTAGTAAAACGTCATGGTTTTTCAGGCGGTCGCGCTTCGCATGGGTCTAAATTTGGACGCTTTCCTGGTTCTTTAAGTAGTTATCGTAGCCAAGGTAGAGTTATTAAAGGAAAAAAAATGCCAGGGCACATGGGAACAGATACTCGTGTTATGCAGAATTTAGAAGTTATTCGTTTTGAACCTGAAGCACAAATTGTTTTAGTAAAAGGCTCAGTACCTGGCAAAGCGGGCTCATTGGTATTTTTACAAAAGCGTGGATAAAAAATGGCAACACAAAAAACAGCTCAGACGTTTGAAACGGTAACGGCTGAAGCACTTGATATAAGTACGCAACACCAAAGAAAAATAAATCCAGTTGAGGTTGCTCTTTGTGTTCGTGTATATCGTCAGAACTGGCGTCAAGGTACAGTAGCATGTAAAGGTCGTTCTGATGTTTCTTTTTCTAATAAGAAGCCGTGGAAGCAAAAGGGTACTGGTCGTGCTCGAGCAGGATCACCGCGTTCTCCGTTATGGAGAAAGGGTGGTGTAGTCTTTGGTCCTCAAATGCGTTCAAGAACGCTTAAAACGTCAAAACAAAGTAAATTGCATGTTTTGCATGCTCTTTTATGGGATACACTTGAACATAGTAAAATTATAGCGCTTAACTGGGCTCCAACTCATGATCGCGTTAAAACAGCGTATGCATATACGTTGCTTAAAGATGCAAATTTGCATAAGCGTACAGTTACACTGTTTTTAGGAGTGCATGATATACAAGCACAAAATGCATTTAGAAATTTATCTAATACTCGTATTTTGTTTTTTGATCAAGCAAATCCCTATGATATAGCTGACGGTGAGTATTGGGTTTTTTTAAAAAAAGATATGCCACTATTTAAAGATATGGTGCACAAATGGATTTAAACATTCATGATATTATTAAAGGTCCCTGGATTACCGAAAAAGCATATACATTAAATAGTCGGTTACAGCATTTGGTACTTAAAGTACATCCTCGTGCTAATAAAGTGCAGGTAAAAGAAGCGCTAAAAAAATTATTTAATGTTGAAGTTGAAAAAATACAAATTATGGTGCGTAAAGGCAAAAGGCGTCGTGTAGGTCGCCATACCGTATACGGTAAGACCACAAAGAAAGCTATTGTGCGACTTAAACCCGGTTATTCCTTAAATATGATGGGTACCCAGGGAGCGCCACCAGAGGTACCTGAAGTACAAACAAAGGAGTAAATTATGGCAATTATAGGGAGAAAGCCGCGCAGTGCTTCACTGCGCTTTCAGACATATGTTGATACACGTGACCTTACTAAGAAAAAGCCTGAACGCAGTCTTGTAAAGGGACTTACTAAAAAAGGTGGGCGTAATGCTTACGGTAGGATTACCGTACGTCATCGTGGAGGAGGAGCACCACGTAAGTATCGTATTATTGATTTTAAGCGCTTACAGCGTGATATTCCAGGTAAAGTTGTAGCAATAGAATATGATCCTAATCGCAATGTGCATATTGGATTAGTGGTATATGCTAATGGTGTAAAAAGCTATATATTAATGCCTGAGGGCTTAGCAATAGGCAGTATAGTACATGCAGGTATTAATGTTGAAGCAAAAATAGGTAATGCATTACCACTACGTAATATTCCTGTAGGGTTTACAGTGCACAACGTAGAAATTACTCCAGGGTCAGGCGGTAAGTTTGCACGTGGTGCTGGTACTTCAGTACAATTAGTTGGTAAATCAGGTGAGCATGCAACTTTAAAAATGCCTTCAGGGGAAGTACGTATGGTACATCTTGATTCCTGGGCTACTATAGGATCTTTAGGTAATGCTGAGTATAAAAATATTTCTATAGGAAAAGCAGGGCGTACGCGTCATTTAGGATTTAGACCAAGCGTGCGTGGTATGGCAATGAACCCCGTCGATCATCCCCATGGAGGCGGTGAAGGGCGTACTAAGTCTGGTTCTCATCCTATGACCCCATGGGGTAAAGGTACTAAAGGTACGCGTACACGGAAACGAAAGAACCCGTTAATTCTTCGTAGAAGAAAATAGTATTAGAGAATATGAGGTATAAAAATGGCTCGATCTGCTAAAAAAGGACCATTTGTTGATGAATCCTTGCTTAAGAAAGTACGTCTTGCTCGGGCAGGAGGTAAGCGTGAAGCTATTAAAACATGGTCACGCCGCAGTATGGTAATTCCTGATTTTGTAGGACTTACTATTGCCGTACATGATGGAAGAAAATTTACTTCAGTGTATATTACTGAAAATATGGTAGGACACTATTTAGGAGAATTTGCTCCAACGCGTACATTTAGGATGCATAGCGGTCAACGCAAATCTGGTGTTGCAGAAAAATAATTAAAGTAAGGTTTTAAAATGCAGTTTAATGCTAAAGCACGGTATATAAGTTATTCACCATATAAGTTAAGGCCGCTTGCTGATGTAATACGTGGTAAAAATGCGCAATATGCGCTAGCATGGCTAGCAACATATAAGACCAAGCGTGCTCGTCCTATACAAAAGCTTTTAGAGTCAGCGGTAGCTAATGCGCGGTATTTACAAAATATAGCGGACAACGAATTAATAGTCAAAGATGTACGGGTTGATCAAGGGCCAATTCATCGTTACTTTAAACCAGGAGCGATGGGCCGTGCAATGATACAACGTAGACGCTTATGTCATATCAGTGTTATTTTGGAAACTCGAAGAAAAGAGGCATAGTGTGGGACAAAAAACGCATCCAATAGGGTTTAGATTAGGTGTATTTAAAGGTTGGCCATCACGTTGGTTTGCACGTAAATCATATGCAGACTTACTTATGGAAGATGTAGCGATTAGGAGATATCTTGCTAAAGCGTTACATGGTGCTGATCTTTCTAATATTGAGATTGAAAAAGCTGGAGAAAACATTAAAATAGTAATACATGCAGGTCGTCCTGGCTTAGTTATTGGAAAAAGAGGACAGGAAATTGAGTCTTTACGAAAAGACTTGGCTGCATGGTTAAAACGTGAAAACGTAGAAATTTCGGTACAAGAAGTTAAAAATCCAGAACTAGATGCTACGATTGTTGCACAAGACATTGCTGATCAACTGGTTAAACGGGCAAATTACAAAAAAGTGATGAAAAAAGCGGCTGTTACTGCTTTACGTGCTGGAGCTAAAGGGGTAAAGGTAAGTTGTGCAGGGCGGCTTGCCGGTGCAGAAATTGCTCGTACTGAATGGTTACATTTAGGATCTATTCCTTTACAGACATTACGATCAGATATAGACTATGCGCTTGCTGAAGCACGTACTACGCATGGCAAAATTGGTGTCAAAGTTTGGATTTACAAGGGTGAATTTAAAGTAGGGTAAGCAAGACTATGTTAATGCCAAAAAAAATTAAGTTCCGTAAAGTACAAAAGGGAACGCGCGCTGGACGTTCAAAAGGAGCACGAGAGGTTGCTTTTGGCGAATATGGCTTGCAAGCTATTGAGCCTGCGTGGCTTACAGCGCAGCAAATTGAAGCAATGCGGGTTACTATTTCACGTAAATTAAAAAAGGTAGGCCGGCTTTTTTTACGGGTATTTCCTGACAAGCCAGTATCAAAGAAACCTGCTGAAACACGTATGGGTAAAGGTAAAGGTAACGTTGAGTTTTGGGTTGCTGTAGTAAAGCGAGATCGTGTTATTTGTGAAATCTCCGGTCTTGATGAAGGAACAGCAAAAGAAGTACTGCGTCTGGCTGCATATAAGTTGCCGATGAAAACAAGATTTGTTAAAAAGAGTACAGCAGTGCCAGAACAACCAAGTAAAACTACTATAGAAGCTCATGAAGAATAAAGAAAAACAAGAATTGCGTTCTTTAACCTCTCAGGAATTGCAAACACGTATTGATGCTTTAAAACGAGAGTTATTTAGCTTGCGTTTACACGCAGCTACATCTCCCGTTAAAGATTATAAACAGTTTAAGAAATTACGTCATACTATAGCACGTGCTTTAACGTATTTACGTCAAAAAGATTCTTAAACAAAAAGGGATATTCCATGAAGGAAAAGAATAGTATAAAACAACGAGTATTGCGTGGACGAGTACTTTCTGATGATATGCAAAAAACAATTGTAGTAAAGATTGATCGTACGTATGTTCATCCCTTGCTTGATAAAGTAATGCATGTTTCAAAGAAGTATAAGGTGCATGATGAACATGAGGATGCTGCAGTAGGAGACTTGGTTGAGATTTATGAGGGACGACCAGTTTCTAAAACAAAATATATGTATTTAGCCCGCATACTTGAATCAACGAAAGAGGCAGTATGATCCAGAAAGAATCGTATTTAGAAGTTGCTGATAATTCAGGGGCAAAGTCGCTGCAGTGTATTCATATTGATGGAAGTACTGGTAAGCGTTATGCGTATATCGGTGATGTAATTACATGTGCAGTAAAAACGGCACTTCCTGGAGGACAGATTAAAAAAGGGCAAGTAGTAAAAGCTGTTATTGTACGTACAAAAAAAGAGTTTCGTCGAGAAGATGGTAGTTATATTAGGTTTGGTGAAAACGCTGCTGTTATTATAAAAGACGCTAAAGATACTACCCCGATTGCATCTCGTATTTTTGGTCCTATTGCACGCGAATTACGTGCTAAAGGTTATTCAAAGATTATTTCGCTAGCGCCAGAAGTGCTATAAGGGTATATATTATGATGCGTGTAAAAAATAATGACATTGTAGTTATAATAACGGGAAAAGATAAAGGAAAGCGCGGTAAAGTACTTGATATTGACTATAAGCACCATAAAGTAAAAGTACAAGGAGTGGCAATAGTTACTCGTCATCTTAAGCCGCGTCGTCAGGGTGAAAAGGGTACTTTGAAAAAAGAAGAGGGATATATAGATTTATCAAATGTTATGCCACTGTGTCCTACAAGTGATAAGCCATGCCGTGTACGCGTTAAAGAGCTTGAAGCAGGCACTAAAGTACGCGTATCTCATCGTTCTCAAGAAGCTATTGATTAAAGAGGATCAACTATGGCAAAAACATCGTATAGAAAAGAAAAAGCGCGCTTGGAAGAGCTATATACCACAAAGCTTCGTTCCGAACTTCAAACCAAGCTTGGGATAAAAAATATTCAGGCAGTGCCAAAGCTTGATAAGATAGTTATTAATATTGGGGTAAAAGAAGCAGTAAGTGACAGTAGAGCAGTACAACATGCAGCACAGGTATTAAGTCGTATTGCAGGTCAAATGCCAATTAGAAGACAAGCACGTAAATCTATAGCAGGATTTAAAATTCGTGAGGGTATGTCCATTGGTGTTATGGTAACATTACGCAAACGAAAGATGTATGAGTTTTTTGATAAACTTATTAATCTTGCTTTACCAAAGGTGCGTGATTTTCAAGGAGTATCAACGCAATTTGATCGTCAAGGTAATTATAATCTTGGTATTAAAGAATGGACTATTTTTCCTGAAGCTGATATGACAATTACGGAAAAGGTGCAAGGGCTTAATGTTACGATTTGTACAACAGCATATACTGATGCTCATGGATTAGAATTGTTAAAAGGTTTTGGTATGCCCTTTGTAAAAGAAAATAAGGAAAAATAAAGTATGGCTCGTAAAGCGTTAATTGAAAAATCACATAAAACACCAAGATTTACTGTACGTGCTCGTAACAGATGTAATCTTTGTGGCCGTCCACGAGGATTTTTGCGATTATTTGGTATTTGTCGCCTCTGTTTTAGAGCACTTGCTTTAAAGGGAATGCTTCCTGGTGTTAAAAAGACAAGCTGGTAGGGGAATTTTTCATGTCAGTTGATACAGTAGGAAATTTTTTAACCGTTATACGTAACGGTATTGCTGCTTCTAAATCTCAGGTAACAGTTCCTTATTCTAAACTAAAGGGACGTATTGCAGAAATTTTAAAAGAAGAAGGTTTCATTAGAGATTATACTATAGAAGTAGCGGATAGTAACAGTAATAAAGGCCATCATAAGCATCTTACAGTATGGTTAAAGTACGTAGATGGTGAATCAGTTATTCATGAGATTACTCGCTTAAGTACTCCTGGTAGACGTATTTATCGCGGTATAAAGAATGTTAGTCAAGTTATCGGTGGGTTAGGTTTAGTTATTCTAACAACTAGCCGGGGAATTATGACTGATAAGCAAGCACGCGTGCTCAATGTTGGTGGTGAACTTTTATGTGAGCTTTGGTAGGGATACAGGTATGTCAAAGATTGGTAGAAAGCCTATACATATAGGATCATTAACAGTAGAAATACGCGATAGTGAAATACAGTATAAAGGTAAAAAAGGCTCTGGTGTTTATGTACTACCTGCGCAGTTACAAGCAGATCTTGTTAATAAACATATTAAGCTTTCTGCACGCGAAACAAGTGATCGTAACATTAATCGTGTATGGGGGTTGCACCGTGCACTGCTTGCAAATGCTCTAAAAGGTGCCGAAACTGATTTTCAGAAGCAGTTAAAAATTACTGGATTAGGTTTTAAAGCGGTAGTAACTAATAATAGAGTACAGTTTTCATTGGGATTTAGTCATAAAATAGATGTAGAGTTGCCCCAAAATGTTACACTTGAAGTGGATAAGACGGGACAATTATTAACGTTTAAGTCTCCTAATAAAACAGTGTTAGGTTTGATTTGTAGTAAAGTACGTGCTCTTCGTCCACCAGAGCCTTACAAAGGTACCGGTATTACGTATACTACCGAAACTATTATGCGTAAAGCAGGTAAGGCTAAATCAGCTTAATAATACATAAAGTGAGGCTAACGTGTCAATTGAAAGAAAGATTAAGCAAAGAACAGAACGCCGCGCGTTGCGAGTTAAGGCTCGTTTTCATAAAGCAGGTCATCCGCGAGTTTCAGTTTTTAGAAGTTTAAAGCATATTTATGCGCAGATTATTGATGATATGTCAGCTACAACGTTGGTAAGTTGTTCATCACGTGAGCTTACTAATACGGTAGGTGATAAAAAAGCACAAGCTACTGCGGTAGGTCGCCAATTAGCTGAGCGAGCACTACAACATGGTATAACAATAGCTATTTTTGATAGAGGACCTTTTTTATTTCACGGACGCGTTAAAGCGTTGGCTGAAGGTATTAAAGAGGGTGGATTAAAAATTTAATAAGGATTTTGAGCATGTCTGCAACAACAAAAGAATTTGTTGATACGGTGGTAAGTGTCAATAGGGTAACAAAGGTTACTAAAGGTGGAAAACGATTTTCATTTTCTGCCTTTGTAGTATCTGGCGATCAAAAAGGACGGGTTGGTATTGGTCTTGGTAAGAGCCGGGAGGTTTCTTCAGCTATTGCTAAAGCTACTGCGCTTGCACGTAAAAATTTAATTGAAGTTCCTATGCGTGGTACTACTATACCGTATCCGGTAACTGGAAAGCATGGTGCGACCGTTGTTATTATCCGGTCTGCCTATAAAGGAACAGGTATGATTGCTGGGGGTGCAATGCGCGCAGTATTTCAAGCACTGGGAGTAACTGATGTGCTTGGTAAAACTATTGGTTCATCACGATGCGGTCAAAATGTAGTTAAAGCTACGCTAAATGCGCTTGCAAAGTGTCGTCGTGCAGATAAGGTTGCTCAAATGCGTGGTAAAACAGTTCAAGAAATAGTAAAGGGAGCAACACATGCAGTTTAACAGTTTAGTAGCGCTTGTTAAAAAAAGAAAGCGTGTTGGACGAGGAGGAAGCCGCGGGGGTACTTCAGGACGAGGTCATAAAGGTCAAAAAGCACGTTCAGGTGGTGGGGTAGGTATATCATTTGAAGGCGGTCAAATGCCATTAGCACGTAGATTGCCAAAGCGTGGTTTTTCTAACGCACCATTTAAGACTATTTATGAAGTAATTAATATTGAACGCTTAAATGCTTTATTTGAGCATGGGCAAACAGTCACCAAAGAGCTATTATACGAAAAGGGAATAATCTCTAAAAATGTACTTGTTAAAATTTTAGGGCGTGGTGTACTTGATAAACAGTTAATAATATACGCTGATGCTTTCTCTAAATCTGCTGAAGAAATAATTACGCAAAAAGGTGGATTAATTCATCGTATTAAAGAGAGGTAAGATTGTGGTTATACTTAAGAATTTTAAAAATATATTCTTAATTCCTGAACTAACCCGTAAGCTTCTCTTTACTCTTGGTGTGCTTATTATAGAGCGCTTGGGGACGTTTATTCCAGTAATTGGCGTAAATGTGCCCTTGCTTGCTGAACATATGAGTAAGGCTACCGCTTTAGGCGGGTTATTAAGCCATTTTGATATTCTTTCAGGAGGCGCTTTACAGCAGTCTACACTTTTTGCACTGGGAATTGGTCCTTATATTACTGCTTCTATTATGATGCAAATGCTTGGTATGACCATACCACGGCTTGAAGCGTTATTAAAAGAGGGTGAATATGGACGTAAGGTTATTAATCAATATACGCGTTATCTTGCGCTGTTATTAGCAATTGGGTATAGTGCTGGATTTGCTTTTTATTTGGAGCGTCAAGGTCTTGTGCTTACGCCAGGATGGGGCTTTAGATTACTATTTATTATTTCTTTATCGGTAGGAGCCATGTTTGTAATGTGGCTTGGTGAGCAAATTTCGCTTTTTGGTGTTGGTAACGGTAGCTCAATGATTATCTTTGCTGGTATTGTAGCGCGTATTCCTGATTACGTTTTAAAAACTATAGATGCAGTACAAAAAGGATTTACGCATCCTATTAAAGCGATTTTAATGTGGGCTATTTTTCTTTTTATTGCTGCTTGTGTAGTATTTTTAGAAAAAGGTGAGCGTAAAATACCAGTGCAATATGCTCGAAGAGTCATTGGTAATAGAATGTACGGTGGACAAAGTAGTTATATTCCCTTTAAAATTAATACTGCAGGGGTGATGCCGGTTATTTTTGCTTCTTCTTTTTTAAATCTTCCTTTGTTTCTTTCTTCTATGCTTGCTGAACGATTTGCTCTATTTAAAGGACTTGCAGGAATATTATCATATAATGGTGCTGTATATAATGCACTTGAGTTTTTACTTATTATATTTTTTACATTTTTCTACACTGAACTTGTGTTTAATCCTACTGAACTTGCTGATAATATGAAAAAAAACGGTGGATTTATACCAGGATTGCGTCCTGGGAAAAAGACAGCTGAATTTTTTGAGTATATTTTAACGCGTATAGGTTTAGTAGGGGCGGTATATTTGGCATGTCTTGCAATAGCGCCAAATATTATTAATACGGTTTTACAAACGCCATTTAGCTTAGGAGGTACCTCTATTCTTATTATTGTTGGTGTTGCTCTTGAACTTGCAGCGCAGATAGAGTCGTATCTTATTGAACATCGCTATGAAGGATTTTTAACCACAGGTCGCATGAAGGGACGATTAGTACGATAAATATACCATGCAAATAATTATTTTAATAGGGCCGCCAGGTTCTGGTAAAGGATCTCTTGCTGCGTTGTGTATAAAGCAACTAGGGTTTTTGCAGCTATCTACGGGAAATCTTTGTAGACAGCATGTTGCTGAAAATACAGAAATAGGAAAAAAGATAGATTTTGCTATAAAATCTGGTAAACTTATTTCTGATAGACTTATTATTGATATGGTAGATAGCTGGATAGCCCAATTACCTAAGCATGTAGAGTTTATTATTTTAGATGGTTTTCCCCGAACACTGGTACAAGCGCATCTTTTTAATGAATTTTTAGCAGAAAAATTTCCAGGTGATCTTGCTATTCATGTAGTGCGTATTAATGTATCAGATAACCAAGTAATAGCTCGTTTATTAGGACGTGCTATTTGTGAAAATAAGAAATGTCAAGCAGTATATTCACTGCATGCTGGTACTGGTCTTACATCCCAACGTTTTATGATCTGTGATGTTTGTTCAAGTCAGCTTATAAAACGTATTGATGATCATGAGCATACTATACGGGATCGTTTGATAACGTATCATAAACATGAGCGTGAATTAGTAAATTTTTATCAGAAAACGGGAATAACTGTAGGGGAGCTTGATGGTGATCAATCGCTATTTGATGTTTTTGTGCAACTAAAACGCTTATTGCATATTGAAGCTGCATGATTACAATTAAAAACAAAGCTGCTTTTGAAAAAATGACCGTAGCAGGACAGTTGCTCGCACTATTATTTAAACATTTAGCTGAGCTTGTACAAGCAGGTATAAGTACATTAGAGCTTGATACATGGATTGCATGTTATTTGCAAAAACATAATTTAATGTCTCAATCTAAAGGCTATATGGGATATCAGCATGTAAGTTGTATTTCTCTTAATGACGAGGTAGTACACGGTGTGCCATGTGCAACAACTATTTTAAAAGAAGGTGATCTAGTTAAAATAGATGTTTGTGCAGCATGGCAAGGGTATTGTGCTGATATGGCGCGTTGTTTTTTTGTAGGTACTGCAACCGAGCATGCACAAAAACTAGTTTCAGTTGCTTATACAGCTTTAGATAAAGCGATTGAGCAGATATATGTAGGCAACCATTTAAGTAATATTTCAGTGGCAATTCAGCGTTATGTTGAGTCTCATGGATATACCATAGTTCGTGACTTTGCTGGCCATGGTATTGGCAAGCGTATGCATGAAAGTCCAGAAATATTAAATTATGGTCAACCAAATAAAGGGCTACTATTGCGTCATGGTATGAGCTTTGCTATTGAACCCATGATTACCATGGGAGATTATGCTGTATATATTGCTGCAGACGGATGGACAGCAAAAACAATAGATAAAAGTTTAGCTGCTCATGTAGAAGACACGATTTTAGTGACCGATCAAGGACCCCAAGTAATAACGCGGTTGGAAGCATGAAAAATCAAAAAGATGATGTTATTAAAGTTGATGGAATTGTAAAAGAAACATTGCCAAATGCAATGTTTCGCGTAGAAATAGAAGGTGGACATATTGTGTTAGGGCATGTTTCCGGTAAAATGCGCATGAATTATATACGCTTATTGCCAGGTGATAAAGTAGCTCTTGAACTTTCACCGTATGATCTAACACGTGGACGTATTGTTCTGCGGTATAAGAGTTAAATAGGCAGGATTATAATGAAAGTAAGAACATCAGTAAAAAAAATTTGTAGAGATTGCAGAGTTATAAGCCGAGAAGGAATTGTGCGTATTATTTGCAAGAAAAATCCACGACATAAGCAACGTCAAGGATAACATAAGAGGATATTTATGGCACGAATAGAGGGTGTTAATTTACCACGTGAAAAGCGTATTGAATATGGCTTAACGTATGTATTTGGTATAGGTCTCAAGCTGTCGCGTGATATTTTATCAAAGGTTAAAATAGATTTTAATAAACGAGTGAAAGACCTGAGTGACGAAGAAATTGCTGCTATTCAAAAAGAAGTTTCAGCAAATTATGTAACCGAAGGTGATTTACGTAAAGATATTAAGCTTAATATAAAGCGGCTTCAAGATATTGGCTCTTATCGGGGGTTACGTCATAAAAAGTCTCTTCCCGTACGTGGTCAAAGAACAAAAACCAATGCGCGTACACGTAAGGGTCCTCGTAAAGCTGGTTCTGCAGTCGCGCTTAAACGTAAAGTAACTAAAAAATAAAGGCTAGTAACTTCATATGGTGTATAAAAAAACAAAAAAAACTAAGCATGTTGTTGATACTGCGGTAGCGCATGTTAAGTCAACGTTTAATAATACGTTAGTTGCAATTACAACGTTAGAAGGTGATGTTTTATTACGTGGTAGTGCGGGAAAACTTGGATTTAAAGGAGCACGTAAGGGCACCCCATTTGCTGCCTCTCAAATAGGATCTACGCTTGCTAAAGAAATGGTGGCAATAGGTATTAAATCAGTTGAGGTAAACTTGCAAGGATTAGGTGCGGGACGTGATTCAGTAGTACGTGCACTACAATCGTCAGGTATTGCTATTTCTGTGCTTCGTGATGTAACGCCTTTACCACATAATGGAACTCGAGCGCCTAAAAAGCGTCGTGTATGATATACTTGTTTAGTTTTTAAATTAAGGTGAAAGAGAACGCGTGAAAGAGCTAAAAACAAGCGAACGCAAAGGACAATCAACGCAAGAGCGTGAGCGAATAATTAAGTTTTCTCGTAAAACAACTGAGTATGGTAGACAACTACAAGAAAAACAAAAAGTAAAGCAAATGTATGGGGTATTAGAACGTCAGTTTAAGCGCTTTTTTGCTTTAGCAACTAAAAGTAAGGGAGCAACGGGTGAAACGTTATTAAGTTTACTTGAACGTAGGCTCGATAATGTAGTATATCGTCTTAAAATGGCAGTATCTCGTACACAAGCACGACAAATTATTGTACATGGGCATATTCTGGTAAACGGTAAAAAAGTAACTTCACCTTCATACTTAGTATCCCCTGAAGATGAAATTACTATTGCTGAATCGGTACTTACAAAACCAGTTTTTTTAGATAGTGTAATAGATAAGCGTCTTAACACTAATGTAAAAATACCTGATTGGTTAGAGCTTGATAGAAAAGCACGCACAGGGCGTGTTTTACGTATACCAGTTCGGTCTGATATTCAGACTCCTATTGAAGAACATTTAATTGTAGAGTTGTACTCCAAGTAATTACTTGCGGGGGTTTAATCCGGGAGATTTTATGAACAGGAAGGAGTATCAACCGTTAACTATTCCACGCATTACATGGGAACCAACATTGTTAACTGAAGTATATGGCGAACTTATAGCTCAACCGTTAGAGCCTGGGTTTGGCATAACATTAGGCAATGCTTTGCGACGTGTATTGTTAGGGGGGGTTGAAGGTTCTGCTGTGACTTCAGCGGTTATTAAAGGTGTTAATAATGAGTTTTCATCACTATCAGGTGTTGTAGAAGATACTATGCAAGTAGTATTGAATCTCAAGCAAATAGTGGTACGCTCGAAAAACGGTAAACCAGGTAAGATGGCATTGCGTATAGAAGGTCAAGCAGTAGCTACTGTTGCTGATATACATGCTGACGAACATTTAGAGCTTATTAATAAAGAGCATATTATTGCTCATGTTGCGCCTGGTGGATTACTTGAAATTGATTTTTTTGTTAATTCAGGTAGAGGTTACCAACCTGCTCAATGGCCTCTTGGTACTGCACTACAAGAAGACAATAGAATATATTTAGATGCTATGTTTTCTCCAGTGCGTAAAGTTGCATTTGCTGTTGAAAAAACACGTGTAGGGCGTGATATAGATTACGATAAGCTTACGCTTAAAATTACTACTGACGGCTCTGAAAATCCTATTGACGTATTTAATTATGCCGTATCTGTACTTCGTACACAGCTTGAGCATTTTCTTACTACGCCTGAAATTCCATTTAATAAAATTTCAGCACTTCCTGCTGAAAAAGTTGAGCATGTTATGCCTGAACATGAGCAGGCAACAGTTAAAGGAGTACCAGTAGATTTACTCTTAAAGCCAATTGACGAACTTGAATTATCAGTACGTGCTCATAACTGTTTAGTCAATGCTGGTATTAAGCGTATTCTTGACTTGGTTAATCTTACTGAAGAAGAAGGGCTTAAAATTAAGAACTTTGGTCGTAAGTCTTTAAGCGAAGTTAAAGAAAGTATGAAAGCATTTGGACTTTCATTTGGTATGGATATTAAAGAGTCAGAAGTAAAAAAAGCTATGAAAGAGCAATAGTATGAGACATCAACATGGACGTAAAAAATTAAATGTAGCACCTGCTCATAAAAAAGCGCTCTTACGTAATCAAACAATTAGCTTTATTACCTATGGGCATTTGGTTACTACAAAAGCAGTCGCTAAAGAAGTAAAACGTTTTGCAGAAAAATTAGTTACTATAGCTCGTGAGGGTAATACGTTTAATGCACGTCGCCGTGCAAAAGCACTCTTACCATATAAAGATGAAGCACTCATTAAGCTCTTCCAAGAAATAGCACCTAAGTACGTAAATCGTCCAGGAGGCTATACCCGTCTCATTTCATTAGGGCGTAGGCCAAGTGATACAGCGCTTATAGCAAAGCTTGAATGGGTGTGAATACATAAAAATACTAGTATGGAAGATGCATTAGTTATTGCTCATATTCAAGAGATTCTAGAACATATGCGCCCCAACATCAAAGCTGATGGTGGGGACATTTCTTTTGTTTCTTTTGAGCGCGGTATCGTGTATGTTAAACTGCACGGTGCTTGTACTCATTGTCCTATTTCATCATATCATATTGTATATGGTATTGGAGAAGAGCTTAAGCGCCAGATTCCAGATGTTCACGATATACAGATATGCTAGGGTACCTGATATTTAACAATTATTACAATTTGACGATCGGTATAACTACTTGAGAGCTTGTATGTAAAGGGCTTTTTCAAGAAGTTTGACAAAAGGGCATATTGTACTATAGAATATGAGCGGACAAACTTCTTATTTTATAAGGGTACCTTATGAATTATTCTAAATTATCAGTATATTTTGCACTTTCTCTTTTAATAATTACGTCTTCTCCACTCTTAGGAGGATGGAGAGATTGGCTCCCTGGAAGTAGTACTAAAAGTACGATAACTGAAGTTCCTGTTACGCCAGTTATACCAGTTGTTGTGCCTACCCCTCCAGTAATACCAAGTGATTCTCATACACGTTTACAACTATTAATGAAAAAAGCCTCTACTGTTCCTGTATGGATGAAACAACATAAATTAGCAACTGCAGGTATTACTATGGGTACACTTGCAGCTATTTGGGTAATCTATTGCTATTATCAAGAACTACAAGCGCAAAAAGACTATGAGTGCTCAGCGGCTTATCGCTACAATGGACCACGATAAGCAATAATAATATATAAAATTTAAATTTATAAAGCTCCTCATGCAGTATTTTCAGGCATGGGGAGCTTTTTTTGTGTACCCTTTTGACAACCAGAACACATACAGTAAACTAGAAACCGTTATACTTATAAAGTATACAGATATGTTAATTTCAAATGGAGGATTTGATATGAACTTATTACAACGTTCACGTTATTTTGCATTAATACTATTGGTAGCAACGCCAATGGTGCCAGCCCAAGCAGGATGGGGTCGTAGTAAAACTGATAAACCTGAAGTTATTTATGAGACTAAAGATACACTAGGAATATCTAAAATAGAAAAGATGGTGCCACAAGCAGGATCTGTACCAACTTCTTCAGCAACACCAGCAACACCGGTAACGGTAGTAGGTGATGGTGCGTGGTCAAAAGCAAAAGCTCTTGGTTCAAGAGCAGGTAATGCTGTAAAAAGAGGTGCTATTAATGGAGCTACTTACATTGGCAATCATAAGGCAGCGAGTACTGCTGTGGGTTTAGGGGCGGCAGCTGCGCTTGGGACAGCATACTATTATCGTAATGAAATAAAAGCAGGAGCTCGCACAACAAAAGGCAAGATTGTTAAGTCATATAGAGAAAATCCACGTGCATTTAAGTATACAGCTGGCTTAGGCAGTATAATAGCTGCTGGTTCTTGTGCTGCGCTTAAATATGGTCTTAATGGTCTTAAAGCCCTCTCTGTACAGCCAGTGCTTGAAGCTGCGAAGAAACATCCAGCTCTTTTGAGTGCTGTAGGAGGTGCTGGTCTTTTATATGCTGCAATAAAAGCAACAACTGCTGATACAAGTAGTGAAAAGCACTTTGTGAATTGTTTACGTGAGCTTGTAAATGTGAGTGCAGCAGAGCAAAAAAGCCAAGAAGACATAGTAGCACGACAAGGTACTATTAATGGGCTACTTAGTACATTATTTACAGCAGAAATCCATTCAGGATTACATAAAGACTTGATGCAAATCCATTCAGGATTACATAAAGACTTGATGCCTGGTTTTAATAAGGCTGTAGATGCATTACAAAATGCGCAATCTAAACAAGATCGAGCACAATTAAAGCAAAATGCTCTTGCATGGGTTGATGCTGTTGCTAAATATTTTGATGGTCTTTCTAGAATAAGCAAAATAGCTTGCAGCTAAGTAATACAAGTATTTTTGATTTTTTATTTTATGGGCGTTAGGAATTACCTAACGCCCATTTTATTTTTCTCAGTCTCTTGGTACGCTACTATTGCTAGATAAAGAAAGATACTAAGGGAGAATATTATTTTATGTCTACGATACAAGCAATAACTTTCTATGGAGTGCTCAGTATATATATAGGCTCTCTGTATAGTGAAATATTAACAAAACAAGATATATGTTTTGAAAAAATAGCGTCTTATACAAATATTTTGCCGGTAGCAATAATTGGTGGCGGGCCGGCAGGGCTTAATGCAGCACTGTATTGTGCGCGTGCTCGTGTTCATGCAGTAGTATTTGGTGGAGAGCAAATAGGGGGTCAATTAATGGAAACGACGTATGTAGAAAATTGGCCCGGCCTACCAAAAGCATTAGGATCAGATATTATACAGGCACTTATGAATCAAGCAAAGCGATATAATGCTTTAATAAGTTCTGATAGTATTGTGCGTGTTGATTTTGCACAATGGCCTTATTGTATATATACGTCTTCAGGAGAGAAAGTGCATGCACTTACCGTACTTATAGCAACAGGAGCACAGCCACGTCGTTTAGGCGTTCCTGGTGAGGATGAATACTGGGGAAAAGGAGTTTCTACGTGTGCATTATGTGATGGTCCCTGCTTGCAAACCAGTGATGTTCCCGATAAACATGTTATTATTGTAGGCGGTGGTGATGCTGCTATTGAACAAATGATGCAGCTTGCTTCATATGCACGTTCAATTACCATTTTAGTACGTAGTCAGCGTATGCGTGCTTTACCATCTATGAAAGAGTATTTGGCTGATTACCCTCACGTACAAGTTATCTATAATAAAGAAATTCAGCGTATTAATGGTAATGGTGAATATATAACAAGTGTGGACATTATTGATACTATTACCCATGAACATAGTCAAGTATCTACTGATGCTGTATTTTTGGCAATTGGTAGTGTTCCTCAAAGTGATTTATTTAAAGATTATCTTAAAACAAATAGATTGGGATATATTAGTGTTTCTCCCTATAGTCAGGAAACGTCGCTTCCCGGTATTTTTGCAGCTGGTGATGTTGAGGATTCTCAATTTAAACAAGTAAGTATTGCATTAGGTCGTGGTGGACAAATGGCATTGGAGGCAATTGAGTTTCTTCGGGCTCACGGGTACACTGATAAAATAGCTCAAGAATTATCTTCGCACTATTACACGTGCAATTGTATTGATTAGTTACGCTTGCTCAATAATACGTACAGTACTGCCTTGAGGACCTTTAGTAACTAAAAAATGCACGGGAAATTGATTTTTTAATGTATTTAAATGCGAAACTATAATAATTTTAGCAAAATCATCTTGGATTTTGTATAAAGCGTCCATAATGTGTTGGAGTCCTTCTTCATCCTGGGAGCCAAATCCTTCGTCAATAATAAGAGTTTGCAGCATAGTGCCAGCTCGGCGGGCAAGCAGCTTAGAGATGGCTATGCGTAAGGCAAAATCTATTCTAAATGCTTCACCACCAGAAAAAAGTTCATACGGGCGTGTGCCTGCGGGATCAGAAATTTTAATATCAAGTGTTTCTTTGGCTGTACCGTTTTTTAGGTCACGTAAAGAATCTATAGTAAGATATGCACTATTATCAGTAAGTTTAGATAAAAGTATGTTTGCTTCATGTTCAATTTCAGGAAGTGCTTCTTCGATTAATAGTGCAGGAATGCCATCCTTACCAACTGCTTCAGCAATCGCGGTATAATTTTCAAGTGTTATTTTTAAACTGTTCATGCTCGTATCTATTTCATGAGCTTCTTGGCGAAGTTTAGCAAAATTTTTAATTTGTTGTTCAAGCCCTCCTTGTGTACGTATAAGCTGCGTTTTCTGTTCAGCACATAGAGCAAGTTCTTGTTTATACTGCACAATAGCAGTATCTATCTGTTGCTCTTTTTCTAGCAAAAGAGCATAGTTATGTTGTTCATAAGCTATACGGGCAAGCTCTTGCTTAAGTAATTTAAGAGCAGTACAACAAGTGTTGATTTCTTGAGCGCGATGAACTTGTCGCATTAATTCTTCTTTATGTGAATCATAGTCTTTTAACAACTGGTCTACAGTATATAAGCGCTGTCTAATACTGTCTTGTTCTTTAGACACATATTTAAGTGCTGTTATCTCTTGCTCGAGACTAGTATAGTGTTCTTTTAAAGCACTATACGTAGGATCATGATTGATACGTTGTGCTATATTAGTCTGTAGTTCAGTAAAAATAGTACGTTCTTTTTCTTGCTTATGTGTAAGAGTATTGATCTGTTGCCGTAATTGACTCTCTGTAGCGGTAAGTACTTCTATCTGGTTATGAATAGTGTGAGCATTTTTTTGTACCTCTATAAGTGCAATATGCTGTTGCTTAATGTGTTCAAGGATAAGCCGTGCTTTTTCTAGTAAAGTATGCTGTTGAGCAAGTGTATTTTGAAGAGCGGGAGTAAGAGCCATAAGACGTGCATGCTGATGATTATAGCGTACTTCTTGTTTGCATATTTTGGTATGTAATAATTGTTTATGGTTAAGTGTAAGCTCTTGCTCGCACAATGGACAACTTGGTTTATGATGATCTTGGGTAACACGTTTTTTGGGCATAAGCTGTTTAAGCTCATGGGTTATTCTTTCTAAGCGTGTTACACATGTATGATATAAGCGCTTGCGCTTTTCATAATTAGCTTCGATCTTTATAAGTACCGTTTCTACTGCTGATATTTGTTCATGAGGAATAGAAAAAGGAGTAGTATTAAAAAATTGATAAAGACGCGATAGGTTTTTTTGAATAGTACTAGCTTCTTGTGCTATTTTTTCACGTGCTTGAAGAAGCTGCGTTTTTTGTTGCTCAATACTATATAAGCGTGCTGTTAAAGCACTGTGTTCTATAGCAAGTGTTTCAAGGTGTTGCTGATGTAAAACAAGTGTAGTACTATGGGTATCGTTAAACTGTTTACTATACTGTTGTAGCTGTTCTTGTGTGTGTAATAAGCTTTGATTAAGATGGATATACGTTGCAAACTGCTGCTGTACACGCTGCAGTTGTTCTTCAAGCTGGTGTTTTTCCTGTAGAAGTGATTCTATCATATACTTTTTTTTATTTCGGTGTATATGACGCCATTGGGTAAATAATTGAGATAGAGTTATTTCGTAGTGTGCTTTTTTTTGTATGTGCTGTTCATAGGTAAAAATAATTTTTTGGTATGTTTGTCGGTGCAGAGAGAGACGTGTTTTTTCTTGTTCAAGCTGCTCAAGATAGTGGCATAGTTTTTTTTCGTGGTCAAGTACTCTTTGTACATGAGAGGTAATAGTTGCAAGTTCGCACTGTACTTGTTGCTCAGCGAGTAGTTCATTGGTTAATCGTTCATGTACTGTACGTAAGTACTGTTGTTGATCAGTAGAATGTTTAACAGCGGTAAGAACTATACGTCGTAACGCGTCATAGCGATTGAGCCCAAGAATAGTAGCTAAAATTTCTTTACGTTCACGGGGTGATTTTTTTGAAAATTCATGGGCATGTCCTTGACGTAAAAATGCTGAATTAATAAACGATTCATAATCAAGCCCTATTATTTGATTAATTTTTGCTTGCGTTATGCGAATGGTTTTATCAGTAAGTGGGCGTATCGTCTTTTCAAGTTCATCGATAATGCCAAAATCTAAATATAATTGTGGTTTACGAGGATGATAACAATATTCTCTTTTTATGCGGTATGTTTGACCGTTACATATAAAATCAAGCGTTACCGTCATGTATGTTTGACCAAGACGCAATAAACCTTCATCAGCTTTTACGGCACCGGTTATTTTACGTGCTTGTCCCCAAATAGCCCAGGTAATGGCATCAAGTAAGGCAGATTTGCCATGACCATTTTTGCCTGATAAGCATATAAGATGATAGGGGGCAAAGTGAATTGTCTGCGACTCTTGTCCATAACTTAAGAAATTTTTAAGCTTAAGCGTTAAAGGAATCATACTAGTAAGTAACTCTAGAAATTTTTCTTGTATACTTTTAATATACCATTATATTTTTTAACTACCAGTCTCTAAAAAAAGCATGTGCAACTTCCTGCTATGGCTACACTATAAAAGCTTAAGAGCTTGGAGTATTATCTAGTAATCTTCTAAAGGAGAGCGTGATACACGAGAGTATTTTTAGACGATATGATATTCGTGGCCGTGTCGGTACTGATTTTACTATTGCACAAACATATGATCTAGCAAAGTCTATAAGTTATTATTTTAAACAGCGTAATCCCAATGTACAAAAAATAGCACTTGGTATGGATGGTAGAGTACATTCACCAGCTATTAAAGAGCATATTGTACGCGCATTACAAGAAAGTGGTCTTGACGTATTTTTTATTGGGTTATGCCCTACTCCTGTACTATATTTTGCTTTACATACACTATCACTTGATGCTGGCATTATGATTACCGCTTCTCATAACGGTCCTGCCTATAATGGGCTTAAATTATGTTTAGGCACGCATGCTCTTGCAGGTGATGAAATTACTGCGATTAAACACCTCTATTATAGTGGTACGGTTATTAAAAGCTTACAGCAGGGAGTGTATTTTGAGCTGCCTATGGTAGAGTCATATATTCAGTGGTTAGTCAAGCATTTTAATCATCTTAAAAATAGTACTATACGATTGGTTATTGATTGCGGTAATGGGGCTGCAGGTGCAGTTATACCTACACTTATAAAACAATTAAAATGGCGATCTACACAATTATTATACGAACAGGTAGATGGAAATTATCCCCATCATCCACCTGATCCTACCCAAGAGGAGCATATACAAGATCTTAAAAAGCTGGTATATACTTCTGCAAGTGATCTTGGTATTGCTTTTGATGGAGATGGTGATCGTATGGTATCGGTTACTGCTGACGGAAAGCTAGTATCAGGTGATAATTTGCTTGCACTTTTTGCTGAATATCTTACTACTGAGTATAAGCAATTTGCTGTTATCTGTGATGTTAAATGCTCTTTACTACTTGATACGCTTGCTGCTCGACACGGTATTACTATATATCGAGTACCTACAGGTCATACCTATGTTAAAGCTATGCTATTGGAAAAAAAGGGAATTTTGGGTGGAGAGTTGAGCGGACATTTCTTTTTTGCTGATCGTTATTTCGGATATGATGACGGTATATATGCGGCCTTGCGTCTTATTGAGTTACTTGTACAATGTCAGTCTGTTTTGCATACTTTACTAAAAAAACTACCTCCTGTTTTTGCAACACCCGAAATCAGAATTCCAGTTACTGAAAAACATAAAGAGCAAATTATTATGGAAATTAGGCAGCAGGCACTATCTATACCTGAAGCACACATTACTGTACTTGATGGCGTACGCATTGTACTGAAAAATGGATGGGCCATTATTCGTGCTTCAAATACAGAGCCAATGCTTTCTATACGTTGTGAGGGAGATAGTATGCATGGATTACATGATGCGCAGAACATTGTTTGCATATTACTAGCATCACATATTGATAAAGAGGCGTTACATCGTTATATCTATCGTGAGCTTAGATATGACCAATAAAATTGGTATGCATATACGTATTAAAACGTGTATACATGATGTTCTGGTAAAGGCGTTACGTTTGTCACTTCCTTTTTTTCAGTGTTTTTTAACATCTGAATCTAATAGGTCGACTCTTAGTGTTTCTCGTGAAGATATGCATACGTTTCTTATAGCTCGTCATCGTTACTTTAATAATCTTTATATTCATGGATCCTATTGTATTAATGGTGCAGGTAATAAAAATAGCTATCATCCAATATTAGTACAAGAGTTGTATCTTGCTCAAAAGCTTGAGTTTACGCATTTTATTTTACATTTGGGCTCTATTGAAAAATCAAGTACACGTGAAGAAGGTATCGATAATCTTGTACGTCTTATAAACCGAGTGCTTAAAACTGAGCATAATATTAGTATAGTACTAGAAAACAGTGCTCATAAAAAACGTTGTTTAGGAGGAGATTTAGAAGATTTAGCATGTATTTTACATAAAGTTGAGTATCCAGAGCGACTCATGTTTTGTATAGATACAGCACATGCTCATGCGTGTGGGTATACTATAGATTTTTATCAAGAATTTATTACCTATCTTGATAATCTGCTTGGGATTGAAAAAATAGCACTTATTCATCTTAACGATACAGCTGAAGTACGAGGAAGTGGTATTGATTGTCATGCAGTCATTGGTGAGGGAGTACTTGGCTGGGATACTCTTATGGGTTTTGTAAATCATGTACAAATGCAAAATACGCCGGTATTAGTAGAGTTCCCTTCTATACCTGAACAAAAAGAACGGTATATACTAAAAAAAATGAGTATCTATAAGGAAGCACATAATGAGAATAGCAATTAACGGTTTTGGACGTATTGGGAAGAACTTTTTATATGCTATTTTAGAAGATAAAAGAGCACAAGAAGTACTTGATATAGTTATTATTAATACTAAAGCTACAGATGCTCAAGCGACAGCACATATGTTTAAGTATGACTCACTTATGGGAACTTATGACGGCACCGTTGCTGTTGAAGCATCGATGCTCTCTATAGATAATAAAAAAATTATGTTGTCTAGTCACATTGATCCTCAAGAGTTACCTTGGAAAAAGCTAGCAATTGATGTCGTAGTAGATTGTTCAGGAGCGTTTACAAAAAGGGAAAAAGCTATAGCACATCTTGATTGTGGAGCGGATACAGTTATTATTTCAGCTCCTGCTGAAGGTGATGATATTACTATTATTCCTGGTGTTAATCAGCATGCGTATAATAAAAGAAAACATAAGATTATTTCATTAGGAAGTTGTACCACTAATGCACTGCTTCCTACACTTAAGATTATTGATGATAATTTTGGTATACGTGCTGGTTTTATGACGACGGCGCACGCATATACTAATTCTCAAGCGCTTCTTGATCGAGAAGGGTCTATAGATGATCTACGTAAGGGGAGAGCAGCAGCAATTAATATTATCCCTACAAGTACTGGTGCTTCTTCTCAAATAAAAAAAGTATTGCCTCACTTGGGCGATAGGGTGCATGCAGTTTCATTACGGGTGCCAGTTGCTAAGGTATCACTTCTTGATTTTACCTTTGTAAGTACTAAAGAATTATCAACGCATGTACTTCATGATGTCTTTAGGCAAGCACAAGAAGAAACTTTTAAGGGTATTGTTGCTATTACGTTTGAACAATTAGTATCAAGTGACTATAGTGGTAATAGCCACTCAGTAATCATTGATGGGTTACTAACTGATGTAGTTACTCAAAATATGGGTAAAATATTTGGATGGTATGATAACGAATGGGCATATAGTGTACGCTTAAAAGATTTTTTATTGGATATAGCTTCACAATTTTGAAAAAATAATTTAATATTAATAGGATTACTCAAAGTAACGATGCTTTTAGAATATACAAAGGGGCCCATAGCTCAGCGGTGAGAGCAATCGGCTCATAACCGAGAGGTCCCAGGTTCAAATCCTGGTGGGCCCACCATGAAAGTAAAAAGCATGCGCAAGCTACAGGCCTTTATTGATTTTGTTTTTTGTGAACAACGCCATAAGGCGCTTGAGCGTGAATATACTCTTCTTACCCAAAATAGTATTCAATTGCAAAAAGAACAAGCGATAGCGGAAGAGCGGCTTAAAGAGATACAGACACAAGTATATACTCTACGCAAGAAACTAGATCAGCAAGAACTAGAACTAAAAATGCTTGATGCGCAAGAACGTGAAAAAAAAGAACGTCTTGAACATGCAGTAACCGTCAAAGAATTTCAGTCGCTTACTCACGAGCTTGCAGTTATTGCTCAAAAAAAATCAACTTTAGAAGCAAGTATTTTTACGATGTGGTCAGCGCAAGACCAGATGGTACAACTGGCTCGTGAGCAAGAACAGCAGTTTATTGTATACCAAAAAGCTATAGCACAACAAATGCAGATATTAGAGGAGCAGAAAATACGTGTAGCAGATCAGCAAGCTAAGATTAAAAGTGCCTGTGTAGAAAAATCTCGGTTAATAGGACCCGAATTATTAGCTCAGTATAGAACTATGCAGCAACGCGTTGAAAATCCTGCTGTACCTATACTAAATGCAAGTTGTAGTGCTTGTTTTTATGCGCTTCCTAGTCAGGAGTTAAGTGCGTTACGCCAAGGACAGCTTGTTCAATGTAAAGATTGTTACCGTTTATTATATGCCCATAATGAAGAATAGTATATACGTATGAATATAAATACGTCATCGGTATGGATGCTCTATGTTGATGGTGCTTCACGTTCAAATCCAGGCTTAGCAGGAGCAGGTGTTGTCTTATTAAAAAATACTGTTCCTGTCCAACGATATGGCTACTTTTTAGGTATAAAGACCAATAATCAAGCGGAATATTTAGCGCTTCTTTTAGGTGTTTTTCATGTACGGGTATATGCCTTACCTGGTGAAAAACTTACTATATTTTCAGATTCACAGCTCATGGTTAAACAGATGCAAGGGATATATAAAGTTAATAATAGTTCACTATCATATTTATATATTCTTGCTCATCGTTTTCTTATGCCATTTATGTGGACTATAGAATATATACCGCGGCATCAAAATGCCCATGCTGATAGTCTTGCCAATAAAGGTATTGATCAAAAAATCGTAGTACCAGCAGAATTTTTAGCAATTTGGCAGGTGTATGATGAACGCTAAAAAACAAATTATTTTTAGTATAGCGGTGCTACAAGTTTTTATTACAGTAAGTATAGTAAAGGCTTTTTATGCGGTGAAAGTGCAACTAGCAGCATGTACCTGGTCAAGCGACACTAGATGGATTATTACTGCTGAACAAGAGCTTACCGTACGTATGCTAGAAAAAACCACAGGCAAAAAAAAAGAACAGAAAGTATCTCGAGTAGAATTATGTCTCTCTCAAGGACGTCTTCTACTTAATAATACTCCCTGTGCTACACAAGTAATTTCTATTACAAGTCCTAATAATAAATTGCAATTAGAAGATAAAGTGTATTTAGGTTCTTTATTGATATATTGTAATGCTGTATCTGAAGTAATGCTTATTAATAGTGTTCCCTTAGAAGATTATGTACATGCAGTCCTAGAAAAAGAAACATGGCCAGGCTGGCCTGAGGAAGTAAATAAAGCACATGCTATTAGTATTCGCAGTTATGTGATTGCAAAAATACGTGAATCTCAAGCACAGCGCAAACCATATCATGTTAAAAATACAAATATTCATCAAGTATATAAAGGTATGGCACAAAATACTCAATTACGTAAAGCAATAGACGAAACACAAGGACTTGTGTTGGCCTATAATAAAAAACCAATACTTGCTATGTTTGATGTATGTTGCGGAGGTATAATTCCAGCAAAAATTAAGGGAGTTAACTTTGAGCATTCTCCCTATCTTAAGCGTATGTATGCTTGTACATTTTGTGCTTCAGCAAAAGCATATACGTGGGGTGCTGAATATATATTGGAACAATTTGCCACTCTTTTAAAAGAAAAAAATATTGATATAGGACGTCTACGTGATATAAAAATTACTAAAAAAGATGCAGCTGGTATTGTACAAGAAGTAGTGATTCGTGGTACTAAAGGTAAACATGTGCTAACTGGCAAGAAAATGTACTCACTCTGTAAAAATATTAAGAGTTTCTGCTTTACTGCTTCTAAAAAAGGCCGTACAATTAGTTTTAAGGGTCGTGGCTATGGTCATCATTTAGGGCTTTGCCAATGGGGTGCACGAGCAATGGTAAAAGAAGGATGGAGCTATCGTGATATACTTAAATTCTATTATCCTGGTACTTGTTTTATGAAACTTCAGGTGTGATATACATATGCCAGGTTATAAACAGCACCTTACGGCTGGTGCTCTTATATATTTTAGTACTGTTATATTGTTATCGCTCTATCGTCAGCCACTGGGTATGCTTATGTATTGGCTTACCTGTACGCTTGCTGGTTCGTTATTTCCTGATATTGATATAAAAAGCAAGGGACAACATATATTTTATATTGTGCTATTAGCTTTTATTTCGTTTTTAAGTTTTATTCAGTATTGGCGCTCTCTCGGACCTTTTGTACTTTTTGCCTGTATTCCTCCTTTAACACCGCACCGTGGCCTATTTCATAATATTTGGTTTTTAGCATTATTTAGTTGCTTGTTTGCAGGAGCTCATATTCTGCTTTTTCCGCGTTATTTTTTATGGGCCTATATTAGTGCTCTTTTTTTCTTTATAGGTGCTTTATCCCATGTTTGGCTTGATCTTGGATTTAAAAAAATGTTCCAAAAATAGCTACAACGTATGGTTTATTTAACTTTACTTAAAGTATTATCGAGCCAGTCAAAAGCACGTTGTTGCCATAACATGCTATTGAGTGGTTGGCAATGTCCACCAGCACCTTCAGCTTCAGTAAATAATATATAGGTTTTAGGGCAAGTAAGCGCATTATACAAAGCAATTGCTTGTCCTGGAGAAAGAGATTCTAGTTCATTATCACAGATAAGCGTAGGGCACGTGATAGCGTGTGCTACATCTTTAAGTGTATATTCTTGTGCTTTTGCTATAAGATCATAACCGGAAGTAGTTCCATAGAGCACCATACGGCTTTGAATAAAAAATGCAGTATCTTTATTCTGCTGCATAGACTGTGTAAAAAATTGATCAACAGCATTGTAATCACGCTGCAAGAAGGCTTGTTGTATACGTGGTGGAAGAAACTGTAAGCTTACTTGAGAAAGATCAAGTATGCCGGGATTAACCATTAAGGCCGCCAAACGATGTTCATAGGCAGCTGCACGCGCCGCAAGATAACCACCAAGACTGAGACCGGATAGAATCAGTCTTTTAGAGTCTACTTCTGCCAGGGTACTTAGATAATTAATAACTGCTTTAATAACCTGTTCCCAATCATGACGCATAGGAATTTTCTGCTCAAAAAGTACTTGGCCTTGACCGGGGCCTTCAAACACAAAGCAATTATAGTTACGTTCTAAAGCTGCTTTAACTGTTACAAAATAGTCTTCTTCTCGCGTGCCATCAGCACCACCGTTAGCTATAATAGTAGGTCGTGTTGTATTGCTCATATCTGGTTGAAAAAAATACGCAGGAAGTATACTATTTTCAAAAGATATTTCGTGAAAAGTACATGATACGCCTAAAATGGGTATTGCTTGTTGAAAGCAGTATACGCTTTGTTTCCATGTTTCTAAAAGATTAGGATTAGAAAGATTGTCACGGAGAAAAAAATAAGCGGTACGATAATAGTTAGAGGCTCTTAAATATGCTTGACGAGCGCTTACTAGATGCCCTTCTACGTGTGCCTGTTCAGCAATTTTTTGTATACGAGTAGCTAGAGAATACCAAGCTTGATACCACGTTTCAAGATTATTCTCTTGTATCTGTGCAGCAGCGCTTAAACATTCGCCAATAGTTGCACCTTCATATAAACTATATCCAACAGTACGTTGTAATTGCATATCTAATAAACTATTATTAAAAAACAGTTTCATAAAGCAACCTTGATTAAGTATTGATTGTTATTAGGTACAATAACTATATTATCTAATTTATTAAGAGAGTTAAATTGGCATATACTCTGCTCAACAATACAAAAGGCTACACTAGTATACTAGTGTAGCCTCTATAAGAATAGTTAATTAAAATAGATTAATCTTCATCTTCTGGTGCCCAACCTTCTTCTTCTTCAGGTTCAACAGCTGCACGAATTCCTTTTAGCCCTTTTTGTAAGATATCAACTAATTCAGTTGCTTTTTCTTTTTGCTCAGGTGTAGTAGGTGGTGTAGTTTGCGCTGAACGTAACCGTGTGGTACCCGCACGAATATCAGCAAAGACATCTGCCATGGCTGATTTTTTAACTGCTTTTTGCTGCACTTCTTTTTTAAGTTCAGCTACTTCAGCAACATCACGTGGTGTTGCTGGTGGCGATACGGTTACTGGAACTATATCTCCTGATTTAATAGCTTTTACTAATTCATCAACTGCTTTTTGCTCCTCTAATTCTTGCGGTGGTAGCGGTGGAGGTGGCGGTGGAGGCGGTATTATATGCTGTTTAAGCTGTTCTTGTAGATTTTGTACTTGCTCTTGTAAATTTCTTTCTCTATTTTGAAGTGTTTGTACTTGTTCTGAGAGCTCTTTATTTTTGTCTTCTGCTTGATTGAGCTCATCAGTTAATTTTTGTACTTGCTCTGATAGATCTTTATTTTTGTCTTCTGCTTGATTAAGCTCATCAGTTAATTTTTGTATTTGTTGTTGCATCTGTTTTTTAAGCCAATCTGCTGGTGTTGTTCCGCTAAAGCTAGTACTGATATACACTGCTAAAAAAGCGCTTATCAGCACGCTTAATTTTAGTCTTGTCATATTGTAATCCTTTTTTTTATAATAAAACATTTATTTCAAATATTAATTATATATAAAAGATAAAAAGCGTGTCAATAAAAGCACTAGTATAAAGAGAATAACTGGCATGCAGTGCGTGTAGTTATATCTGCAACTTCTTGTACAGGTATATTACGTAATTGAGCAATATACTCAGCAATTATGGCTATAGTACGGGGATGATTTTGTTTGCCACGCATTACTTGAGGAGGTAAAAATGGTGCATCTGTCTCAAGAATTATAGATTCGAGGGGAAATTCTTGGACAAGAGACTGTAAAATAGTATTTTTAGGGTATGTTACGGTGCCGCCAATACCAAGTACAAAGCCGAGTGCTCGCGCATCATGAGCAAAGCTCTGTGTTTCTGAAAAACAGTGTAATACTCCCCGAAGCTTGGGATCTTTAAAGCTTTCAAGACAGCTGAGTGTTTCATCGCTTGCATTACGCATATGTATAACCAGTGGCAGATTATATTCTAAAGCAAGCTCGATTTGTGCTTTAAAAACGTCTTGTTGCAGTGCTAAATTATAATTAGGATAATGTTTATCAATGCCACATTCACCAATAGCAACTATTTTATTCTTTGTATCAGATACTAAAGAAGCAAAATGCTGTATATCTTCACGCCATTGTGCAGTAGCATCATTAGGATGAATGCCAATAGTTGCAAACACCATAGGAAATCGTCGAGCAATCTCAATAGAGTTTATACTCTCTATATGAGAGGTTCCGACATTAAGTATGTATGTAATATCTGATTCTAAAGCCGTTTTCAAAATTTCATCTATTAAAACATATGTAGAAGGATTAAGGGGAGTATCGAACTCTTTCTTAACCATCATATTGAGATGGCAATGGGTATCTATAAGCATGTAATGTCCTTTAAAATTATAATTTGACAAACTAATAAACAAAATTATTATATCTAATCAGGCATATTAACTACAAATAAAAGCAGTGTAGTAACTACTACTATTTTAAGGAGTACTTATGAATAAAACTGAGTTAGTTAACTCATTAAGCGAAGAAACAACATTTTCTAAAAAAGATGTTGTGCGCTTTTTGGATGCGTTCATTCGAATTGTAGAACGTACCCTAAAAAAGGGCGGTAAAGTACAATGTTCTGGTTTTGGTACATTTTTAGTTTCTCGACGGCCTGCACGTAAAGGGATAAACCCTGCTACTAAACAGCGTATTGATTTGCCAGAAACAAGCTTTCCTAAGTTTAAACCAGGAAAAAATCTTAAAGAGCTTGTTCGATTAGTAAAATAATTATGTAGTGCTTAGAAAAAGCTTTACTCTCTAAAGCCGCTTTTAGCGGCTTTTTTTCTTTTCAAAAAAGTAAAAATATAGTATCTTAATCAGCAGTAAGCTCATTTACTATTGAGGTACACATGATCGATCTTACCTTGCTGCGTGAACATTCTGAAACAGTTATTACTGCTATTAAAACTAAAGATCCTCACTTTCCTATTGAATGCTTAATTGCTCTTGATAAAGAAGTACGTGTTCTTAAAGCAAAAATAGAGCACATGCGTAACCAAAAAAATGAACTTGCGCGTCAGGGCCAACAAGGCGTATCTGCTACTTTACGTGAACAATCACGCCTTCTTCGTGAACAGCTTAAAGAAAGCGAAGAGCTATATATGCGTGTAGAGCATGATTTTAACGAGCTTTACCTACGTTGTCCTAATATTCCTGCTCCCGATATTCCTGTTGGTGGCAAAGAGGCTAACCGTGTCGTTAAAGTGAGTGGTCAGCAACCTACGTTTACTTTTACTCCAAAGAATCATCTAGAACTTGGTACACGTCTGGGATGGCTTGACTTTGAAGCGGCGGCACGAATGACAGGGGCTCAATTTGCCTTATACAAGCAGAATGGCGTGCGGCTTTTATATGCGCTTACGCTTTTTATGCTTAAAAATAATATTAAGCATGGTTTTATGCCAGTATTGCCTCCCTATTTAGTGACTGCTCAATCGTTAGAATGCGCTAGTAATTTTCCTCGTTTTAAAGATCAAGTATATGCCGTGGAAAAAGATGGCCTGTATTTAACACCTACTGCTGAAGTTAACTTAACCAATATGTACCGTGAACATATATGGTCAGCTGAAGATTTACCGGTTCGTATGACTGCTTGGACAAGTTGTTTTAGACGAGAAGCAGGGACGTATGGGGCACATGAACGAGGGCTTATTCGTATTCATCAATTTGAAAAGATAGAGCTCTATACTATTTGTCGTCCTGAAGAATCTTCACGTGAGCTTGACCGTATGATTACTAGTGCCGAAGACATATTACAACAACTAGGATTACATTATAGAATTAGTTTACTTGCTACACAAGATATGTCATTTCCTGCAGCAAAAACATTTGATCTTGAGGTATGGATGCCGGGACAAAAAAGCTACTATGAAGTTTCATCTGCTAGCGATTGTACTAATTTTCAAGCAAGAAGAAGTTTAATGCGCTTTAAAGATCAATCTACTGCAAAAGCACGCTTAGTACATACACTTAATGCATCATCTTTAGCAGTTCCAAGACTTATGGTTGCTCTTATGGAAACGTATCAGCAAGAAGATGGTTCTATTGCTATACCGGATATACTCAAGAATGAGGGCATTGGTGTTGAATAGCGATACAAGGCGCCTTGCACGTGCGCTATTACCTAGCTATCAGCGTATGAAATATACTCAGATAAAGCGTGGCGAAGGTCTTGAGTTTGATCAAATTCGTGAGTATCAAGAGGGTGATGATATTCGCACAATTGATTGGGCGTGTACAGCACGGAGTCAAAAAGTGCTTGTACGACAATATTTAGAAGTAAAGAAACGCACCGTGCTTATTGTTCTTGATGTTTCGTTATCAGGAATATATAGTTCGTGTTCTACATCACGTTTTACGTTTATGGTTCAGCTTGCAGGTGCTCTTGCCTTATGTGCAGCATATGCTCATGATAGCGTTGGTCTTATGCTCTTTTCTTCTGATATTACGATAATGATTCCTCCTCGTTGCTCTATGGCTACAGCATATACTATTTTAGCTACACTTGCTGCTCAAGTACCTCAGGGAAGTACGTGTGTACGTAAACCACTAGAGTATTTAGCTGCTTATACCTCTCCTGCTTTAGTATTTTTTATTTCTGATTTTATTGATGATGAGGATAGCACAAGCATGGTTCCCCTTATAGCAGCTGCAGCTCGACATGCTATAGTTGGTATACGCTATATTGATCAGTTTGAACACAAGTTGCCTTCGTTTGGTTTTATTGAATTAGAAGATATTGAGCAGGGAACACATGCATTTATTGATCTACGAAAAAATACACAGCTACTACAGCAAAAATCTCTTAGTTTATTTCACATGAATAGAGCGCACTGGTTTAAAAAGGCAAGAGGTGAGTTATTAGAGTTGCCTTGTACACCAGCTCACGTTTCTCTTTTACAAAAATTCTTTTTAGCAATACTAAGAAAGTGAGTAACGTATGAGCAATAATCTATCAGCAATATACGATAATTATGAAATATGGCCTACGCCATCCACTCATCTTTTTACGTATATAATGCCCATTGTTATAAGTATGTTGTGCATTAGTAGTATAATATTTTTAAGCATATGGGTATATAAACGAAAAAGTCAGTTGCAGCAACGCTTTCTTAAAACATTACTACGGGAGCTTAATGCTCTTTCATGGTCTTCTGCCACACTTATTGAACAACAGAAGTTTTATACCGTATTAATAAAAAGTCTTAAACAATTGTTACAGCTCAAAGGTCAGTATATAGACAAAGGGTGTACGGAATTAGAATTGCTTGAGTTGATTAACAATCGAAAAATGCTGATAACAGTTGACCCTGCTATACATCATGTTATTGAACGAGCAGTTACCGTTAAATTTGGGCAACGTATTCAATTAATTGAGACTATGCAACAAGATTATAATGTGATACTATCTTTTACTACGTCATTAGCTTCTTTGTCTATCCGTTAAGTATGAACTTTGATTATTCGATACAGCCGCGTTCAGTATATATTCATTGGCCTTTTTGCCCGTATAAATGTCATTTTTGCCCTTTTGTTGCATTGGCAGGACACGATGCTTTTATGGAGCGTTATCATGATAGTTTGTGTAAAGAAATAGAGCGTTTTGGGCTATCGTATCCCTATATATTAGAATTGGATACTCTTTTTCTTGGTGGAGGCACGCCGAGCACATATCCTCTCAACCTCCTACTTGACATGTTTGGTACACTTAATAAGGTATTTACTTTTAGTTCTACAGCAGAAATAACTATTGAAGTTAATCCTGGTACAGTAACTGCTAATCATATAAAAATATGGCGGCAATTGGGTATTAATAGACTGAGTATAGGAGTGCAAAGTTTGAATGATGCAACACTAAAGGCGCTAAATAGACAACAATCGGTACATGATGTAGAAAATACACTTGCTTTAGCAACCCCTTTATTTGATACTATTTCTATTGATCTTATTATAGGATTACCTAATAGTACTAAAGAAGAATGGCAATCTTTTATGCGTCGTATTGTACAATGGCCCATTAAGCATATCTCGCTCTATTTTTTAACCATTCATGAGCATACGCCCTTGTATTTTGCTGTGCATAGTAAAAAAGTAGAATTAGTGTGCGATGAAACAATGGTAGATCTTTATAATTGGTCAGCCCAATTTTTGCACGAGCAAGGATTTGTACGTTATGAGCTTTCTAATTTTAGTAAGCCTGGTTTTGCTTCGCGTCATAACCAAGTGTATTGGTGTCATCTACCCTATAAAGCATTTGGATTAGGAGCATGCTCTTTTGATGGTAAAGTTCGCTTTCAAAATACTAAAAACTTGATGAGCTATATAGAGAAAAATAAGAATAATCAAGAGGTAACAGATTTTTATGAACAGTTAAGTGAGGAGCAGCTTTATTTAGAAACACTCATGCTTGGGCTTCGCTGTAATAAAGGCGTTTCTATACAACAGTTGAAAGCTCGTTTATCTCATGAAAAGCACGACAAGCTTGATACTATTATTATGTTTTTATGTAATCAAAAATTGCTTGTCCAAAAGGATGAATGTATATGGTTAACCCCTCAGGGACTTGTGGTTGAAAATGAAATAGTGTTAAAGCTAGCAGTATTATAACATAAGAAGGCTTAATATATCATGGCAAAACATGTAGGTGTTAAATTACCTGAAGATCTTATTAATGTGCTTAAGACAGAAAAAACAGTAGCTGTAGTAGCTACATTTTCTGATAAAGGGCTGCCACATACAACTCCTATTCAGTGTATTTATCCTAAAGGTCTTGAAAGTATCTTAATGACTATTCATAAAGATCATACGGGATACCATAATATGGCATGGCAAAAAAAAGTTATGATTAACTTTTTAGATGAAAATAATGTAGCATATAGTGTTTTAGGGCGGGCAGGTATTGTACGTGCACCGTCATATGTGCATCCTCTTATGAATGTAGTGCGTATAGATATTATTGATATTAAAAGTGATCGTTCTATTTTAACACGCGTAGAGTCGGGAGTTCGTTGGAGTTATACCTCTGCAGAAGCAGAAGAACTTTCTAAAGCACTCATGAATGAGCTTAAAGAATTGGCACGTACGTTATAAAAAAATATGAGGTCGAAATGAAAAGTACATGGCCAAAGGCACTTGTTGTAAGTATATTGAGTGGACTAGTATCTTACTTACTTATTGCTCAACAGGCGGTTTCACCAATACTACCACAGCAACCAGGACCAGTACCGGGAGCAATACCTGTCCCTACGGCACAAGGGCAGGCGGTGGCAGGGATTACTCCTCAAGCACCTCAGCAAATTTCCCCAGTTCCACCAGCGCAAATTCCTGGACAACAAGTGCCAATACGAGGGCAACAAGCTCCTGGTATAGTACCTGGAACTACTCCTATACAAGTTATACCACCATCTGTGCCACCTCAAGCGGGTATGCCACCTACAGTACCTCCACCAGCAGTAACTCCACCAGGTGGTGCTCCTATTCAAATAGTTCCTCCTAGTACTCAACCCCCTCAACTACCACCTTCACAACCGTTTGCTCCCTTACCAGGGCTAATTCCACCTGGTGCCCCCCCGACTACTCCAGCACAACCACCTTTTGTACTGCCTATGCGACCGCCAGCGGCATCTCAACCCCAAGTACCCACTCCTGCCCCACAACAAGTATCGCCACCTCCTCCTTTTCAAGAGGGAACGTTAGATATGGAAGAAATTCAGCTGACGGGAGCGCGAGGGTTTAAAAAAGGAGGTAACTATGTAAAAAAGAGACAAGCGTTGCGTAAAGCCCAAGACGGCTTTGAAGAATTACGACGATTGGTAGAATCACTCGAGCTTTTACGAAATCAATTTATACAAAGGCGCCAACTAACCGATAAAAAAGTTGACCAGTTTTATATTGAAATAGGGTTTAAGGGTGGAAATGTTGAGCAAGAAATTAATCAAACTATTCAAGAGCTTGCAGAAGAACGAGTACGCATGGGTGAACTAGACGAGCAAGAACGTGAACTACTTGATCAGGTAACTCGCCAAAAAGAAATGCTTGAGCAGTTAAAAAAAGATATAGATAGCATAAGACAGCTTAATATGTCGCTTGATACAGCAATTAAGCTTATAGCTGAGCAATTATCCAAAGCGCATCAGTATGAAGATAAAGCGTGGAAGAATTATCAAACAATTGATGAGCTTCTTGATCATGTAGAAGCTACCTATCTTGCAAATGAGATCAATGAAGGTCCGTATAGTTTTGTAGCAAATGTTAAAAAAATACAAGGCTGGTTACAGGGAAGCTTAGCAAACTTTTTTAGTCAAACAAGCCAAACTATAGACAAACAAATGGGTACCATACGAGCTACTATTAATAATTTGGCGCAAGAGGGAATAGTACTACAGACACAGGCACAAAAATTAAAAGCTGAAGATGAGCGTCGTAAAGCACAAGAAGAAGAGGCACGACGTAAGTTAGCAGAAGAACAAAAGAAAAAAGCATATGTTCCTACGTTTGCAGAACGAGTGCGTAGCACTTTAGCGCAATGGTGGACCAATTTTATGCAAGTATTTAGAAAAAGATAAAGACGATACGTAAAGGATATAAATGTTTATTAGAGTAGTAAGCTTTCTTATAGGGGTATCAGTGTGTCTTTACGCTATGGAAAAACAAACACTTACGCCTGAGCATATTAAAGAAATAGCAGAGCTTGTTGCTACTAATCCAAGCTATGGCGTTCAAGCTGTTGATACTCTTCCTCGTGATCTAAGTATGTCTGTTGTGCAACGCCTTATGCTAGACAATAGATCCAAAAGTGCTTTACCATTAAGTTTGTTAAGTTATAAGCTCTATCAGCAGCGGCAACATACTAATATTAATCAGCGCATAGTAAATTTAGCGCTTGCTAATAATCAACAAGTACAACTTACGCCTCAACAAAGCGGAGAGCTTATACAAGCTTCAACAACTATTAAAAGTCTTATACAAGATCTTGACAATCAGGGGCAAGCTGAAGAAATACCTTTGCTGTTATTAACTCATGAGCAAGTTACTGCTCTGCTTCCCTATATCTCTATTATTAATGCACTTAATACAAGCATTAGTGCATTACCAGCGCTACAGCAGGAGATACCTGAAACTACAATGTTATCTTCCTCTTGGTGGAGATATACAGCGCAACATGAACTGAAAGAGTATATTACAGCGTGTACAATACCAACACTGTGTGATTTAATTAGAGCAGCTAGTTATCTTGATACTCAAAGTGAGCAGGAAGGTATTAATTTTATTGAGCTCGCTACGCATGCTCTTGGTAATAAGCTTTTACAAGCACCGGAATATCAAGAAGAGTATACTATAATTAATACGTTACCTAATAATATACAACGTATGCTCGCACAATGCCTTGTGCGTAATAGTAGAATACGTAGTGTCCTTTGTTGTAATAGTACCGACACTATTGCTAATACTAGACAGACGTTAACTTGCAATCCTGAAACTGTTTATTCGTTTTATCTTTTTGATGATAATATTAATTCAATATCATGGTCTCCTAATGGTAAGCAGCTAGCAAGTATTTCTGGTCATGGAAAAGTAAGAATATGGGATCCTACTTTAAAAGAGAATAATCAACGTATCTTAGATTGGTATGGGGAGCAAGGCTGTTCTTCAGTTGCCTGGTCTCCTGACGGTAAATGTATAGCAAGTGTTGAGGATAGATGTATATATATAAGGGATGCTACTACGGGTAAAACAATACATAATTTGTTTAATTCTTATATTCTAAATTCAGTTGCATGGTCTCCGGATAGCAGTATGATAGTAATTGGTTCTAATGGTAGTTTAGTAGAGGTATGGAATGCCATTACTGGTACTTGTATACATACTCTAAAAGGTCATGCTCGTTGGGTTTGCTCAGTCTCATGGTCATCTGATGGTCAATATATAGCAAGTGGTTCTAGTGATGACACAATAAGAATATGGAACGCCAATACTGGCACTTGTGTACATGTGTTCGAGGGGCATAAGGGTGATGTTAGATCAGTTTCATGGTCACCGGATGGTAAGTATATAGCAAGTGGTTCTAGTGATAAAACTATAAAAGTATGGGATGCTACCAACTACACTTGTATGCATACCTTAACTGGTCACGAGGATTCTATTAATGAAGTCTCATGGTCACCTGATGGCAAGTATATAGCAAGTGGCTCTAGTGATAGAACATTAAGAGTATGGGATGCTACTACCTATACCTGTATGCATATTTTAAAGAAACACGATTATGGGGTTAATACAGTCTCATGGTCACCCGATAGTAATCAATTAGTAAGTAGTTCTAATGGTAGAACTATACAGATATGGAATATACGAGATAAAGAACTCGATAACTATTTACAAACTACATTATCATGGGAGCAAGCACTATTGCTTATACGTATTATTAACGCTTACTATGATAAACATGATATTAATTTGGCTCAAGATATAAGAGCACTCCAGTGCTACAATAGCTTAGACCAAAGAGTTAAACAGCTTGTTGACCCGTTACTACTAGAAAAAATACGTGCTGCTTTATAATTAAATAACTATTAAAAACTTAGTAAAGAGAATATAGAGAATATATTAAAGCGTGCTTTATGTACTTGAGATATATGAAGATATTGTACGCATGAGCTATTACAATAAAGTTTGATCTATAGGCAATAATATGGTAGATTAATAGAAATTAATAATGCGGAAGTGGTGAAACTGGCAGACACGCAGCTTTGAGGGGGCTGTGGGAGTAATCCCGTAAGAGTTCGAGTCTCTTCTTCCGCACCAAAAATAGGCGCAGAGTAGAAAGTATTTCTATAAAGGACTCACGAATGACATTTTCGGCTCGATCTCTTCTAGGTGCATCTCTTATTTGGTGGCTTATAGTAGCTCTTGTAGGTCTGTATTGGGTATGGCCTCTTAAAAAAAATATCAATTTTGGTATTGATTTAGTTGGCGGTACATATATTGGGCTTGAAGTACAAACAGATCGTGCACTTGAAAATGAGTTACAGACTAGATTGCAACCATTGCTTAAGCAATTAAAAAAGAATGGTATTACCACTACGCTTAAATTAGATAAAGCAATTGCTGTAGTAACATTTGAGCAAGAACAACAAGCACGTGATGCAGAGCAAGACTTTTATATGCTTTCTACCAATACTATGCCATTAACTATCAAGCGTGAAGGAGCAGTTATTACGGTAACTATACCGAGGGACGAAGCAGCACGCATACAGCATGATGCTGTACAGAGCAACATTGAAGTATTACGTACCCGACTTGATCGTTTTGGTGTAGGTGAAATTCCTATAGCGCCGCAAGGGGAAAATAGAATAATTATTGAATTACCTAATGTTGATAACCCTCGTCAAGCTAAGGCTATGATAGGTTCATCAGCCCTTTTAGAATTTAAAGTTGTAGAAGATATGGGTACCAGTCAAGAAGAGATTTTAGAACGCTACGATAACTTACTACCTGAAGGTACTATTATACTACCAGGAAAAGAGCGACATGGTGGCAAGCAAGTATACTACTTGGTACCCCAATATACTGAAGTTACAGGTAAGCTCTTAAAAGATGCACGAGCAGGATATAAGCCTGATGGTCTTGAAAGTGTAGTGCATTTTTCGTTTAAGCCTGAAGGTGTAGAAAAATTTAGTGAGCTTACGGGAGCTAATATTGGTAAACATATAGCAATTGTTTTAGATAATAGTGTTATTAGTGCACCGCGTGTAAAAACACGTATTGATGGTGATGGCTATATTGATGGCGATTTTATTCCAGAACAAGCGAAAGAACTTGCTGCGTTATTGAAATCAGGGGCATTTGTAGCGCCAGTGACATTTCAAGAAGAGCGTCATATAGGCCCTTCGCTTGGTGCTGAATCTATTAGAAGTGGCCTTCTCTCTTGCGCTATTGGCCTTGTATTACTATTTATATTTAGCGTTTTTGCCTATCAAACAGCAGGTATTTTTGCGTTTATAGTACTGGTATATAATTTACTACTTATTTTACTTGCATTGGTAGGGCTTGGAGCGACACTTACATTACCCGGCATTGCTGGCATGGTGCTTACCGTTGGGATGGCTATTGACTCGTCAATTTTAATTTATGAGCGTATTAGAGAGCTTCTTGCTGTTGGCGTGCCTATGCGTCGCGCGGTATCTGATGGTTTTTCAAATGCTATGGGTGTGATATTAGATGCTAATATTACTACGTTTATTGTAGGAGCAGTGCTCTATAGATTGGGTTCTGGACCAATTCAAGGATTTGCAGTTACTATGATGATTGGGATTATTTCAACGTTGATTACCGGGCTCTTTTTATTGCGATCACTATTTTCTTTTGCATTAGATATTCTTGGTCTTCAAAAAATAAGAATTTAGTATAAAATAATATAAAGCGGCGGCGTAGCTCAGCTGGTTAGAGCGGCGGAATCATAATCCGTAGGTCCGGGGTTCGAGTCCCTGCGTCGCCACCATATACTGTGTCTATTCCTTTGAATTTTTCACTTGTACTTACCAGTATTCGTCTTATAGGATCTTTAGCAGTTTTGCCAGTGCTTATTGTATACGTTTTACCGTTACACCAGCCCTTAGCTACTCTAGGTACTACTATTGTGTATATTGGACTGGCACTTACTGATTTTTTTGATGGCTACTTAGCGCGGCGGTATAAGCAAACTACGGTACTTGGCGCACTGCTTGATCCCCTTGCTGATAAATTTTTATTATATACAACACTTATTGCACTTTTAGTACTTGGTAAAATTTTTTTTTACTGGGTGATCTTATTTATAGGACGTGAATTTTTTGTCATGGGCTTGCGTCTGGTAGCGCTTGAAAAAAATGTCTTAATTAGAGTATCAAATACGGCAAAAATAAAAACAGCAGTACAATTACTTTTTCTGGGTGTAGTTCTTATACATTCTTTGTATATGTCTAGTATGTTACAAGTACTACAAGATATGCTTTTGGTAGTAAGCCTAGTACTTACTCTTGTTACTGCAGGAGAATATACGTATTACTTTATAAAAAAGGTGCTGTAATGAAATTTTATGATCTTGCACTTATTTTTGAACACATTAGCACAGAAAGCTCACGTATAACTATTACCAAGCTTTTAGCGCAGGCATTTGCACAGGCTGATGCTGAAGAAGCTCGCATGATAACGTATATGGTTCTTGGCCAGTTACGTCCTCCCTATAAAGGGACACAGTTTAATCTTGCTGAAAAAACGTTAGTAAAAATTATTGCTGAAGTGGTACATCTATCAGTTGAAGAAGTAAAACGGCATGCTGAGCAAACAGGTGATTTAGGTATCGTACTGAAATCGCATACTTGGCAACGCTCTCAAGATTTACCGTTGGTAGAAGTATATCAAGAGTTAATAGTAATAGAAAAAATAAGTGGCGCTGGTGCTCAAGAATCTAAAAGCAGAACGGTAAAAAAGTTATTACAGTCTTTAGATAGTTTATCTGCAAGCTATGTTGTGCGTATTATTCTTGGTAAATTGCGTCTTGGCTTTTCTGAAATGACCATTCTTGATGCTCTTTCTTGGATGGCAGCAGGAACTAAATCTCTGAGAAAAACACTTGAGAATGCATATAATATATGTACTGATATTGGTCTTATTGCATATACGTTAAAAAAAGAAGGGCAGCAAGCAGTCAAGAACTTACATATACGCGTAGGCACCCCTATTAGGCCTGCAGCAGCTGAACGATTACCCTCAGCTGAAGCTATTATTAATAAAATTGGACTATGTATTGCTGAACCAAAGCTTGATGGATTTCGCCTCCAAATACATCTTGATAAAAGTGAAGCTCATGCACCGCGTGTTGCCTTTTTTTCACGTAATTTGCAAGATATGTCTCCTATGTTTCCTGAAATTACCGAGGCAGTTAGTAAGCTTTCCGTGAAAAATATTATTTGTGAGGGAGAAGCCATAGTATACGATGAACAAACAGAAAGCTTTGTTCCATTTCAGGAGACTGTAAAAAGAAAGCGAAAATATGGTATAGAGTCGATGGCTCAAGAATTACCACTTAAAGTATTTCTTTTTGATATTATTTATCTTAATGATCACTCTTTACTAGAAAAAACTACTCAAGAACGTCGTGCTGTTTTAGAGCAGCTTATGCATCGGGCGCATTCACCAACTCTTATGCTTATCCCTGCAAAAACTATCTCTTCAGCATCTGATCTTGAAGAGTATTTTTTACACGCACTTGAAACGGGTCTTGAAGGCTTAGTTGTTAAAAAGCCAAGTGCTCCCTATCAAGCAGGAAAACGTAATTTTAACTGGATTAAGTTAAAACGTGTGCGCGAAGGCCACTTAGCTGATACCATTGATTGTGTGGTATTAGGTTACTATTATGGCAAGGGTAAACGTGCAGCATTTGGTATTGGTGCTTTTCTTGTTGGAGTCTATGATCCACATGACGATACATTTAAAACAGTAGCTAAAATAGGTACGGGTCTTAAAGATGCTGATTGGCGTGAACTTAAACAAAAATGCGATGCACTGAAAACTATAAAACAACCACATAATGTTATATGTGCACCAGAGCTTATACCTGATATCTGGGTTGTACCTGAAATCGTTTGTATAATATATGCTGATGAAATTACCTGTTCTCCATTGCATAGTGCTGGCAAGACTGCTAAAACCCATGGTTTTGCATTACGGTTTCCACGTTTTATAGGATACCGTCCTGATAAGAAAGCAATTGAAGCAACTACCGTAGAAGAGATAATCTCTTTATTCAAATTGCAATATGCACAAGTAAAAAAAGCTGCTTGTGCAAAGTAAAAACGAGCACAACTGTTTGCTTTTTAGTTATTTTTTGGTACCTTAAACAGCGACTAGTTTTTAATAGGTTAAGGGGGTCTCTCTATGAACAATATCTATACTAAAGTTTTATTGAGTATTTTTTTACTTGCAGTTCCTCAGTATGTAATAAGTATAGGTAAGCTTGAAAAAAAATATATTACGTATGGAGTGATTGGCGTAACAGCCGGTGGTCTTGCTATTGGTGGATATAAATTATATCGCTATCTTGAACAACGCAGAATTGATAAAAAACCTGATAAAGAACTTTTAGAAGACATATATGCTCAGTATATCTCTATTTATAATCAAGTGGAAAAGCCGCTTACTTTGCGTGCTCACTATAATATTGATAATAAACAACAGCTTGCTGAATACATTACTAGTTGTTATAAAGTATATCCATTTACGACTTATACTCGATGGCTTGAACGTATGCAACGTAATTTAGAGCAGCAAAAGGTGCAATTAAAGCGACGCGTTAAAAAAATAGAAGATAAGAATTCTGGTGATCAAGTAATAACACTCTTAGATAACTATACAAGCTGTATCACCAATGTACTTTTATTGCAAAGTGATCTTCAATTACTGAAAGCTGATATTGAGCAGACATGGCAATATAAAATTGAAATTTCATGCCAAAGAGATATTGCTGCACGACCTCCTATTATTATACTACATTAAGCAATTGTATAGAAAGGAATGCATCATGCTTATACTACATAAAAAACATCTTCTATTAGTACTTGCTCTGTTACTTCCAGTAACATCAACCAATGCTCTGCCTGACTTACCTGACTGGCTTACTAAAACAAAGGCAGGTCTTGCTATTGGTGCTGTGGTTATAGTAGGTGCTTTAGTTATCGGTGGTGGAAAACAAAAAAATAACAATACTACTCAGGAATTACTAAAAAAAGCGCAGGACTTACGTAGAATTATTGAGACGCGCTATACACCAGAACTTACACACCTTAAGCAATTACAAGAAAAATCTTTTGGCGCGCCTGGATATGAGGATGCACTTACTCGATTACATGCACATTTATTAGGACGTTATACTATAGAAAATAATAAGGTTCAGTCACCAATTATATACGAAATTACCATTTTAAATCGTGATGTATTAGGAAAACTGAGCATGGTAATACAAGAGTTAGATTCATGTATTACTAATTGTATAACAGATCATATGCATAATGAGAAAATTACTGCAGCGCTTAAAGCTGAATTACTAGCATGTAGAGCTTTAAAGCAGTCTATAGAGTACATGGTAGGATTTACTATGTTATCTAACTCTTATAAAAATGAGCTTAGAGAGGCGCACAAGCTTGAGTCAAAAAATATTAAACCTACGCTTAGTGAATTTGATCAACGTTCTTCATCAGCTCATACTGACTCTACAGTTCAGCAATCATCGTCGTTACCAGTACATCAACAAGGATTAGCAAGACCTGCTTAAAGAGCATCTTATTCTTGTTATATACGATGGTATTGATAACTCAGTATTCGAGGGGCAAGTACTTATGCCCCTTGTTACTTATGCTCAACAACAGCCAGTAGTATTGGTTACATTTGAGAGTATCCCTCCCTTAGCTTCACGTCTTGCATATCTCCGTACGTTGTATCCACATATTTCTCTTATTATAGCGCGTAAAATACCCTATATAGGTTGGCCAAGCTTATGGTTTGCTCGTGCACAATTAAAGCGTATTATAGCAGCATATCAAACATATCGTTTAATAGCACGGGGTCCACATGCTGCATGGTTGTGTTTGAGTATAAATCACTCTACAGCCTGTTGTGCTCTTACTATACAAGCACGTGCTCTGGTCGCTCAAGAATATTGGTATATGCACCGTAAAAAATCTGGTCTGAGTAAACTGATACATGCTTTTCGTGGGTATCAACTCTATTGGTTAGAACGCTCTGTATATACACACATGCGTATACTAGTACAGCAACTTACATGTCCTGTATATATAGAAGCAATAAGTTGTGCATTAAAAAAGTATCTTATGCAACAGTTTAGTGTGCCTGAATCTATTATTGCACTTGCTGTTCATGATATACCGCCTATGCTTGATCTATCGCTGAAAAATAAATGGCGCTCTGAAATACGACAGCTCTTAGGAATTGCTGATAGTACTTTAGTATATTGTTATAACGGTTCTGCAAAACCATGGCAATGCCCTGATCACGTTATTACTTTTTTTAAAGAAAAAGTACAAGACAGTTCTTCTCTATTTCTTCTTATACTAACCACGGACACCAAGATATTTACTATGCTGCTGAACAAAGCACAGATACCTCATACTTTTTCTACAATACTAAATATTGCTCATAATCAAGTAATTAAATACTTAGCAGCAGCTGATTATGGAATTATTTTTCGTGAACCCCATCTGATTAATTGGATTTCACGACCTGTTAAAGTTCTTGAGTATCAAGCAGCACATCTTAGTATTATACATAATAATACTATCGCATATCTTCAACAGTATAAATAGCTTAATATAATACCATCTTAGGTTTCATGTGCTATTAAATTTTGCTTAGATTTCTTACTAAGATGAGTAAACCTACAGTACCTACAACTATATCCAATAAAAGCGCTATGAGTAACGGTATCCCGCTACCAGGAGGAGTTTCAGTATTTATTATTAACAGCTGGTTGCCATAATATAAAGATACTATAATGAGGATTAAACTTATCAGAAGCTTAATTAAGATTTTAATATTAATATTAAGCATGATTGGTATTTATTACACTCCAATATATAGTAATTAAGTAATAACACTGTTGCTAGTATATAGTGCAGTTAAAGCAAAAGTCCAGCAATCATTGCAGAAAGCAAATTTGAGAGTGTACCCCCTAATACTGCAAGAAGCCCAAGCTCTGATAACCAGGGACGCTTTTCAGGAGCTAAAGCACCAATGCCGCCAATTTGGATGCCTATACAAGAAAAATTAGAAAAGCCACACAGTGCATAGGTAAGTAATGCAAGAGCGCGAGGTGAAAGTCCCATTTCAGGTATTTTACTATAAGCAACCATTTCGTTCAGCGCAACTTTTATACCTAAAAGTTCACCAGCTTTAAGTGCTTCAGTACCAGTAAGCCCAAGAAGATACCCAAAAGGAGCAAATAAAAAGGCAAAAATAGTATTAAGGGTAAGCACAGGAAACGTAGTATCAAGACCAAGTCGTAGTAATACACCTGCAATACCACTACTTACCCATATAAGAGTGCTATTAAGTAAACTAATAAGCGCAAGAAATGCAATTAGCATTGCACCAATATTTAGTGCCAGCTGTAAGCCATCAGAAGTACCCATAGAGATAGCGTCAAGCACATTACGTGCTGAAGGTGCAGAAGCTACTGATGCCCCATGCATAGTACGTGGTTGCTCAGTTTCTGGATATAGTATTTTGGCGATAAGCAGTGTAGATGGTATAGCCATAACACTTGCTGCAAGAAGATGTTGAGCGGGAATACCCATAGCGGCAAATACTGCTAAAATTGAACCACTAATAGTACCCATGCCACTTACCATAACAGTTAACATTTCAGACTTAGTCATAGTAGATAAATAGTGTCTAATAACTAAAGGTGCTTCTGTCTGCCCTAAAAAGCTATTTGCAATAGCGCAAAGTGTTTCAGCGCCTGATGTACCTAACAGTGGTCGAATAAGAAGACTAACGGCACTTACCGCGTACTGAATAATACCCATATAAAAAAGTAAGCTGGTAAGACTACTGAAAAAAATAACGACGGGAAGCACACGAATAGCAAAAATAAACCCCCATTGCCCTAATGGGTTATTAAGACTGCCAAATACAAAGCGAATGCCATCTTGGGCAAAACTATAGAGCGTATCTATATGCGTGGCAATAGATCCAACGAGACTGAGACCAAGATTAGTTTTGAGAATACAAAAAGCAAGAGCACTTTGTAATACTAACGCAGAAAGTATTACCCGGATATTAATAGCCGATCTTTTGCGTGAAAATAGAGCTGCTATTGCTAAAATAACTATAATACCAAGAAAATTTAAGTAGCGATTATGCTCAATAAAGTACATCCACCACATAATAAGCGTATCCTTTAAACGTGAATTCTTAAGAAGAAAAATTAAATCTTGGCCGATTACGTCGCTCTTGGCGTTCTTTAACCATAAGCGCTTCAATAATATCATCAAGATCACCCTCCATAACCATATCGAGCTTTTTAAGGGTAAGATTTACTTGATGATCAGTAACGCGATTTTGAGGAAAATTATAGGTACGTACTTTTTCTGCACGCTCTCCCGTACCTACCATTTCTTTACGCATTTGGCTGAGTTGCGCTTCCTGTTTCTCTTTTTGTGCTGCAAGTAGGCGTGATTGTAAAATTTTTAGCGCTTTTGCTTTATTTTTATGTTGAGAGCGTTCATCTTGACATGTAACAACTAGTCCTGTAGGAATATGAGTAATACGAACTGCTGAATCAGTTGTATTAACATGTTGACCGCCAGCACCACTTGCTCTATACACATCAATCCGCAAATCAGCAGGAGAAATAGAGAGCTCTACTTCTTCTGCTTCAGGCAGTATAGCAACAGTAGCAGTTGAGGTATGTATTCGTCCTGCTGTTTCTGTTTGTGGCACCCGTTGTACTCTATGTACTCCTGATTCATGCTTAAGATGTCCATAGACATTTTTGCCTTCAATATGCAAAATAACTTCTCGATACCCGCCAAGATCTGTCTCACTGATACTTACTAATGCCACCTGCCATCCTTTCTTGAGGGCATAGTTAGTGTACATACGTGCTAAATTTGCAGCAAATAGTGCTGCTTCCTGACCACCAGTACCTGCTCTAATTTCAACAAATGCAGAACGAGTATTAAGTTCGTCTTCAGGGAAAAGTAAGTCTTCAAGAATATGGTGCTCATGCGCTATTTTTTGTTCAAGCACTTTTAGTTCTTCTTGAAAGAGCTCAAGAACAGCAGAATCAGATTCCTGCATAGTCTGAAGATGCAGCTTTTCTTTTTCATTTTCAAGATACTGCAGTTCTTTATGTTTAGTTAAAAGCGTAGAAAGATACGAAAGCTCTTTTTGTATAAGATGACGCTTGTTGCTTTCTAAGCTTGATGATGTTAACTGCTGTGTTAGCGTATCATAGCGTGCTTGTGTAGTTGTCCAAAAATTAGTATCTAAAAAATCCATGTATACTTACTTTTGAGTACTCTTTTGGTATTTTTTAGCAAATTTTTCAATACGACCTGCAGTATCAACAAACTTTTGTGCACCAGTAAAAAAAGGATGGCAACGTGAACAAAGCGTTGTCCTAAGCTCTTTCATAGTTGAGAGTGTTTTAAACACGGAACCACAGGCACAATGGGCGGTAACTTCAAATATTTCAGGATGTAGTTCTTTTTTCATAAAAATCCCCTTAAATCTTAGTTTATACGTATTATATATTTTATATTAAGTATCGCTTAAAATAAGCTTTTTGTAAAGGTATATTAAGAGCATATACGCTGTACAAAGGCTATTTACCATTGTAGAACTGTAGTAATCTTTGATATACTACTGCAATGCTTCTTGAAAGCAGATCTTAAGATACATACTAAAACCAGGATGTTGTTATGCATGAAATTCACTATGTCACCAGCAATATAGGAAAATTTAATGAAGTAAATGAATTTATGAAAAGACAAGACACATGCTTAAAAATTAAGCAATATACTCTTGAAATTGCTGAAATACAAACACTCGATCAACGTGCTGTTGCTCTTGATAAAGCGCGCCAGGCTTGGGAGTGCCTACAAAAACCAATTCTTGTTGATGATGCGGGTTTTTATTTTGAGAAATATAATCATTTTCCTGGCGTTTTAAGTAAATTTATTTATCAAGCACTTGGACTTGAAGGCATTTTTAAACTAGTACAGCCTGGTGATAAAGCATATTTTCAGCTTGTCTTAGTATATTATTATGGTGTTGATCGTTATGAGCTTTTTGAAGGGAGATGTGAAGGAGAAATAGTATATCCTACCGTGTTTGACACTGCTTCTTCATTACCGTATGTCTTTCTTTTTAAGCCACATGGTGTCTCTGAAGCGCTGGATCAGCTAAAAATTAAAGGACAAGATGAGCTGTATAACCCTCGTGTAATAGCGTTAAAAAAGTTTTTACAATGGTATTCTTGCATATAAAAACGTGTAGTATAAGAGCTTTGCAACTTAGTAGTATTATTTTTGCAGGATTATGCAGTGGCTATGAGAATCATAAACAAATACAGCCTTCTTCAGTACATTCTTATAATCCTGTTTCATATGAGCTTTTTAAGCAGAGTTACTATCATACTAATGAACGTGCTGCCTGTTTTCCATATCATATGCTTTTAGCCCATTCTACAACACGTGATCGTGGACTACGGCTTCTTAGTAATATAGCTTCCCATAATCGTTTGGCAGCTTTAATACGAGCCAAATGGTATCTTTGTTTAGATCAAGCATCTCAAGCAGCGCCTCTACTTCAATCCTTACTTTCTTGCCCTCAGGCTGATCCTCAAGCGCACTATTTATGGGGTATTATGCTGTTATATGGGTGGGGGATACCTCAGAATCAAGAGCAGGGAGCTTACTATCTTATGCAAGCTGCCCAGCCACGTAATTTTGGGATTGTTGCACCAGGCTTGCACCACCATGTATATAATCGTTATTATTATCACGTTCCTGCTCTTGAATATCTTGGGTATATCTGTATGCATGGGCTTGGTGTTACACTTGATACACAGAAAGCAGGTCTATATTATCAACGTGCTACACAGCTCAGTAATTCGCCAGTAGCATGGCACAATTTAGGTGCTTTGCATTTATCTATGCACAGATACGAGGATGCCTTTTATTGTTATCAAAGAGCAGCAGAACAGGGCTATATGCCTTCATTGGTTAATATGGGCATTATGCTTGCTCAGGGACACCCCTACTATGATGAGTTTATGGCATCTCGTTATATTACCTATGCAAGTCAAAAAAAAGATCCTTATGCTCTGTATGTCCAAGGCCAATTGTATATAAATTCAGCACTCTATCCGTTTAGCTATAAAAAAGCTTTTAATTGTTTTCGCTTGCTTGTTACTGATAACGTAGTATCAGAATCAAATGCTTATAGTGCTCTTAAACAGGCAGCTTTTGCTGCTATTCAAGACATAGCGTACCGGTATAAATATATACCAGCTTACTTATTTCTTGTGCATACGTATATAACCGGAAGCTATAGTATTCAGCAGTCAATACCCGACGCTTTACAATGGTTTAGTGCTCTAGTTAACGTACTCCCTAGTAATTCCTTAACTGAGCTTTTTGAATTAGTATTTTTATCAGAGGCATATCGCGATTTTGTAGCGCTCCTTGCTGAATCTAGAGTAAGTGATTCAGCATATAAGTGTTTAAGTATGTTCTGGTATAAAGCTCTTCAAGGAGGCTTAGATGCTATAGAATTGGGGAATTTACACAGTTTTTGTGATAAAAGCGCCTGCTGGGCTAATTATTATTTAGGAGTTATGTATGCGATGAAACTTGGACTATATCGTGAAGCATGTCAGTGTTTTAAACAGGCTCTTACTGTATCTAAAACAGAAGATAATGAGGTATTCAGTAAAACTTTAGAAACATTGGAATTTCTCTATAATCAAACTGGCTATTTTGAAGCTCTCTGCCTGTTGCTGACGGCTTGTACTCATGAAGAAAAAATAACACATTTTTTACAAACAATACATGCGCCTTTATCAATTGAGCAATGGAATCTTTTTGTAAGCTCAGGAGCATATGAGCAGTGTAAGTATTATGTAGAAAATTCAAAAAATTCAAAGCTTACAGATATTTGGGAACAATATATATGCAAACATGTCCCTGTGCTTATACCTGATAATAGTGCCTTTAACGCAATTATCAGCATAAATCAAGAGCATAAAGAGTTACTAGCGACAACAAAAGAGTATACAAAAGAAACTTTTGAAGAGACTTCTGAGACTGTATCTGTACCTAATATCCAGCATGAACATATACTCGTAGAACCTGAACCGAAAACGCATATAACGTCTCTTGTTCAGCAAAAGCGCGTACAAGAACTAATAGAGCTATGTAGTAATAATGCTGATATGTTTACTCTTATGCTTGTACCAAACATAGAAAAAGAGCTTATACAATTAGCATCAACTGGGTACCCCCGTATTTGGTGTCTTTTAGCGCATGCCTATATACAACAAGATAATACTGCTAAAGCATTAGAATATATACATGCTATTAAGCCTGATGAACACTATACTCAAGAAGTACAAGATGAGCTGGAAAAAGTATTAGATGTTCTTAGTAAAAAAAACTTTGAAGCATACTGTGCAGTAGCATATATTTATGCAAAAGGGCTGTGTGGTATACAGCCATCACTTGATCGTCTAAAACTCTTACTTAAGAATAGTACACCCTGCATTTCTTATAACTGGAAAATAATGAACTCTTCAGGTATACCACAACTTTGTAAACAGCTTATAGAAACTACATATGATACTGAACTTGCCTATTATTTTGGCGCATTGCTTTATACGAGTAAAGCTATTTTTAAAAACTATTTCGAAAAAATACGAGAGGCTGCTGAAAAATATCTGGCATATGCGCTTGAAGCGAATATAAAAGCTGCATGGTTATACTTAATTAAAGAGCCATCTTTATTTGATCAAAATCGTGCCGATTACTTAAATAAAGGTCTTTCCAATACATCAATAGAAATCAAGCAGTTATGCTTACAGGAGCTGCAGGTACTAATGAAAAAATGCTGCCCAAGGGCATGGTATCATCTTATTTGTTTTTTCTTACATGAGAGTAAGTATGCTGATGTAATAGAATATAGTGAAAGCGCGCTACAAGCGCTTACTCATGAGCAGTGTACTACAATTTTTACTGAAAAAATTTGTCATCAAGTACAAGAAATAGCACAATTGGGCAATTGGCGTGGGCATAGTGTATTAGGCAAAATTTATTATAATCGTGGAGAACATGAAAAGGCGCGACACTATTTTATACAAGCGCTTACTACAGCACGTACTAATAATGAGCATATTAATTGGGAAAATCTTGAGTATATAACTAATACTAATATGGTTCATGATAATTTTATGGTCGCCTGTTATATATTTACAGAGCTTGTAACTAGACACTATAAGCATGCTCCTGCGCTCGAGCATGCCATTAACGTAAGTAATAATATAAAGCCATGCACATTGGAGCAATGGGAGATATTTACTTCATGTGGTGTTTATAGTGCATATAAACAGCTTGTAGAGCATACTAATAATTCATACTGTATACATAATTTTCTTGCTCTATTGCGTACTAATATACCACATATAGTGTCTTCTAATGATGATTTATTAAAAAAAGATATAGAAAAGTATCTTGTGCTTTTTGCGGATCAAGGCAATGAAGAAGCTATAAAAGGTATTTTAGAACTATGGGATAAAAATCTAAAAAATACGAGTTTTGCATCAACAACTGCTTTACAGGTATATACGCTTTATAAGAACAACAAGCACCATAATGAAATACAACAGTATGCGTATAATACACTTACTACCCTTAAAAATAATGGCTCTCTAGAAGCAGCTTATTATTTGATACACCTACTTATTAATCAGAAATTATATGCTGTTGCTCTTGAGCAATTTATTGATTTAGAAGAATCTATATTTCCTGCTCATCAGAATAATGCTCAACATGCAGAACTTGCTATTGCTACCGGTACGTTATCACTACTTGATCAAGAAGCAAGTATAGCTACTAAAGAGCAATTTTTATTAGCATATGCTGCAGGAGGTGCATATATGAAACGACAACAATTTACACAAGCAGGGGAATTGTTGCTCAAACTATATAAAGCGCTTGCTGCTGATTCTTCAAATAAAAATAATGAATATTCAGAAAAAGTTTTGTCCATGCTCCATCACATAGCAAAGCAAGATATTAATACGCTTTGTCAATTAATACGTATCTATGCTCATGGGCATTACGGTATTACTCGGTCTTTGCCTGTTGCTTTACACTTATGTACTATGCTTTCATCAATTGACGCATCAAGCTGGTCTATAATACGGAAAAACAAAATAGATACACTGTATAGTGAGCTTGTTAAAGAGAGTAAAAATTCAGCAGCTATAGCGCAGTGGAATAGCTTTGCAGAGTACTGTAATAATAATTGTTTACGTAAGCATGATAAACCACTACCACATTTAGTATCTCTTGCTGATACTACGTATAAACAAAATTCACATTACCTACGAGGAAAAGGATTTGCGCAGGGTGTTTTGTTGGGGGGGGGTTTTTGTTTTTTTACAGAATATTCTTTGCCTGAAGTAAGCCTTTTAATAAATAGTTTTGTTGTGCCCGTGATACTTGGTAATTTAGCTCCTAGAGTTAATACAATAGCATATTTGAGCGGGTTTATTCCAGGTTTTATGGTAGGTTTATTTTTAAAAAATAAAGCTTTATTACTATTGTCTGAAGAAAAAATAAGTTAATAATACCGAGAATCAAATTGCTGTTGCCAAACAGCAAAAAGTTTTTTGTTTTCCTGATAAAGTACGTGACCTTGTATAGTAATAGGGCTATTAGTAAGTGCTTGTATACACGAGACTGAAAGTGGTAATTCAGAAAAACCAAGCTCTTGTGCATCTTCTATAGAAGTTCCATATATAATATGCTTAATTCCTGCCCAGTGAATAGCACCAAAACACATAGGACATGGTTTATATGTAGAATAAATTATGCAATTGTGAAGATTAATAGTTTGTAGCTTTTTGCATGCAGTTCTAATAGCAGTTATTTCAGCATGTGCTGTAATATCACAGGTAGCAAATACACTATTGTAATTACAGGTAATTACTGTGTTATTTTTAACAATACAAGCACCAAAAGGAGATTGCCTTTGTTTAATTTCTTCATATGCTGCATCGAGCGCGAGGCGCATAAATAAAGTATTAGACACTATAGACATACTATTTGTTACCTATAATTGTTATTTATTAATGTGTATTTTTATGATTTACTAATATATACATTACATTACATTATTTTTTACTATAAGCTATTATACAGCAAGCACTAGTAATTCGATGGCTTTTCTCTTTCTTTAGTATGCTCTTATAATGTATAATATACAATAAAGTATAAGTATACGTGAGGTATAATGAAGTGGTATAGAAGGTTTTTGAGTTTATTTTTGATTTTTGTATTAAGTAGACAGCTTAAAGCTGATGAGTGGAAATCACTAGTTCTGCCCCATACGTATATCTATCCCTGTAATCAACCACCATGTGGTAATAGAGAAACGCATGTATATTCAACGCAATTTCCTACTGCCCCAAAAAGTTGGTTTGGTGAACCTGATTGTCAGGGTGAATTTAGAATGACGAGTACGCGTTGGATAAGTGATTATCTTACTAATATAAGTGGCATATCATTTAAGGGACTTATTTACAAACATATTCTGGGTAAACGGGAAAATGAGTTCGCATTTTTCTTTCATGAAAAGCGCTGTTATGATGGTGGCCCAGAATATGGATGGGTGTTTCCTGAAAATAGCTATCAAGCGTTTTTTTATCTCTGTGGTAACTGTAATTTGAAAAATCAACAATGGTGCCAATGGCCAGGTGATCCTAAAAGTAAAAGTACCTGTAAAGCTTTAGGTAACTGTTCAGCAATTGCAGAAGCTCTTAGAAATTCTGCAAGATATCAATACTGGAATATTAAAGTTACTCAAGAGGGCAATTTTCTTATTGAGCTTATAGATCCTATTACCTGGTATTATCAATCATGTACGATACAAAAACCAGATTGGTTACCAAATATGTATGGCAGCAATGGCTATATAACTATTAACGCTCAGAAAGGAGCTGAAGTTACCACTAATCCACCTGCCTATATCCATATAGATGAAGTTAAAACATTGAACAGCACAACAAGCACTATTTCTGTTAAGAATAACCTGCAAAAGTTACTTGCTATGCTTACGTATAATTTTTCATTTTTAGCTACTGTTATTAAGTAAGAATATACGTGAAAGCATGTTAATTTCTACTGATACATGGTTATTGCTATAATTAGGAAAGCTTACGTTCAGCAAATATTTTCATAGCATCAGCAAGAAACTGAGCTAAATTAGCATGATACGGCGTAAATGTTGACTGCCATGTTGGCTCACTATATTGGTTAGCCAAACCGATATATGATTCTTTATTTGGTGTCCAAAATTTTTTCAGCCATTCATGATGTTTATTAATACTATCTTGGACTTCTGTTGAGTGGATACTAAACCCTTTTTTGAGCATGATAGTAAGTTGTTTGCAGATACTATCAAATTCTTTGCTGGATACTTCCCAATCGGCTTTTGTCCAGTTCTTTATATTCTTCTGACTTTCAGCAATATGATGCTTGACTTTATCGCCAAAGCGATTTACCAAATATTCTTCATACTGGGCTTGTTGCTCAGGGCTAAAGCCATGAAATAGTTCTTGTTTGTCCATTATTTGTTTCCCTTGTAGGTAATCTACAGTCTTATTAATGGTATTTATTAAGGCATGTAATCTTTGAACTTCTTTTTGTAACACTTTTTTATGTACTTGTAGGGCGTGAATCTTATCAAAATCATCTTGCTTCAGAATTTCTTTAATTTGCTTGAGCTCAAAACCAAGCTCGCGAAAAAAAAGAATTTGCTGCAACGTCAAAAGTTGTTTTTCCTGATAGTATCTATAGCCATTTTCACCGATAAAAGCTGGTTTTAGCAAACCACTTTCATCGTAAAAGCGAAGCGTGCGCACAGTTACTTGGGATAATTTGGCTAGCGTAGCTATTGTATAGTTCATTAATCTAAGTTCCTTAATAAAATTACCAGTGTTTACTATACAGGGTAACGTAACGTAAAGGTCAAATACTTTTTAAATAGATGTAATAAGTAAAACAAAGTAATAGTATTTTTCTCTATTTATTTGAGAGTAAGTTTTTTTGAGTATCTAAAGATTTTTCCGCGTAATGGATAGCGTCTTAGAAATAATAAAAGCTAATCAAGAAATTATATGTTTTTATTATAACAAGTACTATCTCCCAAATTCAGCTTTAAAGCCTACTAGTTCAAGTTACCAGAATAGGTATGCTCTTGACTCTGAAATAATCTATAAAAAATCCAATCAGGACAATATTTAAAAAGCCAGGCAATAACACGCCATCGTTTAGTTATATATACATGTTCTTGCTTTCTCTCAATAGCATCAGCTATTTGAATGGCAGCTTTTTCGGGTGTTGCACGCCAAAAATCGGAAGCTTGACCCATAGCAGTATTAACCAATCCAGGTTCAATAGTAGTTACTATGATCAATGAGCCAAGTTGCTTAAATCGTGTGCGTAACCCTGCTAAATAATTTGAAATAAATGCTTTTGAAGCACTATAGACTGGCGCTTCCGCACTACCACGTAAAGCTGATATTGATGATATTCCTATTAGATGTCCTGTATTATTTTTTAAAAAATACTCTATAGCAGTAGCTGTAATTGCAACAAAGCCAAGAACATTGGTTGTAACAATTTCTTTTTGACTTCTCCAATCCAAGTCATAATTTCCAGTTCCTGCGCTTATGATGATGATATCTAAACCACCCATCTGATTAATAAGTTCTTTTAAAGTTCTTTGAGCTTCTTCTGGTTTAGAAACATCTATTACTCGTATATAGGTTGATGCATCTATTATTTCTTTTTGAATAATCTCAAGTCGATCTTTACGTCTGCCAGTTAAACCTATGCTATACCTTCGTCTTGCGAGCTCTTTTGCCAAAGCTTCGCCAATACCGGATGTTGCACCTATTATTATTACTTTTTGTTTATTATCAATAGGGGGAGCAAATGCCCTAAATAATGGCATTAGATATATACCAAGTACGCTAATTAAGAGATATACAAAATTTTTAGTTATGTGCATACATCAAATATTTATAAGTGATAGATAATCAAGATTGCTTTATCAACCCCTTGTGCACAGGGAGACATGGTCTACGATAAAATGTTAGACTTTTTATTGAAAAACTTCAACGTAAGGTCAAGTATTTTATAAGCATGAGCATATGTTTTTCATAACGTATTATACTTATACAAAGACTGTTGTTCGAAAAAAATCCTAATTCTAATTAATAAAGAATTGTATGAAAATTATCAAGTATTTCTAAGGCTTTTTCAAAACTTTCTTTTTTGATGAGAACGTAATCAGTATCATAAGTAGATAGTGCAAAAATACTAATGTTATTTTTCGCTAATGGACTTATTAATGATGACAATATTCCTACGAGCGAGAAGTCAAGTGGACCCATAACTTTCAATACACGCCAGCCTCGTTCTGCCTTAATAGTAACGGGAACAACACTTTCAGAACAAACAATAGATAATTCATCAATAGTACGTGTAATCGAGAAAAAATCATTACTCGTTAATGCCCATTGTGGAATAGAATCAGTGTTATTAAGACGGCATACTGCTACTTGTAACGGTAATATCTTAATAGTTATTCTTTTATTAGTCATTATTTTTTTTCTTTGTTAAATATGGTTAAAAATTTTTATTTCATCAAAATTAATTATTAAACCGTTGTGCTCAAGTGATTTAATAAACTTAATTAAATCAGTTACTTGTATACTTGTTGTATAGGTATTTATAAGCGGGTGAATATTTATCCATTCCTGTTCTAAAAGTTTATTATCTAAAATGAGGCGAACTTTATTCGATTCATCATTAATAATACCAAAAGGAGTTACAGATCCAGGAGTAACTCCTAAGTACATTTTTAAATCATTAACAGAACCAAATTGCAATTTTTTTGTGTGCAAAATAATAGCCAATTGTTTTAGATCAATACGTGTCGTAAATGGTACAACTACCAGCCAAAAATTCTTTTGATCATCAATTAAAAACAAGTTTTTACAATGAATTTCCGGAATTTTTTCTACTAAGTGACGACCTGCTTCAGCAGTAAAAATTGGTGTGTGTTCATATATCTTTGTTTTGATATTTAAGTATTTAAGATATTCCAATAAATCTTGCATAGTCTTCATGTGCTATCTTTTTTCTATATATCGTTCACCTTGATTATTTTTGACAATTTCATAAAAAAAATTTTGTGCAAAGGCGTGCGTTACTTCTTTATCATGGGTAATACAAATAATGGTAATGTTGTGTGCTTGCGTCAGTTTTGTTAAAAAATTCATCACTAATTGTGTATTCTTTTCATCAAGAGCTGCTGTTGGCTCATCTAATAATAAAAATTTAATTGGCTTTTGTAGTGCCATAATAATTGCTAAAATTTGTTTCTGACCGCCAGATAATTCAGCAGCTTGCTTATCAAGTGTTATGCCGACTTCTTCTAACATATCTAAATATTTGAAAGAAGTAGGCAAAGAAATTACTGATGGATAGCAGAATAGTTGCGCAACACCTAAATTAACTGCAACTGAAAAATCACTAGCAAGCATAGTAGAGTAGTTTTGAGCAACCAATCTAACTTTATTTGCTAATAAATTGTGAGTATTTTTATCGGCAAAATCATAAGTAACGTTATCAATTATTATTGACCCTGAAACTCGTTCTCCTTGGTATATTTTTCCTTGGAGTATACGAAAGAACGTAGACTTACCTATTCCATTTTTTCCTACAATAAAAGTTAATGAACCAGCAGTAAAACTGCACTGTACATTACTGAAAAATAATGTATTCGGTTCAAATGCAAAAGAAATATGCACGGAAATAGTTGGCATTGTATCTTTATAGACCAAGTTCATACTTTTTTCCTTTGACAAATGTCTGCACTAAACCAAGAAGGACTAATATTACCAATGCTTGTATCATCGTGAAATAGCGTGAGTCAAAATTAATTCTTAACAAAAATTGTTGTAAGAAACAGTAGATTATCATACCAACAAGTGGAATAATTGCCGTATACTTAGTTTTTATACATGTTCTTCCTAAAATAAGCGCAGTAATAGCTAAAAGGTTAATACCGAAACCTATTGAAATATCAGCAAAGCCATTCATAAATGCACTTAAAAATCCTGAAATACCTGCAAGCATACTACTTATAACAATTCCTATAAGTTGAATAAAGTCACCAGAAATTCCATAATGCTCAAAGAAATCAGGATTATTACCATATACTCCACAACTCATTCCCAGCGCAGATCTGGTAAAATAAAAAAATATACCTGCAATAATACAAGCAATACTACAAAGTACTATCAATTGCGGATATGAAGGTATAAGAGGAAAAAGCGCTAAGATAGTACTTGATGTAGGAAGAGAAATATGGGTGCCTTTTAGTACCAGTTGATTGATTCCATGAAAGAGTCCCATGCTAATAATACTTGCTAACAAAAATGAGATACGTGTTGTAATTTTAACGGCATAAGTAATTAACCCAACCGTCATACCGCCTAATAAAGCAGCACTACAAGAAAGAACAAGTGTACTATATGAGGGCAAGTTTAGAAAAGTACTATAACTATAGCTTGCCGTTAATGCTCCAAAAACGTAGGCAGTCTCTAGTGCTAAGAACGGCACCTTAAGAAGTGAAAATGCACAATATGCTCCTAACAGCAAAGGTAAATATATGCTTATTTGTTCTAAAATGGTGCAAACTATATAAAACATTATTTTCCTTCCACACATAACGTTGATTGCATTAAAAATAATAATGTTTCGTTAAGAGCAAGATTCTGCTTCTGTAGTTCTTTAAGATTAATTTTTACGGTAAAATCAGTGACCAAAGTACTTGAAAGTTCAGAAGGTTGCTTATAATCATGTAAAATAGAAAGAGCTTTTTGGGCTCCTATAGCTCCAATAGCATATTCTTGCACTCCAAAACCTATAACGGCACCTTTATCAACTGAATTAAGATCAGAAACATAGAGTGTGGTATTTTTTCTTTGAGCTAGAGTAATCAATGATTCAATACCAGATACAATAACATTATCTTTAAGAACTATTATTACGTCATCAGAGGTAAGTAGAGCATTGGTTTTTACAAATAGCTCATTAAGCGCATAGATCTTTATGGTACGTAATTCTATGCCCAGTTTCTTACTGATTTTCGCTAATTCTTCTATTTGCTTTTCTAAGCCTGGTGCTGGATAATACGGCAATACTATTTTTTTAACAGGTCGCAACGTTAAAAGCACTTTAAGTTGTTTTTCAAAATCATGATGATCACTGACAACTACAAAATTATTTTCTGAGGTTTCTAAGCTTTTAACGAGCCCAATTTCAACGGGATTCTCTGATACTCCACAACATACAACGGGTGTAGTATTTTTGCGTTGGATTGAAATTTCTTTGCATACTAATGCGGCAGATGTTGATAATGCACAAATAAGATTGTATTCTTTTTGCATAATCTGTTCTGTTTGAGAGCGCATTAACACACGATCACCATTGCCGTTATAAATATCGTAAGAAATATTTATAGCTTTTGATAGCGTCTCAATAAAGCCTTGTTGAATTTCTTCAAGAGCAGGATGTGAAAGGGGAAGCAAAATTGCAATACGATATGTTTTATCAGATTTTATAGGAGATTTAATTACATTACTTTTTTTCTGGGTTAAAACAATAACACCACTGGTAATTAAAAGAAATATACTTATACCAAATACAATAATTTTTTTCATAAGATCACCTTTTAAAAAAGGAAAATTAAGCAGTCCAAAGAAATTGTGTAAAAAATTAAAAATAAAGGGGATATTAGATTGGCCAAAAAGGCCACCAAAGGGATAGTAGAAAAAAATTAAAAGAGATATAAGAAATAGAAGAAAAATACCTTAAAAATAAGGCATAAAGATTAGTAGTGCCAGGGCGTCACCAAAAGGGAAGAGAAAGAATTAAATAAATCCATCAGTATCCTTTGAGTATTACTTTATTTACTACTATTTTTAAATTTATAATTAAATTATCAATTTGTCAAGTATTAACATAAAAATAAAGCTTTTTAAATCTTTCATTTTCAGCTAAGTATCTTAAGCTACGTGCTTTATAAATTAAAATAATCTCTAATTTTTTTTGCGATTTCACGAGCATTTTCTGTACCGGTATTAACTTCAAGATCGTAATGTAAATCCCAAAAAACAGTAGTGTAGTGACTTCTAGCATGTCCTTTTGGTGATGTCCCACGCGTAGCTTCTCGTTCTTCTAAGACACTTAGAGGTATATTTACTTTTACCCAGTACGTTTTTATATCAGTAAGTTTACGGCGTAAATCATCAAGCCATTCTTTTTTATACGCAATATAATCAACAATAATATTGCAACCATTTTTAGCATATTCAGCTATTGCACTGTTCATGCCATATGCTACCTGTTCACCTTGCTCGCCAATAAGTAATGTAATAATAGTATTCTGATCAACATCTTGAGTTACTTTAACCCATCGTATAGGATTTTTTGATTGCCAAAAGTTCATGTTTTCAGGAGTAATATTTGGCATTGGGGTATCAAACAAAGTATCGATTCCTAGTTTTATCCATAAATTTGGCAGCATTAGTTGCTGGAATTCTTTTTGAATTGAACTTTTACCTGCAGCTGATGGTCCATTTAAAATAAGTATTGTTCCGTACATAGGTGTACCTAAAAAAATAATAATACTTAATAAGAGCTTATTATAACCAGTATACATGAAATTTTCTTCTTTTATTTTTAACTAGATATATCTAGGCTGCTGAACTCACGATGAATTCAGCAGCTTATACTTAAGTATGAGGGCAGGCCTCATTTGCTAGAAATTGGGTAAGTTTATTTCGTATAGCCAGTAATGTTTCTAAATGTTCTTGCGTAGCTTGTCGATTAAAACCACTCTTGACCCCTCGTACTATGTGTTGTACTGCTTTAATACCTAATAAAATACCTATTGCACCGCTTACTATAAATCCTCCGTAAAGCTGATCAACTCCTCGAGCTTCGTTACAAAGCTCATAAGCAATCCTTCCCATAAGGCTAGCACTTAGCGCATATATGCCTGCTTTTGCTGTATGGTTAAGAACTCGCCAAGTATCTGACTTTGTAAAATAACTGTTATTGGTTGTATTTATTGTCTCTTTTACTTTGGTTAGCACGGTATGCACTTCTGTATTATCAGACTCATTGCACTTATCTAATAAATTAAGATGACGTTCTACTGTATCTACATTTCCTGAAAGAGCACTTCTTTCAAGGCACGATGTAGCATATGCCGAACATAATCCACCAAGAAAATAGAAAATGCTAATAATACTTAAGCTTGCTTGAAGTTTTGTCATAGTAGTTCCTCCACTCTAAATAGTATAGTATACATACTAGTATTTTACTCTTTAGAATGTATAAAGCAAAAGGCACAAAAATTCATGCAAGAATACTATAAGCTAGATTGTACGTACTTTGGATAAAAGTGGCGGGGCTGACGAGACTCGAACTCGCGACCTTCCGCGTGACAGGCGGACGCTCTAACCAACTGAGCTACAGCCCCGTAATGGGGAAATTATATGGCTCCTCGGGCTGGATTCGAACCAGCGACCCAACGATTAACAGTCGTTTGCTCTACCGACTGAGCTACCGAGGAATAAAATAATCGATAAAAATGGTGGGCGGTGCAGGATTCGAACCTACGACCCCCAGTTTGTAAGACTGATGCTCTACCAGCTGAGCTAACCGCCCTAGTAGGTTGTTTCAACCACTAGATACTTAAATTGTAAAAGAAAACGTTCTGAAAGTCAAAAAAAAGCTGTATTTTAATAACAAGTATATACGTGTTTTATATGAAAGGTTGTTTTATGGCTAAGCTCTCTGAGTATTTAAAAAATATTTTCTTGTTATTACTGGTGTTACAGTTTGTTCCCATAGTAGTACGCACATTAAAAAACTATTATGTGACTGCACTTGACTTAAAAACTAAAGTTGGATATCTGGTTATTAAAGATACTATAACTACAGCAGCTCCCTATATTAAAGAGCTTAAGAAGTTATTTGAAAATAAAGATATTAAAGCAATTTTACTTAAAATAGACTCAGGCGGAGGCGCTGCTGGCAGCTCACAGGCAATTTTTCATGAAATAAACTTTTATAAAAAAGAACATCCTAAAACAGTGGTTGTCGTAGTAGAAAATATTTGTGCTTCAGGTGCCTATTATATAGCATGTGCAGCTGACTATATTGTAGCTTCACCTTCGGCTTTTATAGGTAGTATAGGAGCGTATATTCCGCGACCACAGCTGAATGAATTTCTTAATCAGTTTAAAATTAAATATGAGGTAGTAAAAGCTGGAGAATTTAAAATGGCAGGAGATCCATTGGTTGCCCCTACACCTGAGCAAATAGCTATGTTGCAGCAACTTACTGAAGATACGTATCGTCAATTTACTCATGATGTTGCGCAAAAACGGCCTAAGTTGTCCCTAAAACAAACTGATACTTGGGCAAATGGTAAAGTGTTTACTGGATATCAAGCGCTGCAGTTAGGACTTATTGATGAACTTGGTGCTCAGTCTACTGCGGTTCAAAAAATAAAAGAAAAAGAAAGTATTGAAGGTGATATTGAGTGGGTAACCGCTGAAAAGGTAAGTACATTTGCTAAGTTTTTAGGGACTGAAGATCAAGAAATCGACAGCGATTCTCTTGCAACTCATATAGCATATTCTTTTGGAAATTTTTTAATACGTCAATTAAGTACCGTACTTAATGTATCAAGTACACAGGGTTTTTAACTAATATATTTTCTGGTATTCTTAGGTAGAAATATATATAAGGGAGGTTCCTATGACTAAGATATATTCAGTTTTTAAAAATATATGTTTAGCACTATGTACTCTTTGTACTTCTAATGCATATGCGTTTTCTCTTACGCATCAACAAATACGAGCGGTAGAGGCAGCACTTACTATAGGAGCAACAGGATGGGGAATGTATCGGTATGCAACAGGTTCTCAAGCATTGGCACGTATTGAAGAACAGTTTCATATTAATACCATTTTAGGAGATCTAGAGCAAGAAATACACACACGACCAATCCGTTTTTTATTAAAAACTCTTGTAGGACCTTATACTGCATGTTTAGCACGATGGCGTGATGCAAAGCCTGAAGGATGGAGTACCGCTGAAGAAATTACCAAACATACATCTGATGTATGGCGAGCTCTTAAGAGAGATATGTTTTTGCATCTACTTAATGATAGAGATGGAAACACTATAAAAAATGAGATGCAATTAAAAGCTGCGCTTTTACAAGAACAAAAAAAGCTAGAAGAAGCAGCACGCATAGCTCAAGCATATACTTGGGTGGATACGATTCGTTGGACTATAGCTGTGCCATTAGATAGACTAGTACAACTTGAACCTCATGTGCGTGTAGGAGATGAAATAAAAAGGCTGCTTGAGCGTATGAATGCATTAATAAATATAGTAGAGACACATATAGAATAATAGAAAGACACACATGCTGCGCAATCTACGTGCAAATCTAGTATGGACAGAAGGAAATAAGTTACTTGTTCTTTTTTTATGCAAATACTTGTAGTACTTATTTGCAGTAGTTATTATGCATGGCCAGCGTACAAAGTAGGTGCAGTAGCTAGTATTATTATAGGACAGCTACTTTTTACGCTCTATTTTTTTCGTAATCCTACGCGTGTCTGTCTTGAAGCACTTGTAGATCCTACTATAATTGTATCCCCCGCAGACGGTACTATTATTGCAATTGATACTATAGACAATCAGTTAGATAAAGCAGGTATACAGCGTATTGCTATTTTTTTATCTCCCCTTGACGTCCATGTTCAATGGATACCATGTGACGGTTTTGTTGAAGATATTACCTATAAGCCAGGAAAATTTACCCCTGCTTTTTTGCCTAAAAGTTCAGAACGTAATGAGCGAACTGATCTTACGTTACGTACTGCATATGGGACCCTTATTATACGTCAAATTGCAGGTACTATAGCACGGCGTATTGTTACCTGGATGCAAGCTCAGCAAAAAGTGCGCTCTGGTCAAAAGTATGGTATGATTAAGTTTGGTTCTCGCGTTGAGGTATTGCTACCTCAGTCGGTTATACTATGTGTTGTACATGGGCAAAAAGTACAAGGTGGGCATACTATTTTAGGAAAATGGCAATGCTAATAGTTAGAAAAATACGATCTCCGCGTTCATATAACAAATATTATAGATCTTTATGGGCATTGCCATACTGTTTTACGTTTGCAAATGCTCTTTTGGGTTTTTTATCAATACTTAAAAGTTTAGATGGTGAATATCGTACGGCAAGCTTGTGTATTTTACTTGCTGCCTGTATGGATGCATTTGATGGGAGGTTAGCTCGTGCGTTTAATCTTACAAGCTGTTTTGGTATGGAATTAGATTCTTTATGCGATGCAGTTTCTTTTTGTCTGGCCCCAACTATTTTAATATACAGCTGGTTATCAATTGAGCGTACATGGCTTATTATACTTTTAGGAATTTATATTTGTGCTGGTCTTGCACGATTAGCGAGGTTTAATGCTAAACCTATGCCACTAAAATCTCATTTTATGGGATTACCAACAACTATGGCTGCTTTTTTTTTAGCATTGCTGGTGCTCTCTGCTCATACATTACGAAATTATGCTGTATTTTCCAGTGTTTTTATAGGAGGCAGTATTGCTGCACTTGCATTACTTATGATAAGCACAATACCATATCCTTCATTAAAGCATTATCGTTTTTTTTCGCGTCCTCATCCGTATAAAGTAGTTATCGCTCTTAATTTTTTTATTCTTTATATGTTCTATGGGTCTGCTCTTTTGTGTGCGCTTGTTGGACTTTATATACTTATTCCACCTATATATACAGCTTACAGACTGATAGTGCGCTGGTTAAAGAAAGTAGCTTAAATTCTTTAATTACTTGAACTACATTTTTTTGAGCATCAAGTCGCTCAAGAGGTATATGATTACGGTATGCGTGTATTAAATCATAATAGGTATGTATATTTTTAAAAAGATGCGCTATGGGTATTTCATGTAACTTGCCGTAGCCGTGATCGTAGCCTCGTGCTTCAATAGCTAAATTATGGGTAATATTACTTATAATAATAACATGACCAGGAATCCATATAATATCACCAAGACGTATGCTTTCATAATTATTTAGACATGCAAGAGATGCTGCAAGGCCACTACTATTGCTTATATATAATGGTATACCACTAATACGTGCTCCTCTAAAAATCAGCTTTGCACAATCAAAGCCAATTGCATTCTGTGTAGATATACCAGTATAGCTTGCTCCTCCCCATACATATGGTATAGCAGCAGAAGAGTTTTGAATCCATCTTTTTATAATTTTTATAAATTGTGTACGAATATGAGCATCAGAGCCAAGCATATGTTTCTGGTGTATACTTATAGACTTAGGAACATAATCAATATGTATAGTGGCACGTTGAGGATCAAAAATATATACACTATAACTTTGGAGCCCGGTACGCGCAACAGTAAAGCGTGTTCCTACTGAATATGTATATCCTGTGCTTTTAGCGTACCACGGCATGGTAAGAATAATAGTGTGTAGTGTTGAGCTTTCCCCCTCTAATGACGGTATACATTGTTCAGATAACCCACGCTGTTTAAAAAAAGCACGTGGAGTTACATACTGAGCTAACGTCCAATAGCGATTATTTTTTTTACTACCATTTTCAAAACCATAATATGTATCAGGGAGTTCAATATACAACTCTTCCCCTTCAGCTTTAAGTATGGTAACTCTTTCGTTAAAGAGAGCTTGATGCAGACGTGGACATGTAGTAGATCCAGTATATGTAAAACACATTGATACATCTGCATATGCCTTTTTGACGTCCTGCTCTGGCATAAGTGTACGTAGGGATTGTCCTACAAGATCAGCGACTGGTACAGTAATTATTCCTTCTTGAGGACTTACTGAACTGCTTACTATGAGCGGTACCCATAAGGGTGCTTTTAGTAGTTTATTCAACATACAAGTATCTCCGAGTATCTCCCAAATACAATTCTAAGCATATCATGAATACTTTTTTTTGAGCAATACTTACTATTCAATAAAGTATTATTCAGTGTTTAGCTATTATATTGTTTTGACAAATTTTAAATTTTATTTAAAGATTGTTTTCTCCCTCCGTGCTTATGCTACACTATTAAGCATCTAGGGAGAGTAATTATGAAACTATGTGTACTGCTATTAACACTAGAATTATGTGGATGGTATATGGTATTAACAGCTGGTATAACGCCTCAATGGACTTGGCTTCATAAGCATACTTTTTCACCATCGCAAGTAAACGATGGTGATATCTATGGTATGATCTCTATTACTACTCTGAGTATACCATTTAATCACCTTATTTTTTCTTGGAACGCATTTCGTCCTCAAAGAGGGTATTTTAGCTTTTGGATAGAAGTGCGTGATGCTTTGACTAAACGATGGTATACCTGTCATAAAGTAGCCGAGTGGGGTGCTGGAGTTCAACGTTCTTTTTTAAGCACAAGCAAAGAAGGTTCTAGTTATTTTCATGTGCGCTTAGAGTTGCCGTCTTTGAGTCTAGCAGATGCTTTTAGAGTACACATTAAACGTCATGAGCAAGCATCACTTACTTGTATTAAGCATATATTTGTTAATACGGTACATACCCAGCTTTTTAAGTCGGAAAGCGTGCATGATCTTGTTTCATTACCAAATATATATATTAGAAAAGTACCGCAACAATCTCAAATGGTGCTTAATCATCCTCGTGCTCAGCATTTATGTTCACCTACTTCAACGGCTCTTTTAACCAGTTATGTGATTAAACGGTGGATTGATCCGCTACAATTTGCACGGCACAGTTATGATCCAGGACTTGATGCTTATGGAAGTTGGCCCTTTAATACTGCTCATGCATTTGAGTGTGCACGAGGAAAGGTGCTTTTTTATGTAAAACGCTTAGCTTCGTTTAAAGAGTTACATCGTTTTTTAATGCGTCAACAACCGGTAGTTGTTAGTGTACGAGGACCACTTACGGGAGCAGCTGGATCATATGCGCAGGGACATCTTCTTATGGTAGTAGGTTATTCTCAGGTAGAACGTAAAGTATACTGTCACGATCCAGCTTTTGAAACTACTGGTAAAACCTGCGTAGCTTATGAATTGAAAAACTTTTTAGAAGCTTGGGAGCGCTCTCGACGTCTTGCCTATATTGCAGAGCGGGCGTAATCAAGTCTTGAATATTTGATGCTTTTTTGATTAAATGAGGCATCATCTCATTTTTTGTTATAAAGGAGCATAGTAATGAAGGTCGAAGCGCTAAAAAGACTGTTAACAGTATTTTGCATATGGTTATGTAGTTCTCTCTATTTATTTGCCGATTATCAAGCAAATCAAGAAAAAAAGATGGTAGTTATTATTCCATCGTTTAATAATAAACAAGTGTATCAGCGTAACTTAGATGCTCTTTTTGCACAAAAATATACTAATTATCGTGTTATTTACATTGATGATTGTTCTGAAGATGGTACTGCCGAACATGTAGAACAGTATATTAAAGAGCATAAGCTGGAAGATAAAGTACTGCTTATCAAAAATAAAGTACGACGTTTAAAAGCAGCTAATTTATACACAGTAATACACACGTACTGTGACGATGATGATATTGTAGTAGAATATGATGGTGATGATTGGTTTGCACATGATAGTGTTTTAGCATACTTAAATCAATTATATGCGTATCAAGGGGTATGGTGTACCCATGGTGGCTATCAAGAGTATCCATCGGGTAGAGAAGGTTTTTGTAGGCCTATACCTGATGATATTGTTAAAGCATGTAGAATTAGGGAGTATCCCCGCACTACATCCCAATTAAGAACATTTTACGCAGGTATCTTTAAGCATATTAAGCTTGAAGATTACTTTTGGCATGGTATGTTTTTTCCAACAGCTGCAGATGTAGCACACATGTTGCCTATATTTGAAATGTCAGCTGAGCGTATCAAGTTTAATGATCAGACTGTATATATTTATAATCTCGCTAATACTATTAATGATCATAAGGTAGTACCTCATACACAAACTAATTTAGGACAGGTTATTATTGAAAAAGAAAGATACCAACGCCTTGAACACTTTAGAACAGTGTCCTGTCTATCTGAAACTGCTGATGTAGGTATTTTTTCTTATGCAAATCCTGTCGGTGTATCTAATGTGCTTCTTGGAATAAGTCACTCAGTTAAAGGCTATCGTGATATATATGTACTCTATATACCTGGCTCTTATTCTGAAGAGTATAAGGCTTTGCAGCATGAGTACCCTGAAGTTGTGTTTATTAATATACAAGAAACTTCAATAGAATCATTTAAACAACTGCTTAAAAGTTTAAAAAGTCACTATATACTTTGTTGTCAAGATACTACAAACTTTGCATCTGCTGTTGATATGCAGTTTTGTATAAACATGCTTCATAAAACACAGGCCTACGGTTTTTATTTCAATATAGATAAGCAGGTAATACCATCAGAAGAATTATTTTGTAATGTACGGGCGTGTCAGTTTAATTATGTTAAGTCTAGTACTCATTTACCCCATACCCTTGCTGGGGCCCTCTATCATATTTCTGAATTTATTAAGTACATATCTGCAAGAGACTGGAAAACGGTTGAAGAATTTTTAGAATCCTGGCAGCATAGATCAGGATATGGCGAAAAGATAGGTCTTTTTTTTGAAGAAGCACGAGTACAAGAGCAGCTAGTATCAACTAGTACTCGAGGCAGTAAAAAAATAGTTTATATTATTCCACCCAATGGTTACTATAACGAAAAACTGTTTGATCTTGCTGACCCTGTATATAATCGTGACAATTGTATGTATTGTTTTTATAAGCTTCGTGAAGCATTACGTACATTGGGATATGATTTAAAAACAACAACATATGCAGATGAACAAAATGGAGTAGCGCTTATTACAGCAGGTATTTCTCTTGACGCAAAACAGCAAGCGGGGATTATGGCATATGCTCAAAAAAATCTTATTGCTTTACTTCTTGAGCCACCTACTGTTGATCAGCAAAGCTATCAAAATACTTATCATAACGTATATCATCGTATTTATACTTTTTTTGATACGTTGGTAGACAATAAAAAATACTTTAAGCTTTTTTATCCCCAACCAACACTAGAGTTTAAAGGGGACGAAATTTCTTTTGGACAAAAAAAGCTTTGTACACTTATAGCTTCAGACAAAAGCTCAGTACATCCACAAGAGCTGTATTCACAGCGCAAAGCTATTATACAATTCTTTGAACAACAGTATACAAGAAACGATTTTGAATTTTATGGTAATGGATGGAATGCTCAGACGTATAAAAATTATAAGGGTTCTATCGTATGTAAACTAAATGTTCTTAAAAATTATAAATTTTGTATATGTTACGAAAACATGAAAAATACAAGTGGTTATATCACAGAAAAAATATTTGATGCACTTATAGCAGGGTGTATACCAATATATTGGGGTGCGCGTAATATTACTGCGTATATTCCTGAAAATTGTTTAATCTTAAGAGAGCGCTTTGTAACGGATCAAGAGCTATATACTTTTATAAAAAATATGTCATGGCAAGACTATGAAAATTATATAAAAAATATTAAAAAATATCTTGCTCATAAAAAAGCACAGCTTTTTTCAGTAGAATATTTTGTGCATACGCTACTGAAAGCACTCGTACCTGATTATCAACCAAATCAAGTTTTTTCACCAACATGGGCACAACTACTTGAGTATCTTGATACATATACTAAAAAAATAGAAATAGTACAGTAATTTAAGAACTAACAAACTTATAAACCCTATAATAGTACTATCGAGTTAATAGAAAAATTTAGGATTTGGGGTGAGGTATTGCTGGATAGCCAGTCGATGCTTTGCCCCTTCCTTTTTGCGATTTTTTCAAGTTCTTGCATAACTCTTAATATTGACAAATATAAAATATGATTTACTATTAGCTGTATATTAAAATAATTATTTAGTTTATAAATATGTGTTCATAGATAACGTGCAAGGTAGTGATATGTTACAGCAGATTATTAAAGTATTCAGTATTTTTCTTATTTCATCAGGATATCTCTGTGCTATAGAGGTACCGTCACTTAAAGAGTTAACTATTAAGAAAGTAACTGAACTTGGTAATCGCAAGCCAAGTGCTTATGTAGCCACGTTTACTCATGTTCCTTACGAACTAGGCAACGCTATTGTACGATATCTTGTAGTAAATCATCAAATTAAGAGCGCTTTACCGATACTATTATTAAGCTATAAGCTACATCATCAGCAAGATAATACAAATCAACGCATACTAAGTTTAATGCTTTCTAATGATAAGCAGCTACAGCTTGACAAAGAGCAAAGCAGGTAGCTTATACAAGCTTCAACCAGCATAAGAAATCTTATACAAGACACTCAAAATATACAAGATAATGCAGTGCACGCTGAAGAGATACCGCTGCCGTTATTAACTCAAGAGCAAGTTATCGCTTTGCTACCCTATATCTCTATTATTAATGCTCTGACCACATCAAGCAATAGTGCATTATCAGTAGTACAGCAAGAAATACCTGAGACTACCGAATTATCTTCTTATTGGCTTCAATACACAGCAAAACAGCAACTAAAAGAGTATCTTACAACTCAGACAATACCGGTACTCTGTAATCTTATTATATGCGCAAGCTATCTTGATATACAGAATAATGAGCATACTGTTAACTTAGCGGATCTTACTATTCAGGCTCTTGGAGATAAGCTATTGCAGTCACCATACTACCAAGGTGAATATAACGTAATAAATATCTTACCTTATAAAGTTCAGCGTATACTAATATGCTATCTTATACATACCAGTAAGATATGTAGTATTCTCTGTCGTAATAAAATTAATGATATTATTGCTACTATAAAGACTCTCATTGGTCATACTAGTGGAGATGGATCGCAAATATGGCCTCGTGGAGTTATCTCAGTTTCATGGTCACCTAATAGTCAGTACGTAGCAAGTTGCTCTGATGACAATACTATAAGGGTATGGGATACTACTACAAATAACTGTATATATACGTTAAAGGATCATGATAATAGAATTAGATCAGTCTCATGGTCTCCTAATGGTAAATATATAGCAAGTTGTTCTGATGATAAAACTATAAAACTATGGGATTCACAAAGCGGTACCTGTATACAAACATTGACTGGTCATACTGATATTGTTAGATCAGTCTCATGGTCTCCTGATAGTAGCATGATAGTAAGTGGTTCTTGGGATAAGACTATAAAAATATGGGATATCATTAAAGGCACCTGCATACATACGCTCAATGGTCATACTCATATAGTTACTTCACT